>CAYLTU010000078.1:0-21116 GCA_964386465.1 uncultured Rhodospirillaceae bacterium
CGCAGTTTTAAATATTAACCCTCTCCCCCGGGATAGGGGGAGAGGGAAGGGTGAGGGGGTCGATCGCGCTATGTTTGAATTTCGCGGAAGTCTCCGCTTGAGAGAGGATCGAGCGAAATGAGCGTCATGAAGTACGGCATCGGCATGCGCACGCAGTACGCGGCAGGCACGGACATGCGGGTCGCGTTCGACGAACAGATGGAACAGGCCCGGCTGGCGGAGAAGCTCGGCTTCGATTCCCTGATGAAAAGCTCGCATCTCGCCGGGCATCCGTTGCAGGAGTTCCAGCAGTTGCCGTTCCTCGGCCGCGTCATGGTGGAAGCGCCCAGCTTGCGGCTGATCACCGGCGTCGTGCTGCTGTCGCTGCACAAGCCCCTCGACATGGCCGAACAGCTCGCCACGATCGACGTCATGTCGGGCGGGCGGCTGACATTCGGCGCCGGGCTCGGTTACCGCGAGGTCGAATTCAAGGCCTTCGGCACCAACTCCAAGGAACGGGTCAAACGGTTCGAGGAAAACCTGATCGCGATCAAGCGGCTCTGGACGGAAGACCGGGTGTCGATGATCGGCTCGCATTTCGAGCTCGACGATGCGGCTCTCTCGCTGAAACCGCTACAGCAGCCGACGCCGCCGGTCTGGATCGGCGCCAACGCCGACGCCGCGATCCGCCGCGCCGCCCGCATGGCCGACGCCTGGTTCATCAACCCTCACCAGCGCATGGATACGATCGAACGCCAGGTCGAACTTTACAAACAGGCGCTCGACGAGGCGGACAAGCCCTTTCCCGACGACCTGCCGGCGGCGCGCGAGGTCTTCGTCGCCAATTCCCGCGCCGAGGCGATCGAAGCCGCCAAACCGTTTCTGGAAGCGAAGTACAAGATCTATCACCAGTGGGGCCAGGACAAGGACATGCCGGCCGGCGACAACGATCTGTCGCTCGATTACGACGAGCTGCTTGAAGACCGCTTCATGCTGGGCTCGCCGCCGGAAATCGCCGAGCAGGTCGTCACCCACAACAAACGACTCGGCATCAACCACATGATCCTCAGTTTCCACTGGGTCGGCATGCCGCAAGCGCTATGTCTGGAATCGATGACCCGCTTCGCCGAAGAGGTCATGCCGCTGGTCGAGCAGGGTTTGTAGCGTTTTTCAGAAAAGTACAATGCCGAATATGGATGGCCAGTTAGATACGTGGGAACGGCACAATTTTCAGCCAGGTGGCGGAGATGCATCTCTTTTCTATGTTGTTTTCGGTCCGCCACCCGCTGATTGGACGATTTCAAAAAGCAGGTACCGTTGCGACGGTGTTCCAAGCGGTCTCGATATTTTGCGATACGGTCCCAATACCCACCCCGAAGTTTTAAATTCATTTCGAAAAGGGTATCTCTGGGAAGAATTAGTTAATTCGAACAAGGTACTCACGGATGTCATTTCTACGCAGTCCGAGTGTCTAATCTTCAAAGGTACAATTCCCGACCCTACAGATCTCAATTATCTACGAGATACGATTGGTTTGATCGAATGGCTATTAGATTGCGACTGTGTAGCCGTATTCGACGCGTTCGCATTCAACTGGAGGGATTCGACCGATTGGCACGCCAGCGCGTTCGAGCAAAATACCGCGTCACCACGTAACCACGTTTCAATCTTGCAATCAGAAGATTGCAACGGAGAATGGCTGCATACCAGGGGTATGATCAAATTCGGACGCCCCGATATCAGTATCCGCCGGGTCTCAAAAAAAATGCACGATCCCGTCGTCTATTTATTGAATCGATTTATTGAATTTCAAGCGTTTGGCGGAATTATCGAAGAAGGACAGGACATCCGCGTAGCATCTTTGCCAGCGGGAATGATTTGTCATCATCAGGGTGATTTTGAGGATCCGGACTTCAATAACGTGCATATAGAAATTCGCTGGCCGGAATAGGCAATAAAGCGAAACACAAACAGGGAGACAAAATCATGGATTATGGATTGCTGATCCGCAGCCAGTACAAGGCCGGCGACGACATGGTCGCGGCGTTCGACGACTGCATGGCGCAGGCGCGCTTGGCCGAAAAGCTCGGTTTCGCCAGCCTGCTCAAGGGCTCGCACTATGCCGGCGCGCCGTTGCAGGAATTCCAGCAGCTACCCTTCCTGTCCCGCGTTATGGCGGAATGCCCTAGCCTGCGGCTCGTCACCGGTATCGTGTTGTTGCCGCTGCACAAACCGTTGGACATCGCCGAACAGCTCGCCACCATCGACATCATGTCCAAGGGCAAGCTCACCTTCGGCGCCGGCGTTGGTTACCGCGAGGTCGAATTCCAGGGCTTCGGCACGACGCAGTCCGACCGGATCGCGCGGTTCGAGGAGAATCTCGAGGCGATCAAGCGGCTGTGGAGCGAGGACAACGTCACCATGCGGGGCTCGCACTTCAACCTGGACAACGTCACGCTGTCGTCGAAACCGGTGCAGAAACCGATGCCGCCGATTTGGATCGGCGCCAACGCCGACGGTGCGGTGCGCCGCGCCGCGCGGCTATCGGATGCATGGTTCATCAACCCGCATCAACGTATGGAAACCATCGCGCGCCAACTCGACATCTACAAACGCGAACTCGACGCCGCCAACAAGCCCTTTCCCGACGAACTGCCCCTGATGCGCGAGGTCTTCGTCGCTCCGACCCGGAAGGAAGCCGAGGAGTTGGCGCGTCCTTACCTGGAAGCGAAATACAAGGTCTATCACGAGTGGGGCCAGGACAAGGCGATGCCCAAGGGCGACGACAATTTGAACCTCGATTTCGACGACCTAGCCCGCGACCGCTTCCTGTTCGGCTCGCCCGACGAGGTGACAGAGCAGATCGTCAAGTTCAACAAGACCTTGGGCGCCAACCACTTCGTCCTCGGCATCCACTGGGTCAGCATGCCGAACAACCTCGTCCTCGACATGATGAACATCATGGCCGAACAGGTATTCCCGCAGGTCGAACAGGCGCTGTAGCGGCGATACGCCGTGAAATACGGCACGCTCGGCTCCGAAAACAGCAATCATGCCCTGGTCCTACGGCGCTATCTCCGGACCAGGGCGATCGCCAGCGCGGAAATTGCCTACTACGACGACTTCAAGCCTGCCTTCGAGGATCTGGCGGTGGGGCGGATCGATTTCGTCCTGCAGGTATCCGTCCATCCGCAGCACGCCGAATGCGTCGCCCGCTACATGAACCGGGTCTTCATCGTCGACACTTTCATCGCCGGCTCCAAACCGCTCGGTGTTTTGACCCGGGCCGAGATCGGCGCACCGCAGTCGATCGCCCTGCAGCCCGCGACACGGCACTACACCGATTTGAGCCGTTGGCCGATACAGATCGACGAACCCTCGATCACGGCCGTCGCCGAAGGCCTTCTCGCGCGCCGGGTCGATTCCGGATTGACGGCTTTGGAATGGCTCGACCGGTACCCGGACCGGTTTCGCCTCGACATCGAAATCGGGCCGGTTCAGGACGCTTGGATCCTCTTTGGCCGCGACACCACCCGGCAGAGGACGCTTCTGTCATAAACGAAGCGGAGGTCGCCGGTCGCGGTGGAAGGAATGTTCGCGGTCGCTGATTCCAGCTCGAAGAACGCCGTCTCAACTTCCCCCTGCAGGTGCAGGCAATCTGGTGCGAACCGGTCTCCGCTGATTTCCCTGTTAGGCAGGGAAAATACAGGGAAACTTTTCAAATTTTGTGTCTGGACTGGCGGACTTGGTGTTCAAACTCCCTATTCTCTGCGGTTTATAGGTCGAATTCCCTAAACAAACTAACAGGGAATTCTTAAAGTAAGCGCCCGTTTGTGACACATGTGTTTTCGGCCTTTGGGATGCGTACCAAGTGTTGGATTCTATCCACTAGCCTGTGTCGATTCCCTGATTGGTCAGGCGGTCCCGCAATTCTGCGATGTCCAGTGCCGCCGGAACGGTGTCCCGCGCCGCCGCGAGCGCCGCCGAGACGCCGGCGACCTGGCCCGTGACCAGGCAGCAGTACTGGCCGCGCGTCCACATGTCGGCGTCGTGGGTCACGGACAGCGTCCGCCCGCCGACGAGCAGCCCGTCGACCGCGTTCGGCGTGAAAACACCCCACGGGATCTGGAACCACGTCAGCTCCGTGACTCCGCTACGGTAAACGGTGTCGCCGGGGGCGCCTTCGCCGCCGTCAGCCTTGTGCCAATCGCGCCCCTCGGCCATGTGGCGCCAAATCCTGGCGACGCTGTCCGGCCAGGTCCGCTGCGCCAGAAGGTCTTCCTGGGTCAGCAGCCGGGGTCCGCGCACGCGACGGGTCTCGCGGACGCCAATGCTCGACGACGAATCGATAACCCAGGATTTCTCGAAACCAGGGATATGCTCGCGGATGACAGCGTAAAGCATGCGATTCTGCCGCCGCGCCTCCAGGTCGGCGCGGGTGAGGTCCCAGGCGTCGGTCCCGTCGGCGCCGTAGACGCGCGAGTTGTTGACCACAACCACGCCGCGCTCGACGGATACCCCTTCCATGCGGATGTAGTGTATCTCGTCGGGCAACTCGCCGCCGTCGCGGGCGTTGGCGGCGATGTCGAAAAAACCGGACATGCGGACCAGACCGCGCTCGGGTTCGAGGATATGAAAGTTGGGGTCGGCGGTGAAGTTCTCCGGGTCGGCGCGGCAATACTCCACGGCGCGCCGGACGTCGACGCCAGCCAATCGGAACAGGACGCTCATCGGCCGCATCTTGCCGTCGTGCTCGCGGCCCTTGACGTGCTCGGCGCCGGCGGCGAAGGCGATATCGGCGTCCCCGGTGGCGTCGACGACGACGCGGGCGAGGATGGCCTGGCGCCCCGACTTGTTCTGCACGATGACGCCGCGAATCCGTTCGCCTTCCATGATCGGCTGCACGGCCCAGCTGTAGGTGAGGATTTCGGCGCCCGCCTGTTCGACGAGGTCGACGGCGAGCTCCTTGAAGGTTTCCGGGTCGAACGGGAACGTCGGCCCGCCGGTCACGCCGGCGCCCCGCTGATCGAGGGAAAGCGCGATCTCGCGGGCGACGCCGGTCATGCGCTCGACCGGCACGTTCCAGGTGTTCATCAGCGCCGCCGTCGCCGGGCCGCCGAGCCAGGCATTGCGCTCGACGATCAACGTCCTGGCGCCGGCGCGTGCGGCGCCGAGCGCGGCGCCGATCCCCGACAGGCCGCCGCCGCAGACCACGACATCGACGTCGCGGACGACCGGCGTCGTGCGGGCAGGTTCGTGGATGCGGTTCGCTTCGGCGTCGATCTCGATTGCCATCGTCATCTCCGTTGGCGCCGGCCGGCAGGAACAGGCTCGAACGCCGCCAGCCCGCCAGCCCGCCAGAGGCAGCGGTCAACATTCCTTGCAAACTAATTGTATACATGTGTACAATTTATGGTCAATGGCATGGAAATGAACGGTGCGGGGCTGTCTCCGGGCGCCTCGAGACGGACGGAATCGAGATGGACGATCTGCATTGCGAGGTATTGGTGGTCGGCGGCGGCGTTACCGGGATCGCCGCGGCGGCGGCGGCGGCGCGCTGCGGCGCCAGGACGATCCTGTTGGAATCGCGCCCCTTTGTCGGCGGAAATGGCAACACGGGGCTCTGCCTGCATAACTACGTCACCCGCTTGGGTAAGCAGGTCGTGTTCGGAATTGCCCAGGAGGTGGTCGACCGGCTGATCCCTATCGGCGGCGCGGTGGGGCACATCCCGTACGACGGTTTCGTCAGCGCGGTAACGCCGGTGGACGGCGACCTGTTCCGCATCGTCGTCACCGAGTTGCTGGCCGAGGCGGCGGTCGAGGTAATTTACGGCGCCCTGGTCATCGACGCGGAAACCGATGGTTCGGGCAGCGTCACCGGCGTCACCGTGGCCATGAAGGGCGGGTTGCGGACCGTACGGGCGGGAACGATCGTCGATGCCAGCGGCGATGCCGACGTCGCCGCGCTGGCTGGCGCGCCGTTTCGCATTGGCGAGCGCAAGAGCGGCAGAATTCAGCCGGTATCGATGCTGTTGCACTTCATTGGCGTCGACACGGTCAGGGTCGCTGAAACGCTGGGACAAGTGTCGCCGGCGATGGCCACCAAGCCCGGCTACCCAAAGCCCTTCCCGGTTTATTTCGACGGCTCCTTCAGCGCCTGGAATGACATCGTCATTGAGGACGGATTATTCCCCAATCGCGACCGCAACGTCTTCTTTAACACGGTCTGGCCGGACCGGCTGAACGTCAACACCTCGGCGGTCGTCGACGTGGATGGGACAGACCCGCTGGCGCTGTCGCGCGCCACCGTCGAGTTGACGCGCCAATGCGCGAGGATTGGCGAGTTCATGAAGGAGCACGTCCCCGGCTTCGATCGTTCGACCTATGTGCCGGCGACCATCCTCGGCGTGCGCGAGAGCCGAAATATCGAGGGACTCTATGAGATCGGCGACGACGACGTGCGCAGGGGTCGAAAATTTGACGACACCGTCGGCCAGGTTTGTTTTCCGGTGGATATCCACGATCCGGAAACGGGACAGGCGACGTTCGATCCCATAGGCGACGACGGCGCGTTCGACATTCCCTATCGGGCGATGGTGCCGAAACGGTTGCTCAATCTCCTGGTCGCTGGCCGATGCATCTCGGCCAGCCACTACGCCCACGGCGCCACCCGAAACATGGCGCCCTGCCTGGTCGGAGGCGAGGCGGCGGGGACGGCTGCGGCCCTCAGCGTGCAGACGAACGCGTCGGTCCCCGGCCTTGATGTCGTGCGGCTACAGGCCACCTTGGCCGCTGGCGGCGCCTATCTCGGAGAGCGGTTCGTCTCCGCCGAGGAGACTTCGTGATGGCCGCGCCGACGGACTCCGCAGTTGCCAAGGAAGGCCCCACGCTGCCACCCCTCGACGGTAAGGCGCCATACGTACCGTTGCGCATCGCCGTTAACGAAAGGCTGCGCGCGGCGATCCTGGACGGGACGCTGAAGCCCGGCCTAATCCTCAGCGAGAACTGGCTAGCGGCACAGCTCGCGGTCAGCCGGACACCGGTTCGCGAAGCCCTGCGCATGCTGGAGCGCGAAGCGCTGGTCAGTGTCCAGCCGGGACGCAAGCTCGTCGTCTCGACGCCGACCCTGCAGGATATCGATGAGATCTATGGCATTCGGACGATCGTCGAGGTGGCGGCGCTGCGCCAAATTTCCACCGACGGAGGGAAGGTCATCGGCCGGCTCGAGGCATGCATCGCGGGCGATGCCATGGCGCTGGAGAGCGGCTCTTTTGGCGCATCGATGAAACCCAACACGGATTTCCACATGACGCTGATCGCGACGCTCGGCAACCGGCGTCTGCAACAGTTCATCGATTCGATCCACGATCTGGTCAACAGATTCCGGCTGTTTTCCCTTGAGGACGCCGATTGGGCGGTCGAGGCGGCAAAAGATCACGTGACGATCGTTGCCCTGCTTAAAGACGAACGAACCGAAGATGCCGCGACGGTGCTTACACGGCACCTAGAGCGGGCGAACGAAGGCCTGAAACGGAAGTTCCAGGACGCAACGCCCGGCGGCGAAAGCGGAACGCGGGAATAGAGGAAACTGCGGATGACGTCGAATTCGAACTGGGCGTCCGAAACGCTGTGTTGAAGAATGCCCCAAAGGTCCGCGCTCCTGTCGTCCTAAACTTACAATGTTCCTATTCTTCAAAAACGCCGTGGCGCCCCGATCCCGCGGCGAAGCGCGCCGCGCCGGATTGCGCTTCCCGTTTCTTGGCCGCTTCGGCGAGGCGCGCTTCCTCCAGCACCGCATCGTCCAGGGTCAGGCCGAGTTGCGCATAGGCTGACTCACGATCGGACCGCATCGCGATCTGCGGAAATTCGGCCATGCGTTGCGCCAGCTTCTCCGCCTCGGCACGCGCCTGCCCTTGTCTGACCACGTAGTTGGCCAAGCCCATCTGTTTCGCCTCGTCTGCGCCGATCGCGCGGCCGGTCAGCAGCATGTCGAGTGCGTTGCTCATGCCCACGAGGCGCGGCAGACGGACCGTCGTACCGTCGCTCATCGGCACGCCCCAACGGCGCGAGAACACGCCGAACACGGCGGTCTCGTCGGCAACCCTGAGATCGCAATACAGCGCCACGCCCAACCCGCCCGCGCAGGCATGGCCCTCGACCGCCGCGATGACCGGTTTGGAGAGCGGCGCCCGCAGCGTGCCGTTCTCGCTGCCGGACCAGGCCTCGTAGTTCGCGCCGTGCGACATTTCCTTGAGGTCCGCGCCGGCGCAGAATGCGCCATCTGCGCCGGTCAACACCGCGACCCGCGCCGTATCGTCGGCATCGAATTCGCGGAACGCGACGCCGAGCAGTCCGATCGCCTCGTTGTCGAGCGCGTTGCGGACCTGCGGGCGGTTCATGACAATCGTCGTGACCGGCCCGTCCCGCTCGACGAGAATCTTTGCCATGTCCCGACCTCAATCGGCCGCGCGGCCGCGCAGAACGGTATCGAACCGATAGCCGAGCGACATGCCCGGCTCGCCTTGATCCGAATGCAGGCAGGGCGGATCGGTGACGCCGTCGCCCGCTGGATACTGGCGTTCGATCGTGCCGCTGGTGTTCGCCATCGTCATTCCTCGATGTTTATTCGTAATTCGATACTTCGACGAGATTACCGTCGGGGTCGCGAAAATAAACCGAATTTATCGGTCCGACCGCGCCGTTGCGGATGCTGGGTTCCGCCTCCAGCTCTATTCCACAGGCTTCGAGATGGGCCAGCACCTCCGCCATGGGCGTCTCGGTAATCAGGCAGAAGTCCGCCGTCCCCTCGACGTGGTTTTGCGCCCGCATGACCTCTTCCCAACCGGCCGGCTGCAGGTTGATCTTCTGCTTGCCGAAGCCGAGCGCGACCCGACCGTTACCGAAATCGATCCGCCGCATGTTCAGGACGCGGACGTAGAAGTCGCAGATCGTTTCGACGTCGCTGCACGGGATGACGAAATGGTCGATATGGTCGATCTCCAACATGGCTGCCCCTTTCTATCCCGTTTGTTCGGCGATCCAATCGAGGAATGCAGCGTTGCCGCCCGCAACGGGCAACGTCACGACGCAGGGGCAGTCGTAGCTGTGCAGCGCCTTCACCCGCTCGGTCAGGGCGTCGGCCTGCGCCTCGGTCGTCTTGGCGATCAGCACCGCCTCGCCATCCTCGCAGACTTCCCCTTGCCAGCGATAGATCGATGTCATGCCGTCCAGCACGTTGGCGCAGGCGGCAAGCCGCTCCTCGACCAGCACCCGTCCGATTCGTACCGCTTCCGCCCTATCGCCCGCCGTCATATAGACCAGAACTGCCGCCATCTTCGGCCTTCGCCTTGGATTCCTCTATCGACTAGGATAGCATCACCGTCGAGGATTGGGTGGATCATGACGCGGAAATCGAACGTCGTAAAATTGCCGCAGGCACGTCCCGCGCGGCCGAAGGCCGACCGCAAACCGACCAAGGCGCAAAAGAGCTGGCTCGCCGCGGGCCTGGCTGAACCTGGTGGCAAGCTTCCCCTCTTCGATGCGGAAGGTCAGCGCGTCAACGAGCGCACCATCCGAAGCTGCATCGACCAGGGCTGGGCCGAACCCTGGTTCAACAATCCCATCAAGCCGGATTGGCTGGTCTGTAAACTGACCGACGCCGGCCGGACGCTGGTGACGTAAGGCGTTTCCGGTAGTCGCTCTTTTTCATCGACAGTTAAGGCGCACACGTTAGGATGCGGCGCCTTTTGACGCCCTGACGAAACCGATGCCGATCGACCTATTGCTCATCAATCCCGGTGGCCGGGAGAAAATCTATCAGCAGCTCGGCGGCGGCCTGACGGCGATCGAACCGCCGCTCTGGTGCCGGTTGATCGCGGGCTACGTATTGGACCGCGGCTTTTCCGTCGAAATTCTCGATTCCGAGGCCGAGAACATGGGCGTCGAGGCGATCGCGGCGGAAGTGCGACGGCGCGCGCCGCGACTGGCCGGCATGATCGTCTTTGGCCATCAGCCGTCCGCCTCGACGCAGCAGATGGCCGCCGCAGGCGAAACCTGCGCGGCAATCAAGGAAATGTGTCCCGAGCAGCCCCTGATCATCGCCGGCGGCCACGTCGCCGCGCTGCCCGAGCGGACCTTGCAGGAGGAAGCGGTCGACTACGCGTGCGCCGGCGAGGGCCCGGTGACGATCCACCGGCTGCTCGAAACCCTGACCGGCAAGACCGAGGATTTGCTGGGCGATGTCGAAGGCCTGGTTTGGCGCGCCGGCGGTGAGATCCGGATCAATCCGGCCGCCTCTCTGATCACCGAAATGGACGCGGATCTGCATGGCAACGCCTGGCACCTGCTGCCGATGGAGCGCTACCGGGCGCACAATTGGCAATGCTTCGGCGACCTGGGATCGCGCCAACCCTACGCCTCGATCTACACCTCGCTCGGCTGCCCCTTCCGCTGCAGCTTCTGCTGCATCAACGCGCCGTTCGCGAGCAACCGCTACCGCATGCGGTCGGCCGAGGCCGTCGTCGGCGAGATCGACCTGCTGTACCGCGAATTCGGCGTCAGGACCTTCAAGATCATCGATGAGATGTTCGTCCTCAACGACCGCCACGTGAACGGTATCTGCGAGGGCCTCGCCGCCAAACCCTACGCGAACGAGCTCAACATCTGGGCCTACGCAAGGGTCGATACGGTCAAGCAGGGCCAGTTGCCGCTGCTGCGGGCCGCGGGGCTGCGCTGGCTCGCGCTCGGCATCGAGTCGGGCAGCGCCCATGTCCGCGACGGGGCGGAAAAATCCTTCGACCAGGACGATATCCGCGAGATCGTCCGCCAGATCCAGACCGCGGACATAAACGTCATCGGCAACTACATCTTCGGTCTGCCGGACGACGACCTGGCGACCATGCGCCAGACCCTCGATTTGGCCAAGGAGTTGAACTGCGAGTTCGCCAATTTCTATTCCGCCATGGCCTACCCCGGCTCGCCGCTGTACGCGACGGCGGTTGCGAGGGGCTGGGGCCTGCCGGAACGTTGGAGCGGCTTCTCGCAACACAGCCACGACTGCCGTCCGCTGCCGACCGAACACCTGTCCGCCGCCGAAGTCCTGCGCTTCCGCGACGACGCCTTCCACGAGTATTTCGCCAACAAACGCTATCTCGACATGGCGACGCAGAAATTCGGCGTCGAGACCCGCCGTCACATCGAAGAAATGGCCGAGGCGCGGCTGGAACGGGAGCTGTATTCGTGACGGCGCGCGATAGTTCAATCGTCTGTGTTTCCCCCCTCACCCCAACCCTCTCCCCAAGGAGAGGGAGACAGGGTATCGCGAAGTCTACCCTCTCCTCCTGGGCTGAAACGCCATCATGGATGTTTCAGGAGGGACCCGTCGCGAAGCGATGGGAGGGTGAGGGCTGCGCTGGTTTTCCAGGAACAAAACACAGATGACACCCCCGCCCCGCACCCTCGTCTTCGATCTCGATGGCACCCTGATCCACAGCGCGCCCGACCTTGCCGCGGCACTGAACAAGGTGCTCACCGACGCGGACCGCGACCCGGTCACCCTCGACCAGGTCACGCGGATGATCGGCGACGGCGTCGCCGTGCTGGTCGAGCGGGGTTTCGCCGCGACGGGCGGCGCGCCGGACGATCCGGGGCATCATCTCGACCGCTTCCACCATCACTACAACAACGCGGCCGCGGACCTGACGACGCTCTATCCCGGCGTCATGGACACGCTGCACGCGCTGACCGAGGCGGGCTACCGCATGGCGCTGTGCACCAACAAGCCGGCCCGGGCGACGGCGGCGGTGCTCGATGCGTTCGGCCTCGCCGGTTTCTTCGAGGCCGTCGCCGGCGGCGACACCTTCGCGGTGCGCAAGCCCAGCCCCGGCCACCTGCTCGGCCTGCTGAAACGGATGGACGCCGACCCGGAACACGCGGTGATGATCGGCGACAGCCCGAACGACGTCCGGGTCGCGCTCAACGCAGCCGTGCCGGTCATCGCGGTCGCCTACGGCTACCGCCGCGTCCCCGCCGAGGACATGGGCGCCGACATCCTGATCGAGCATTTCCACCAGGTCCCCGACGCGCTCCGCCGGCTCGGCCTCGCCCCCGCTTGACACCCGGCGGTCCGGGCCGTACATCAGGGTTTCCGCACACCAGCGCGGGCGCGTAGCTCAGCGGGAGAGCACCGTCTTCACACAACAAAAACTTGTCTTTTGAAACGGTTTTTATCAATCACTTACCTCCCGCTTTAAAGCGCTAAGGTATTATTATAAAATAGAACTTTACTCTATTGAACACTTCCCTATATTCCATGTGACACATGATAGCCGGGTTATAATGTCACCCGAGACACACCCGAAAAGGGGAAATCATGAAGCACATGACCGACAAATTCGTCTCGAATTTGAAGCCAGCAACCAAGGGCAAACGACTGGAATTTTCGGACCCGTCGACGCCCGGTTTAATGATCAGAATCACTGACCGTGGCACCAAATCCTGGAGCTTTTTTTACCGCCTTGGTCGGGAATCGAAAAACCGCCGCATGACGCTCGGCAGGTATCCGGGTGTCTCACTCGCGGAAGCGCGCGCCGCGGCAGAAGCGGCACGCGAACAAGCCCGGAATGGTATAAATCCCGCTGCTGAACATGCTGTTACCGTTGCCGAACAAATTGAACGTCGCAATCAAACGGTCGCCGCCGTAGCAGAACCTTATTTCGAACATTTTGCAAAAACGGTATCGGCGGACACATATCGGGATGACCGGCGCGCGTTTGAACTCACCGTCGAGTCATCACCCCTTGCGAAAATGCCAATCAGTGACGTGGAAACGTCGGACCTCTATCAATGGCTTGATGCCGCCAAGTCAAAATATAAACCCGCCACCATCAATCGCGCATGCAGACAAATTCGCGGGCTATTTCGTTGGGGGTTGAGGCGTGGATATTACAAAGGGACCTCACCCGCTTTAGAATTCACTAGCGAGATTAAATCCGAGTCCCGAGACGTTTTCCTCGATGACGATGAATTGCGCGTGCTTTGGAATGCAACGGATGATTTGGAAGCGCCATATTCGCAGTATTACAAATTTTTGATTCTGTCCGGTCAGCGGCGCACGCAAACGGCGCGGATAAAATGGAACGACATCGACCGCAAAGAAGCGGCATGGACTGTTCCCAAGGAAGATACAAAGTCAAAGCGCGCTGAAATCGTGCCGTTGACGTCGCAAATGCTTAAGGTGCTGGATCAGCTTGGCCCCGCCCATGGGGGGTACATATTTGCCCAAAAAGGTAGCCAAGGCGCGGAACCAATCCGGGGATTTTCTAAGAACAAAAAACGACTCGATAAAATTGTTGGTGACGCCATAACTAAAGACTGGCGAATTCATGATTTTCGGCGTTCACAAGCAACAGGCTTAGCCAAGATGGGCGTCCAAATCCACGTCATCGATATGGTCGCCGGTAGGCTTAGTTATGCTCGTTCCGGCGTAAGCGGTGTTTATAACCAACACAGTTACATCGGCGAAAAACGGAAAGCGTTGGAAACGTGGTGTAATCATATAGCGCCGATGTCGGATGGCGATAAGACCGTGCTTCAATTTGGAGACAAAAAATGAAAACCCAAAAATTCACGGCAGTTCGAAGGCGCGCGGTATTGCTTGGTGACCCATTTCAACTCGTCACGAAATTGGATGAAGGTGCATCAGCGGCAAGTATCGCTTCAACGGCGTATGACGGTTTTGAAATCGAACAGGCGCGCGCCGCCGATGCAGCCGACGAACGGGTGTTAAACGCGACCGATGCCGCCGTGTTTCTCGGTGTAAGCCGCACTACGATTTATATGTGGCTCAAAACCGACGATTCATTCCCGAAACCGTAGGAGAAGGGCATGGCAGCTCAATGAACGACGCCCAAGGAATAATGGCGGATGTCGTCGTTATCGGCGGCGGCGGCGCGGGGCTGGCGGCAGCCATCGAGGCCGCTCGCGGGGGTGCGCAGGTCGTCCTGCTGGAAAAAAACCCAGAACTTGGGGGCACCACCGCGCGGTCCGTCGGATCGATCACCGCCGCCCGCACGTCATTCCAGGCCAAGGCGGGCGTCGAGGATACACCGGACGAGCATTTCGAGGACCTTGCGCTATTCAACGACTTGGCTGTGCCCAACGCGGTTTCGAGGGACAATCTAGCGCTGCGGCGCCTATTGGTCGAAAACACCCCGGATACAATCGATTTTCTGATGGACCTGGGCATCGAGTTCTTCGGTCCGATGCCCGAACCGCCGCATCGCAAGCCTCGTATGCACAATGTCCTGCCTCACGCCCGCGCGTATATCCATCATTTGAGCCGGCATGCCCGCAAAGCCGGTGTGGACATTCGGGTCAACGCCAAAGCCGAGCGCCTGCTGAGCGAGGGCGACAGGGTCATTGGCGCCGAGGCAACGCTGGCGGGCGCGCGCCGCCGGTTCATCGCCCGCAGGGGCGTCATCCTCGCCGCCGGCGACTACAGCGCCAGCCAGGAAATGAAGGCGAACTACGTAGCGCCGGACCTGGCGGATATCGAAGGGATCAACCCGACCAGCACCGGCGATGGCCAAAGACTGGCGCTCGAGGCCGGCGCAGAGATCGTCAATGGCGATGTCATGCTCGGCCCCGAGATCCGGTTCGTGGCGCCGCCCCGCAAGACGCTGGTCGAAGCCCTGCCGCCGTCGAAGCCGGTCGTCAAGTTCGTCAAGCTTTCGATGGACCACATGCCGTCATGGCTGCTGCGGCCGTTTCTGATGATGTTCGTGACGACCAACTTGGCGCCATCGCACAACCTGTTCCAGGAAGGTGCAATCCTGGTGAACCGGTCGGGTAAGCGCTTCGTCGACGAATTGGATAAGCCGCAATTTTCAATACCCAAGCAGCCCGGGCGGCTGGCCTACGTTCTTCTCGATGATGAGATCGCTCGAAAATTTTCCGCCTGGCCGTATTTTGTCTCAACCGCGCCGGGGGTTGCCTATGCGTATTTGCCCGATTACCGGCGAAACCGGAAAGACATCTACCATCGGGCCTCAACGCTCGCGGGGTTGGCCGCTAAACTGGACATGCCGGCAGCGGAGTTGGAGAATACGGTCGCCGAGTATAACGATTCTGTTGCCGGGTCCGGCGCCGAAGACGCGGACGGTGGACCGTCGCGTCCCACCTTGATAAAGCCGCCGTTCCATGCGCTGGGCCCAGCAAAAAGCTGGATCGTGATGACCGACGGTGGGGCGAAGGTAAACCTCAGCCTCGAAGTGCTGGATGCCAAAGACAATGTCATTCCTGGGCTCTTCGCCGCGGGTTCCAACGGCCAAGGCGGGGTGCTGCTGGAGGGCCACGGGCATCACCTGGGCTGGGCGTTCACCTCGGGTCGGCTTGCCGGCCGCAACGCGGCCGTGGCCGGCGACGAGAAGGGGCGGACCACAAGGCAGTCGCAAATGGCCGGATAACGCTGCGCTGCGGATATTCCGCTAAGCCGAAACCGGGTTCAACGAGGGATATGAGATGTATGATTTGGATGGCAAGGTCGCGATGGTCACCGGCGCCGGTTCCGGTATCGGGCGCGGCATCGCGCTACGCTTGGCCGAGGAGGGATGCGATATTGCCGCCCTGGATAAAGACGCCAAGGGGACTGAAGAGACGGCCGCAGGGGTGAGAGAGAAAGGTGTCAAGGTCGTGGCGGAAAGCGCCGACGTCACCGATCTCAATCAAGTGGATAGTGCCGTAAAGGGCTGTCTTTCCGAATTGGGAAGGATCGATATCCTCGTCAACAGCGCCGCCATCCTACGGATTTCGCCGCTCGTCGAAATGACCGCCGAGGATTGGAGCGACACCTTCCGAACCAACGTCGATGGTTCGTTTTACTGCTGCAGGGCGGTATTGCCGCACATGATTGAAAATCGCCGAGGACGGGTCATTAACATGGCTTCCTGGTTTGGCAAGACCGGTAAGCCGAACTACGCCGCCTACTGCGCCTCGAAATTCGCGGTTATCGGCATCACCCAATCCCTGGCAATGGAAATGGCGCCGCATGGCATCACGGTGAATGCGGTTTGTCCCGGAACCATCGTAAATACCGGCATGCGGGACTATGCCGACGAGGCGGAAAGGGCGCGCGGCATGCCGACTGCCGAGGAACGGGCGCTGGCAATCCCCTTGGGGCGCGCCGGCCTGCCGGACGACATTGCCCGCATGACGGCGTTTCTCGCCTCGGACGAATCCGCTTACATGACGGGACAAGCGATCAATGTTACCGGTGGCCTATGGATGCAATGAGCGTCGACTTGGCCGATCGTGAGGCACGGGATAATCGGAACCCTGGGGAGACGGCCGGCTTTGCCGCGGCCATGGACAGAGTGCACTTTATCAAACCAAGCGACGACCGGGTCATCCCGGCCGAACCGTCCGCTGACGTGGATCAGATCCACCTCGGCGCGCGGGTAACGTGATAGGCAGCCGAGGATATGTCGATGAACCCGAATACCCTGGACGGCATGAAGATATTGAGCTTCTGTCATTACCTGCAAGGCCCGGCGGGGGTGCAATATCTAGCCGACATGGGCGCCGAGGTGATCAGGGTCGAATCGCCAAGTGGCACGTTCGAGCGCAAGGTTGCGCCGCCGAGCGCGCTTCCCGAACACTCGCGGCCCTTGTTTATCGCGGCGAACAGGAACAAACGCAGCCTCGCCGTCGATCTCAAGTCGCCAGAGGGACTGCGAATCATTCGCCGCCTGATCGCGTCGCACGACGTCGTGGTGGAGAATTTCCGCAACGGCGTGATGGCCCGGCTTGGGCTCGGCTACGAGGATCTGAAGACGATCAAGCCAGACCTTATCTATGCATCCGCTTCCGGGTTCGGCGCCACCGGCCCGATGGCCAACAAACCGGGGCAGGATCTGCTGATTCAGGCGGCCTCGGGACTGGTGGCGGCGTCGGGCAAGTTCAGCGAAACGCCGACCGCGATCGGCGCCGCCGTGGTCGATCAACATGGCGCTTCGCTGCTTGCCATGGGCGTTCTCGGCGCCTATGTCCGGCGCCTGACGACCGGTCGCGGCGGGCGGGTCGAATCCAATCTGTTCAGCGCCGGCATCGACCTGCAGACGGAAGCCTTGACCTACTATCTCAATCGCAAAAAAGGTCCGTTCGAACCCGATCTCGACCGCGACCACCGCCTGGCGTCGTGGTTTCATCAGGCACCCTATGGGATTTATCGAATGGCCGATGGCTTCGTCGCGCTGTCGCTGGTTTCGGCGGAGCAATTGCGCGACGCGCTGGACGATCCCGCGCTCGATGAATTGATCGAGCTCGATCCCTTCGTTGACCGGGATCGCTTCGCAAGCGTAGTCGCACGAAAGATCGAAGGAATGAACTACGCCGATCTCGCGCCCCTTCTCGAGGCACAGGCGATTTGGTTCGCGCGCGTGGCCACCTATGAGGACCTCGAGACCAATCCGCAGATCCATCACAATCGGAGCTTTGCCCAAATCGATCTGGCGGACGGGACGACGGCGCGGGTCGTGGCCCATCCCATCAGATATGACGGCGAGGTGCCGGGGGTCCGACGGCCGCCCCCGGAACTCGGCGCCGACACGCGCGATGTGTTAAAAGGGGCCGGCTATTCGGCCGCCGAGATAGACGGTTTGGCGGCGCGGGAAATCGTCCTTGTCGCGGACGACATCAGTAGCGAGGCTTCGCAAGATACCCAAAGGGGCTCTTAGAGCCAGTCTCTCTGATAAGGAGAATTACGATGCCAAGGTTCAAGACGTATGTGCCGGAGGGTGTGATCCCCGCCTGCCTGTTGCCGTTCGACGACGATCTGAACATCGACGAGGCGGCCTACCGCAAGCATTTGCGCGATGTCGCCGCCGTCGACGGTCTGTCGGCGATCACCACGAACGCCCACGCGTCCGAGGTCGCATCCTGCACGTTCGAAGAGCAGCGGCGGGTCCTCGACCTGACGATGAACGAGGTTGGCGACGAGATTCCCGTGGTCAACGGCATCTATGCCGATGGCAGCCAGGAGGCGGCCCGGCTCGCGCGCATGGCCGAACGGGGCGGTGCTTCGGGTCTGCTGGTATTTCCGCCCAATCCCTTCTCGCTGGGCGCGCACAGCCGGCCCGAGATGGCGCTGACCCACTTCAAGACCATCGCCGATGCGACCGACCTGCCGATCATCTGCTTCCAGTACCCGCTGGGCGGCGGCCAGGGCTACCCGCTCGACATCCTGGTGCGGTTGGCGGAGGAGGTTCCGACGGTCAGGGCGATCAAGGATTGGAGCGACAATGTGCGGCTGCATGAGCGCCACATCCGGGTACTCCAGAACCTGACCCGCCCGGTCAACGTGCTGTCGACCCATAGCGCCTGGCTGATGAGTTCGCTGGCGCTTGGCTGCAACGGCCTGCTTTCGGGCTCCGGCAGCGTGATCGCCGACCTTCAGGTGGCTCTCTGGCGGGCGATCCAGGCCGGAGATCTTCCGCGGGCGCGGCGGCTGAACGACCGCATCTACCCGACGGCGGAAGCGTTTTACGCCGACCCCTTCGCCGACATGCACAACCGGATGAAGGCGGCGCTGGTCGTTCTGGGCCGCATTCCCAACGCCGCCGTGCGGCCGCCGCTGGTCAAGGTAGGCGACGCGGAGATCGAGCGGATCCGCCGCGCGCTGGACGAGGCCGGGGTACGGCCGGACGGTGCGCTTCTAGAGGCTGCGTGACGGCGCTATTCACTGCTGGTTATATCGGTGGGATGGAGATCCGCAATCGGATCGTGATGCCGCCGATGACGACCCGGCTTGCCGACGCGGGAGGTCGTGTCACGGATGCGACCATCGCGTACTTTCGGGCGCGGGCGCTCGGCGGCGTCGGGCTTATCACGATCGAAATGGCATCGCCGGAGAAGGCCGGCCGCCACCGGATGCGCGAACTCGGCATCTACGACGACAAGTTCCTTCCAGGTCTGAAAAGCCTGGTCGAGCGCCTGCATGACTGCGGCGCCAAGGTCTCGATTCAGCTCGGCCATGGCGGCGGCCACACGCGCGAGGATATCTGCGGCGAGCAACCGATCGCTCCCTCCGCTATTCCACACTCTGTATTCGAGGTTACGAACGAGACGATCATTCCTCTGGAAATGACAAAAGAGCGGATTGAGCAGACAACCCGGGCGTTTGTCGCCGCCGCCCAAAGGGCGCAACAAGCCGGATTCGACTGTGTCGAACTGCACGCCGCTCACGGCTATCTGATATCGCAATTTCTTTGTCCCGAGGAAAACCGAAGGACCGACGAATATGGCGGCTCGCTTGAGAACCGGGCGCGGTTCGGTCTGGATATCCTGCGCCGAACCAAGCGCGAGACGCACGGATTACCCGTGATTTTCCGATTGAGCGTAGATGACCTGTTTCCGACGGGCATGCCGTTTTCGGAAGGCATCGAGGTCGCGAAATGGGCCGCCGAAGCGGGCGCCGACGCGATCCATGTTTCGGCCGGGCACTACCGCTCGTTGCCATCCAGCGCGGTTGTGGCGCCGCCGATGACCTACCCGGACGCCACGTTTCTCGACTACGCCGCACAGGTCAAGCTGGCGGTCGATGTGCCGGTCATCGCCGTTGGCCGGTTGGGCGATCCGGCCATTGCCATGGCCGCGGTCGATTCCGGCAAGACCGACTTCGTCGCACTCGGACGGAGTGTCATCGCCGATCCGGATTGGGTCGACAAGGCTGAACAGGGACTGGCGATCCGCCGCTGCCTGGCATGCAACACCTGCATCAATGAAATGCGCGGCGGCGCTCAAATCGGATGCCTGATAAACCCGGTCGCCGGACATGAACTGGAGTTCTCGGAAACGTCGCCGCCGAGAGGGCGCGACATCTGTGTGATCGGCGCCGGCCCGGCGGGGTTGAGCTACGCGCAGTTGGCCGCGGGCGGCAACAAGGTCACGGTTATCGAGCGTGAGCCGGTGGCGGGCGGCGCGTTCCGCCTTGCCGCAACAGCGCCGACATTCCAGGAAGTCGAAACACGCGAGGCGTGCTTTCAAGTCTACCTGGCGGAAATGGAAAGGGCCTGCCGGGAGGCGGGCGTGGAATTTCGCTACGGCGTCGACATAACCGGACACCGCGAGATGCTCGAGCCGTTCGAACTGATCGTCTTCGCTACCGGCGCGCGCTACGGTTACGGTCTGGACGCCCTGGCGCCGCGCATGCTCGCTTCAAGCCTAGGATGGACGGCAGTGGCAAGACGCCTGTTTTCTTCGCAAGGATGGAAAGATTGGTTTTATTATCGCGCGAGGACCGGAACCGGGGCGAGAATGCTGAAACTTACCCGGCCCGGCCAAGAGGTTGCCGTGATCGGCGATGCGGCGCGCGCCGGCAAGGGCGGGGAAGCAATTTCCGATGCCTTCCGCGCCGCGCTGTTCGGCCAAGGTCGGATGGCCGCGACCCTGAAATCATGGAATCGACAAAGCAAGGAGTGACGATCATGGGAGAGTTTTATGTCAAGGTTGGCGATCAGGTCGAATTCGCCAAGACAGTGGGCGAGAGTGATGTTTATCTATTCGCGGGAATCACCGGTGATTTCGCCGGGAATCATGTGAACGAGGAGTACATGAAGGACTCCTCCTATGGCCAGAGAATTGCCCACGGCGCGCTTCTGGTGGGCTTCATGTCCACGACATCGTCAATGATGATCGCCAATTGTCTGACGCCGGATACCGATGAAACGCCGGTGTCGCTCGGCTATGATCGCGTCCGGTTCATCAAGCCGGTGTTCATCGGCGACACCGTCACGGTTAGCTACGCGATCGCCGAGATCTATCTCGAACGGCGCCGTTGGAAATCGAAGATAACCGTCACCAACCAGCATGGCGAAACAGTTGGCGCCGCCGAACATATCATGCAGTGGGTGAAAAACGCCGCCTGAGCCGCGAGCAACAACGAAGAGCTTGAATAGATACTGATCCGGCTGGATTAAATCGCTGCCAGTCAAGAGTCTATAGCCCGGAAGATTGGATCATCGTCTATCGAGGTTTGCGCGGTAACGGGGCGGGTCTGTCTTGTGTTGAGATTTGAGGTTTCGACCTCATTCGTCGGTCGTGAAGAATACGGATTTTCAGGCCAATTGCGCGAATTTCGG
Source organism: uncultured Rhodospirillaceae bacterium (assembly GCA_964386465.1). Lineage (GTDB taxonomy): Bacteria > Pseudomonadota > Alphaproteobacteria > UBA8366. Next base: position 21,114 of record CAYLTU010000078.1, read on the forward strand.
CGT
>CAYLTU010000079.1:0-20962 GCA_964386465.1 uncultured Rhodospirillaceae bacterium
CATGTCGCCGGTACAAACTGTTACCTATCTTCCCGGTCGGGCCGGATGGGGGGGCGGCTGCGCTTCAGTCACAATATTCCTGCACCATGCCTTCTGACTCCCAATGGGTCCTGCTCCCCACCGGACAGCGCAGCTCCGGCGAATGGATCGACGACACCTTGCGCCTTCGCGTCGCAGAATCCGGGCTGACGGCACGGACGCCGCTGGTGGCGCAATTTCCCCGCCAGCGGGTCGAGGTCATCCGCGACGCCGACGACGCCCAGGTCGGCGACCTGTTCTACCGGCGCGGCTGGACCGACGGGCTGCCCATCGTCCCGCCGACCATCGGCCGGGTCGAGGACATGCTGCGCTATGCGACCTTGCCGGCGCAGACGGTGCTGGGCGCGCTCGACCCGCTGCAAGGCGTCGCGACGGTCGAGAAGGTGGCGGTCAACGCTGTGATGGCCGGCTGCGACCCATCTTACCTGCCGGTCGTCATTGCCGCCGTCGAAGCGATCCTCGAGCCCGACTTCAATTTGCGCGGCGTGCAGACGACGGACGAGAACGTGGCGCCCCTGCTGGTGGTCAGCGGGCCGGTCGTCGAGCAGCTCAACCTGAACGCCAGCTACGGCGCGCTCGGGCCTGGCTGGAAGGCCAATGCGACCATCGGCCGGGCCCTGCGGCTGATCATGAACAATGTCGGCGGCGGCTGGCCCGGTGCCGTGAGCTTTGCTGGGATCGGCCAGCCGGGGCGTTACACGATGTGTCTGGCGGAGAACGCGGCGGAGAACCCCTGGGACCCGCTGCACGTGGAACAAGGGCTCGACCCGGATGTCAGCGCCGTGACCGTACGGCGTGCGGAAACGGCGCTGAACGTGACTGGCGGTCTGGTGGAGATCGCCAGCGTGATGGGGTCGGCGGCTTCGCTGTTCGCGATCTACCATAACGGGGTGGTGTCCGTCGCACTGGCGCCCGCCGTGGCCAAACAACTGGCGGGCGACGGCTGGTCGAAGGACGACGTGAAGCGGCGCCTGTGGGAGACCGGCCGGCTGGATACCGAGATGTGGCGTCGCTCCTGGCTGCACAAGGATCTGGCGGAAGCGAACCAGTGGCCGGACTGGGTTATGGCGGCGGCCCAGACCGGTTCGATCCCCGCCGTCCGGGACCCCGCGGACATCACGCTGTTCGTCGCCGGAGGCACGATCCCCATCGCTCAGCATGTCTATTTCCCGTCCTGGGGCTTCCCGCCCTGCCGCATTGTCAAACCGATTGCACTGCCCGCGGACTGGGACTGTGGATAGAATCGAATATACGATACCCCTACGATCCCGCAGCCCGGTTTCCCGGCAGGAGAAGGCTCGCAGGCGATGCGGGCCCATCGGCAAGAGGCTTCGACGCATCGGGAAGCCGGGATACGGGACCCGGAGGGCGGCTTGCCGAGTTCACCGGCCGCGTTGCGCGACGCTTGTGATGGCCCCGCATCACCGCGCGTCGTGCGCCTAACCGGGTGAATTCGGCAAGCCGTCGTAGGGGTATCGTATATTCGCTTCTATCCACCGTCTGCGCGCCCGCGATGAAGAAAGCACCTAAAGACATGGCAAACAAATTCGACCTCATCGTCATCGGCGCCGGAATCACCGGCCTCACCGCCGCTCGCTGCGCCGTCGAGCGCGGCAAGTCCGTCGCCCTGTTCGAGGCCGAACTGATGGGAGGGCTGGTCGTCAATGTCGGCAAACTCGAAGGCTATCCCATGACCGAGGACGTCTCGGGTATCGAGCTGGCGATGGTCCTGGCCGAACAATGCATGACGCTGGGCGTGCAGATCACCGAGGAACCGGTTGAGAGCCTGACACTCGACGGCGGCGACAAGGTGGTGAAAACAGAGTCCGGCGAGTACCGCGCCCCCAAGGTGATCGTCGCCAGCGGCGCGTCCCTGAAGAAGCTCGGAGTCCCGGGTGAGACGGAGCTGTACGGCCGCGGCGTCTCGCAATGCGCCTTCTGCGACGGTGCTATGTTCATGGGCGAGGAGGTCGTCGTGGTCGGCGGCGGCGACGCGGCGCTGCAGGAGGCGCTGCACCTGGCCGAACATTGCAGCAAGATTACAATGGTGGTGCGCGGCAACCGCCTGCGCGCCCGGCAAAGCTATGTCGGCCGAGCGGCGGACGATCCCAAGTTCGCCTTCCGTTGGAACACGGTCGTCGAGGCGATCGAAGGCAGCGACGGGGTCGAGGGGATAACGTTGCGCGACGCCCAGAACGACACGACGGAAAGCCTCGCCTGTACCGGTGTCTTCGTCTTCGTCGGCGTCGCCCCGAACACCGGCTTTTTGCCGGACGATGTCGCGCGCGATGCGGAAGGTGCAGTTACCGTAAATGCTGCTCTTGAATCATCCGTGCCCGGCCTCTACGCCGCCGGCGCCGCGCGGGCCGGCTATCTCGGCCAGATCGCCAATGCGGTGGGTGAAGGGACAGCGGCAGCGATCAAGGCAACGAGTTAGCGTTTTGCCTTAGCGGTTTCTGCCGCCAGTTCATCGCGGACCCTCTCGATAACACTTCTCCAATCGCCTGCCGTCTCCTGCCGGAACAGTCGCATGGTCGGGTACCAGGGCGTGTCGTCGCGACCCAGTAGCCAGCGCCAGTCCGGGGCGTAGGGCAGCAGGGTCCAGACCGGCTTACCGAGCGCGCCGGCGAGGTGGGCGAGGGAGGTGTCGACTGTGATTACCAAGTCGAGATGCGCGACGATCGCCGCGGTCTCGGCGAAGCGGGTCAGTTGCGGGCCGAAATCGGCGGCGAGACGGTTGCCTAACGCAGGATCGAGCGGTCGCGTCGTCTTGTCCTTCTGCAGACTGTAAAGACATACGCCTTCGATTTCCGCGAGCGGCGCGAACAGCGCGCTGTTCATGGAGCGTTGCGCGTCCTGCGGGTGTGTGGGGCGTCCGGCCCAGGCGATGCCGGTCTTGACGCCGGGACCGCCGAGCCGCTCGCGCCACGTGTTGATGCGGTCGGGCGGCGCTGTGATGTAGGGGATGTCGGCGGGCACGGTATCGGCCATCGTGCCGAGAATGCGGCCGAGGCTCATCAAATAGACATAACAGTCGAATTCGCTGTCCGGCACGGAGCCGTCGTCGCTCGCGATCAGCGTGGCATGTTCGGCCAAAGGCGCGAACAGGTCGATCAGGTCGGCGGGCGCTTCGAACAGGACAGGTCCGCCGAACCGGTTCAGCATCGGGAGGTAACGCGCAAACTGGATCATGTCGCCATAGCCCTGCTCGGCGACGACCAGCAGACGCTTGCCGCCCAGCGGTTCGCCGTTCCAGCGCGGTTTGCCGTAGCGGCGATGGCCCAGCGCGGGCACGTCGATACGCGACTCGTAGTCTTCCCAACCTTCCGCGAAGTTTCCGTTGAGAAGCAAGGCGAGGCCGCGGTGATAGCGCGACAGCGCCGGCTCGTCCGCCAGGTTCGCCGCCGTCCGGAAGGCTTTGGCGGCGGCTTCGGGATCGCGGAGGTCATATTGCGCTTTGCCGAGCCCGTCCCAGGCGTTTGCGATCGTCGGATCCTCGTTGATGGCACGATTGAAGCTTCGCCGCGCCCGCGCGGGGTCGCCGAGGCCGAGTAGGGCGGAACCGCTGTTGATCAGCGCGCTGACGTTCGCCGGATTGGCTTCAAGCGCCCGGTCGCACAGAGCCAGTGCGCTTTGGTAGTCCCGCGCATCAATCCGCGCGGCAGCTTGGCTGACGAGGTCGTCGGCGGTCACCGCACCACGTCGCGGATCGCGTTCGCGATGCGCTCGATCGACGGGATAACCTCGACCTCCAGCCCGTCATTGTAGGGCATCGGCACGTCCCTTGCCCCGACGCGCTGGATCGGGGCGTCGAGATAGTCGAACCCCTTCTCCACGACCATGGCCGCGACCTCGGCGCCGAAGCCGCCTGTCCGCCATGCCTCGTGAACGATGACCAGCCGGTTGGTCTTGCGGACCGATTCCAGGATCGTCTCCTCGTCGAGCGGCCGCAGGGTGCGCGGGTCGACGACTTCGACGTCGATGCCTTCCCGCGCCAGTTGCGTTGCGGCGGTCAGCGCGCGCGGCACCATGGCCAGGGTCGCCAGCACGGTGACGTCGGCGCCCTGGCGCTTCACGTCGGCCTTGCCGATCGGGATGGCGTACAGTTCCTCCGGCACCGGGCCGCCGGCGCCGACATAGCTCAGCTTGGTTTCGAGGAAGATGACCGGGTTGTCGTCGCGGATCGCGGAAACCAGCAGGCCCTTCGCGTCGTACGGCGTCGAGGGGGCGACGACGACCAACCCCGGCACGTGGGTGAACCAGGCTTCCAGGCTTTGGCTGTGCTGTGCGGCCATGCGGATGCCGCCGCCCTGCGGGCCGCGCACGACCAGCGGCACGGTCGGGCCGCCGCCCAGCATGTAGCGGAACTTGGCCGCCTGGTTGACCAGCATGTCCATGGTCAGCGCGATGAAGTCGAAGATTTGGATCTCGACGACGGGGCGCATGCCGGCGATCGCCGCGCCGACGCCGCAGCCGACGAAGGTCGCTTCGGAGATAGGCGTGTCGCGGACCCGTTCGCCGCCGAACTTGTCCTTCAGACCCTTGGTAACGGTGAAGATGCCGCCTGTGTCGCCGACATCCTCGCCCATCACGAAGACGCGGTCGTCGCGCGCCATTTCCTGGTCCAGCGCTTCGTTCAGCGCTTCCGGGAAGCTGAGCTCACGGTCCGTGTTCGGGCCCGGCTCGGTGTAGGTCGCGTGCGGCGAATAGACCGCCGCTTCCATCATCTCGACATCGGGCTCCGGGCTGTCCTTGCCGTAGGCGACGGCGGTCTCCAGTTCGCTCTGCACCGCCTTGCCGATCTCGTTGAAGCGTTTGCGGGTCACCGTCTTGGTGTCGAGCAGCGCCTTCTCGATGATCTTCATCGGATCGCGCTTGATCCAGTCCTTGAGCTCCTTTTCCGGACGCGGGTCGTTCAGATTGGCGCGCAGCGAATGCTGGCCCCAGCGGTAGGTGAGGCATTCGATCAGGGTCGGGCCTTCGCCGGCCCGCGCGCGCGCGACCGCTTCCTCGACCACGTTATAGACCTCGACGGCGTCGTTGCCGTCGATGGTCACGCCGGGCACCTGATAGCCGATGGCGCGGTCGGATATCTGCGCCGCCGACGTCGTACGCCTGTAGGACGTGCTGAGGGCGTACTGGTTGTTCTCGCAGATGAACAGGACCGGCAGTTTCCAGACCGAGGCGAGATTCATCGACTCGTGGAAGATACCCTGGTTAGAGGCGCCGTCGCCGAAGAACGCGACGACGACCTGGTCGGTGCCGCGCAGCTTCGCGGCCAGCGCCGTGCCGGTGCTGAGCGGCATCGCCGCGCCGACGATTCCGTTCGCGCCCAGAATGTTGAGGTTCAGGTCGGCGATATGCATCGAGCCGCCGAGGCCACGGCAATAACCGGTGTCGCGGCCCAGCAGTTCGGCCATCATGCGGTCGAGGTTGGCGCCCTTGGCGATGCAGTGGCCGTGGCCTCGATGGTTGCTGGCCATGTAATCGTCGTCGCGCAGGATCGAGCCGACGGCCGAGGCGATCGCCTCCTCGCCGATGTAGCTGTGCGCGGTGCCCTTGACCAGCCCTTCCTCGAACAGGTCGGCGGTGCGCTCCTCGAACGCGCGGATGCGCCGCATCGTCGTGTAGATTTCCTCGAGCTTCTCGGGGGGAAGGGTGAGGTTCGAAGTGTCGCGTTTCGCCGCGCGCGTCGTCGCCATGCCAAACTCCCTGCCTGCTTGCCGTTGCCGGTGAGTTTAGCAACATCCCGGCGCCCAGGTCACTGTTTGCGCTTGCTGCGCCGTGAGCAGAATGTTCAGAAACACAATGGCGGCCGCTGGCCCGCAAATTTACCGAAACGTCCTCATGGTGGGAACGGGTCGCGACTTGATTCGGCGTACGGCGCTCCGGGCCGTGAATGCAAGATGGTCATGGGTGCGAACGACGGCTTAGAGCGAACGGACTAAGGAACATTGCCCGGCACACTAATTCGAAATCGATATATGGGAAATACACTTGATTTCATCATTTTAACGGAAATTTGAGGAATATCTTCGCCAACTGGAAGTGCGGCGGTTCTCTATTTTGAAACCGATTATAACGGCGCTACCGCGGGTGACAGAAACAACGTTCGACTATACGGTAGAATTTTACTGACGCGCGTTCCTCAGATGGAGAACAGACCGGTGGCATCGGAAGACAGCAACGGCAAAGAGGCCAATGGCGATCAGGAAGAGGAGCCTAAACTGGCGATCTCGGCATCGCGCCAGTTCAATGCCTGGCTGGCCGAGCAGGGAATCAGCATCGGCTTCACGACCTATCAGGCGGGCAAGGTCTTTCTGATCGGCCTGAGGGGCGAACAACGTCTGTCGATCGAGGAACGCACCTTGGCGCGTTGCATGGGAATGACGGCGTCCAGCAACAGCCTGTGGATCAGCTCGCTCTATCAGATATGGCGCTTCGAAAACGTGGTTCCGGCGGGCCAGGCGCATGACGGGTACGATCGTGTTTTCGTCCCGAAGGTCAGTTATGTCACCGGCGATTGCGACGTGCACGATCTGGGACTCGATGCGGACGGTAACCTGATCTTCGTTAACACCTTGTTCGGTTGTCTGGCGACCATCAGCGAGACACATTCCTTCAAACCGGTTTGGCGCCCGCCATTCATCTCACAATTGGCGGCGGAGGACCGCTGCCATCTGAACGGCATGGCAATGCTCGACGGCCAGCCGAAATACGTGACCGCCGTGTCTAAATCCGACGTCGCCGACGGCTGGCGTGACCGCCGCCAGGACGGTGGCGTCGTGATCGACGTCGATAGCAACGACATCGTGGCCGAAGGCCTGTCGATGCCGCATTCGCCGCGGTTCCATGACGGCAAGCTTTGGTTGCTCGATTCCGGCACCGGCTATTTCGGGTTTGTCGATATGGACAAGGGCGCGTTCGAGCGGGTGGCGTTCTGTCCCGGTTATCTACGGGGTATGTCATTCCATGGTCATTTCGCATTGGTCGGCCTGTCGAAACAGCGCGGCAATCGTACTTTCAGCGGGCTGGCGCTGGATGAGGGGCTGAAAGAGCGTGACGCGGATCCGCGCTGCGGCCTGCAGATCATCGATCTGCGCACCGGCGACGTGGTCCACTGGTTGCGGGTCGAAGGCATCATCGAGGAACTTTACGACGTCATCATCATGCCGGACGTGCGGCGGCCTACGGCGATTGGTTTCGTGAGCGACGAAATCCGCCGTGTCATCAGCGTCGAGCCAGAGGACGGCGAAAGCTGAGAGTGATACTGAACAGCCGATGAACCGGATTGGTCGTTTCAACGTCTTGCGGCGATTGGCGGCCGGGGACGTCGCGGAAGTCTTCGCGTGCCGTCGCGAAGATACCCAGGTAGCGGTAGAGCTGTTTCGACCGAAGCGTTCGGCTATCGTGCGAATTTCAACGCTGCCGCCGGATGTCGTGCTTGAGCGTCTGTGCCGGCGCTTCCGCGACGAAGCTGAGTTGATGGCGCGGTTCGAACATCCCAACATCGTGTCTGTTCTGGAAATCGGCGCGCTCGACCCGGGCACGCCCTACTACGTGATGCCATACTATCCGGCTTCCCTGGCGTCGGAAGTCTGGCAATCGCCGCCGCCGGACCGGGACCCCGCGATACCGCTTCCCAGGAGGGCCGCCAAAGCATTGCCGCCGGACGTCGCGCTGCGCCGCTTGCGCGACATTCTAGCGGGTCTTGCGGCCGTTCACGCCGACGGGGTCGCGCATCGCGACCTCAAGCCGAAAAATGTGCTCGTCGGTTCCAGCGGCGGCGCCGCGATTTCCGATTTCGGGGTGGCGAAGGTGCCATGGCCTGGATACACGCCGCTCCGGCCTGCGTTCGGGACACCACCCTTCGTAAGCCCGGAACAGCTGGACCGGTCGGGGGCTGCGGATGCTCGCAGCGACGTCTACGCGGTTGGCGCTATCGCCTATTTCATTTTCACCGGAGAGCTGCCGGGCGCAGACATTTCGGCGGGCCGTCTCAATTCGCTGGTCAGCGCGCCGTTGAGCGCATGGATCATCAATGCGCTCCACCCAAACCCTGACGAACGAGCGCCGACCGCAGCGGTCCTGTTACGTCGGCTGAACGAATTTATGCCGGGTCAAGAACGTCCTGATTGATAACCATGTCCGGATCGAGTTTGCCGTCCAGCGCGTCGAGTACGTTCTGCACGCAGATCATACCCATGCGGTGCGCCGACTCCCGGGTGATGCCGGCGATATGCGGGCTGAAGATTAGATTGTCCAGGGCAAACAGCGCGTCGTCCGCGCGCGGCGGTTCGAGCGCGAAGACGTCGAGACCGGCACCGCGGATCTGACCATTCTTCAGCGCCGCGTGCAGGTCGGTTTCGTTGACGATCCCGCCACGCGCCGCATTGATCAGGATGGCGCTCGATTTCATGCTCTCTAACGCCGCGTCGTCGATCATGTCTTCCGTCTCCGCCGACAGCGGCAGATGCAGCGACACGTAATCCATCTCCGGTAGCGCCGTGCGGTAATCTTCGACCGGCGTGCAACCGGCTGCGGAGATCCTTGCGTCGTCGACGAAGGGATCGGTGACGTACATATCCATGCCGAAACCGCGGCAACGCTCGGCCAGGCGCGTGCCGATGCGCCCGAAGCCCACGATCAACAGCTTCTTCCGCCACATCTCGATCGCGTTCATTTCCAGGCGGTAGTTCCAATTGTCCTCGCGCACCGCCCGGTCGTGCTGGCGTCCCATCTTGGCGAGCTCAAGCATCATGTAGATCGCGGCTTCCGCGACGGCGACGGCGTTGGCCGTGCCGATGACGGTCAGCGGGATACCACGGGCGCTCAGCGCCGGAACATCGACATTGTCGTAACCGACGCCATAGCGAGAGACCACTTGCAGGTTTTCGCACTGCTCGATCAGCCGCGCGTTAATTTTCGCCGTGCGGACGGTGACGCCCGCCGCGTCCTTCATCTTTTCGATCAGGTTCGCTTCCGAGACATCGGTTACGGTTTCGTAGACGATATCGTCTCGCGCATCGAAAAGCGCCAGCGCTTCCGGCGGCAGGGGGCCTGCGACAATTATGCGCTGCAAATTCGTGTTGCTATTCATCGCGTTCCTGCTCAGTTAAAGGATAGGAGCGGCGCAGGCATGATACATAATGTCCCATGTGGGGAAAGCGGCTAAGGCACAAGGCGCACCGAACCATGGTAAAGGGAAGGTGTCTTGCAGCAGGTCCTTGAAAAGATGGAGACATCGCAGCAGGACGTCATCGCGTTCCTGTTGGATCCGCAGAGCTACGGTTACAACAACGTTCCGGTTACCCGGATCGATACGCATATTTCCATTGTTTTCCTCGTTGGGGACCGCGCGTACAAGATGAAGCGCGCCGTTCGCTTCGCCTATCTCGACTATTCGACGATCGAACTCCGAAAAGCTTCCTGCGAAGCGGAAGTTTCATTGAATCGGCGGACCGCGCCGATGCTCTATCGGGACGTCGTGCAGGTCACGCGCGAGACCGACGGTTCCCTGCGGCTGGGGGGCGGGGCGAGCCTATCGAGTGGCTCGTGGAAATGGCGCGTTTCGATCAGTCGGCGCTGTTCGACCGAATGGCGGTGGAAGGACATTTGACGCGGTCTTTGCTGCGAGGTCTGGCGGACGAAATCGCCACGTTTCACGCATCGGCCGAGTCCGTCGCGATCCCCTCGGGGTCGAAAACGATGCATTCGATCGTTCGCGGTAACGAAGCCGAGATCGCGGAAGGAACACCCGCGGTTTTCGATATCGAAACTGCAAGTCTACTGTCGGAACGGACGATCCGGGCGTTGAAGGATGTTACCGCGCTTCTCGACGACCGCGCCGGACAAGGCTGTGTGCGGCGCTGCCACGGCGATTTGCACCTACGCAACATCTGTCTTATCGACGGCCGGCCGGTGCTGTTCGACGGAATCGAGTTCAACGATGCGTTCAGCGTGATAGATGTACTTTACGATCTGGCGTTTCTCTTGATGGATCTCGAACATCGCGGTCACCGCGATAGCGCCAATCTGGTGTTCAACCGCTATCTGGCGATGTCCGGCGATTTGGATGGATTGGCGGCGATGCCGTTGTTCCTATCCTGCCGCGCTGCGGTGCGCGCCAAGACAACCGCCGCCGCGGCGCGGGCGGACTCCGAAGCCGCGAAAAGCCTTGAAGCGGAAGCTTGCAGCTACCTCGATCTGGCTTGCGGTCTTCTCGAACCGCGCCGTCCGGTGCTGATTGCCATCGGCGGTCTATCGGGAAGCGGAAAATCGACCTTGGCGCAACGCTTGGCCCCGCTCGCCGGCGGGTCGCCCGGCGCCTTGCTTCTGCGCAGCGATGTTATCCGAAAACGGTTGTTCGATATGGCGCCGGAAACGGCGTTGAACGCCTCGGGTTATACGCCAGAGCAATCGGAGCGGGTTTATCGACGCCTGATCGAATCCGCCGCCGCGGCGCTTTCGGCCGGGCAGAGCGTGATCGTCGATGCGGTATTCGCGCGCAGTGACGAGCGAGCCGCGATTGAATCGGTTGCGCGAGACGTCGGCGTGCCGGCTCATTACTTGTGGCTGGAAGCGCCTGCCGAGGCGATGAAGAAGCGCGTTACCGAACGAACTGGCGACGCGTCGGATGCCGATGCTGCGGTGGTGCAACAGCAGCTGAGCTACGATATCGGTGAAATGGATTGGCGTCGTGTCTCTGCCGGTGGCGATCCGGAACGGACGGTTTCGATATCCCGAGGGATCGTCGGACTGTAATCGTTCTACTTTCCGCTCATCATTTCAGAGACCGGATATACGCGATAATGTCCTCGATCCGACGACGGTCCAGTTCGAACTTCGGCATCGGGGGATGGGGATCGTGCAGCCAACCGCGCAGGCGCTCGTCGGTATATGCTGCATCGTTTGCGATCTGTGCGAAAGGCGGCCCGACGTCGCTAGCCTGCGTGTTCCCTCCCGACAAATGACAATCGTCGCACCATTGCCGTACAAGTGCTTGCCCTTCGGTTGCGTCGCCCGCCAAGGCGAGTGTTGGTGCGGACAGAACCAGTGAAACGCAAATGATGGCGGAGATTTTGAAGATTGTTCGGAATCCGGACATATTCCGAGCTTAAGCACGGTGCGCGGTAGCGGCCTTGATGTGGGTCAATACCCGGTGCCGTGGGCGCCTTAAGGCATCCCGCTATTCTTCTCCATGGGATTGCGCGGACGCCGCCAAACCGTCCAATTCAGGCAAGTCCTCGGCCATCAGGGTTTCGCGTTCGAGAAGCTTTTCCGCCGTCTCGTTCAGTATTTCTCGGTGGCGCTCCAGAACCTCTGTGGCGTGAATGAAGGCGTTTGCGATCAGCGTGCGAACCGCGCGGTCGATTGCCTGAGCCGTCTCCTCGCTATAAAGGCCGTGCGGGATTTGCGCCGTCACATCGCCTAGGAAACGCGGCGCCTTGTCGGCATAGGTCGCATGTCCGAGATTGGGGTCCATTCCGTAACGGGTGACCATATTCCGGGCGATTTCCGTCGCCTTGTCGAGGTCGTCGGCGGCACCAGTCGATATTTCGTCGAAAACGAGCATTTCCGCGGCACGGCCGCCGAGGAGCACCGCCATTTTGTTTTCGAGCTCGGCCCGGTTCATAAGATACCGGTCTTCCGTCGGCCGCTGGATCGTGTAACCGAGCGAACCGATACCCCGTGGGATGATCGAAACCTTGTGCACCGCGTCCGTCAGCGGCAGCGCCCTGGCGACGAATGCGTGTCCCAGTTCGTGGTAGGCGACGATTTTCCGCTCTTCCGGATTCATCAACCGGTTTTTTTTCTCGAGTCCGGCGACGATCCGCTCTATCGCCATCGTGAAATCGTCGTTGGTTACCGATTGTGCGCCACGACGCGTCGCCATGATCGCCGCTTCGTTCACCAGATTTGCCAAATCGGCGCCGGTAAATCCGGGTGTAATCGCCGCGATTTCCACAACGGATACCGCGTCGTCGCATTCGATTTTTTTCATGTGGACGTTCAGGATCGCCTCGCGTCCGGTCTTGTCGGGGCGATCGACCAGGACCTGTCGATCGAAGCGGCCTGCCCGAAGCAGGGCCGGATCGAGTATTTCCGGACGGTTCGTTGCCGACAGCAGAACCACGCCGCCGCTCGCGTCGAACCCGTCCATCTCGCTGAGCAACTGGTTGAGCGTCTGCTCCTTCTCGTCGTTGCCGCCACCGACCGGTGAGATGCCGCGCGCGCGGCCGAGCGCGTCCAACTCGTCGATGAAGATGATACACGGTGCGGTCTTTCGCGCCTGCTCGAACAGATCGCGCACCCTTGCCGCGCCGACGCCGACGAACATCTCGACGAATTCCGACCCGTTGATCGAAAAGAAGGGTACGCCTGCTTCGCCGGCAACCGCGCGTGCGAGCAACGTCTTTCCGGTGCCTGGAGGTCCGACAAGCAATATGCCCTTTGGGATGCGCGCGCCGAGGCGGCCATATCGGTCGGGTTGTTGCAGGAATTGGACGATTTCGTGCAGTTCTTCCTTGGCTTCGTCCACGCCCGCCACGTCATCGAATGTGATCTGCGTGTCCTTTTCCATGAAGACCTTGGCCTTGCTCTTGCCGACGGACATGAAGCCGCCCATTCCGGCGCTGTTGGCGAACCGCCGGATAACGAACATCCAAAGCACGAAAAAGACCACGATCGGCACGACCCAGGACAACAGACCGGCGAGAAACTTACTCTCGACGATGCCGGTGTATTCGATATCGTATTTCTGCAGGTCTTCCGCTAGCGCGGGCTCGACCCGTAACGTATGGATTTCGCGCTGGCCGTCGGGGCCGGTTTCGCGGAGTGTCCCGCGAATGTAGTTCTCCGCGATCCCGATTTTCGCGATCTTGTTGTCGTGCAGAAGTGCTTGGAATTCGCTGTAGGGAATCGTTTGAACGGCCTGGCGGTCGCTCCACCATTGCTGCAGGAATATGATCGCCCAGACCGCGGCGATGACGTACCAGATGTTGATCTGTGTTTTCTTTTCCATCCCATTACCTCTTCCACCGGACATTCATAGGCGCGGTATCCTTTGCGCGCGCTGACTCACGTCAATCTACGACCTGGGATAGTGTGGCTTTAACTGGCGCAAATGCCGGACTTTCGCTATTTTCCTCGCGATATTTCGAAAGATTTTATTCACCCTCGATGGTCCATCTTAACAGATGAACGAACTGGGCTGCGGCAACGTTTGTTGAGTTTCGCAGCCTATCCAATGCCAACAGCAGCGATGTAGATCGATTCGCAGAATGAGCGACTCCGACGAGAGTGACACGACAACCGACGTGAAGTCGGTCAAGGGGCACATGGTCAAGGGTGCCGCCTGGATGGTGTCCATGCGCTGGTCGCTCAAGTTGATCGGCGTCGTCAATACCGTAATCATCGCGCGGTTGCTGGCGCCGGACGATTTCGGTGTCATCGCCATGGCGATGATCATCGTTGGCTTTCTGACCGAGATTTCCGAGACGAACGTCGCCATCGCGCTGATCCGGAACCCGGACGCCGGTCGCGAAGACTACAACAGCGCCTGGACCATCAAGATCCTGATGGGGGCTCTGCTGACCGTTATCTTGATCTCGGTTGCCCCCGTCGTGGCGAAATACTACGGCGATCCGCGCGTCGAAATCGTGATGCAGATCATCGCGTTCCGCTGCGTGCTGAATGGGATCGAGAATATCGGCGTCGTCGATTTCCGAAAGAACATGCAGTTCGCCAAGGAGTTCCGCTACTGGCTCTACCGACGGCTCACCGATATCGTGCTGTCTTTGTCGCTGGTCTTCGTGCTGCGCGACTACCATGCCTTGGCCATCGCCATGGTGGTGTCGTCTTGCGTGACGATCTCCTACAGCTTCATGATGTCGTCATACAGACCTTGGTTCAGTACTACGAAAGTACGCGAATTGTGGTCGGTCTCGCAGTGGTTGATGATCGATCACGGTTGTCAGTTCATTGGCCGCCGCGTGGACGAGTTAATACTGGGCCGTATCTCGGGGTCGACAACCGTCGGCAATTACTTCATGGCGTCTGATATTTCCACGATGCCGACGCGCGAAGTCATTAAACCGACCGGAAGAGCTTTGATACCGACCTATGCGAGAGTCGCGCATGACGAAGCAGAGTCGCGTAAGGCGTTCCTGCAGGTGTTCGGTCTTGTCGTCATCTACACATTTCCCGCGGGTGCCGGGATTTCCGTCGTGGCGCCCGATTTGGTACCCGTACTGCTGGGCGACCAATGGACGGCGGCGATCCCATTTTTCCAATGGCTTGGTATCTATGCCGGATTCGAGGCAATCATCTGGGGCGTCCGGCCCTACTTTCTCGCTCGTGGCGGCGAACGCGTGTTCGCGTTCACCAGCATCGGTTATGCCTGCGTAATGGTGCCGTCGATCGTGGCGGCAGGCTATCTCTCTGGTCCTATCGCGATAGCGATGACCCGTACCGGTGTGATGGCGGTCATGGTCTTGGCGATTTTGTGCATCGTCGCGCGAATGCGTTACGCTCCGCTTGGCGATCTGCTCGCGCTGATCTGGCGTCCGGCGATCGCGAGTGCAGCGATGTGGATGGGCGTCGGCAATTTGCCGGAATTGGGTTTCGGTGGTCATGCCTTGTCGCTGATCCGCGATGTTGCGACGGGTGCCGGGATATTTGTTGCGACAACCGTTTTGCTATGGTTCGCGGCGCGGCGGCCAGACGGTCCCGAACGAATTGTCATGGGTTTTACCGCGCGTCACCTGCGCCGGTTGGTCGGTTGAGATTGACGCCGAAACATGTTGCACATCGATAGCCTCACATACCGTATCGGCGGGCGGGTTCTGCTCGACAATGCGTCCGTCAATGTTTCGGGCGGCCATAAGGTCGGTCTGGTCGGACGGAACGGGACCGGAAAAACGACCCTGCTACGGCTCATCTTGGGCGATTCGGAGGCCGATAGCGGCAAGGTGAACCTGCAACGCGGTACCCGTGTGGGAACCGTTGCGCAGCGGATGCCGGAGGGACAAAAGACGCCGCGGGAATTCGTACTCGAAGCCGACAGCGAGCGCAGCACCTTGCTCGCAGAAGCAGAAGAAACCGACGATCCCACGCGGATCGCCGAAATCCATACGCGCCTGGCGGATATCGGGGCGGAGACCGCGCCGGCGCGCGCGGCGGCGATCCTCGCCGGGCTTGGTTTCGACGAGGACGCCCAGAACCAACCGCTCAACACCTTCTCCGGCGGCTGGCGGATGCGCGTGGCGCTGGCGGCGACGCTGTTCTCCGCGCCGGACCTGCTGCTGCTGGACGAACCGAGCAACCATCTCGATCTCGAAACCCGGCTGTGGCTGGAAAGTCACCTTGTTTCGTACCAAGGCACCATCATCCTGGTCAGCCATGACCGGCATCTGCTCAATACGATCGTCGATACGGTCGTTCATCTCGACGATCGCCGTCTGACGGTCTATCGCGGCGATTACGACCACTTCGAAACGGAGCGCCGTCAACGCATGGCGTTGCGGGCGGCGGAATTCGCCAAGCAGCTGGAACAACGGCGCCATATGCAGGCCTTCATCGATCGCTTTCGCTACAAGGCGAGCAAGGCCCGCCAGGCGCAATCCCGGATCAAGGCGCTGGAGCGGATGGATGAATTGCGGCCGGTACGGCCCGACCACGAGGTCGCCTTCGATTTTCCCGATCCGGAGCAGATGGCGCCGCCGCTCATAGCGCTGGAGAATGCAAGCGCGGGTTATACGCCCGGCGAGCCGGTGTTGACGCGGCTTGGCTTGACCTTGGATATGGACGACCGAATTGCGCTGCTCGGCGAGAACGGCAATGGCAAGACGACCCTGCTGCGGTTGCTGATGGGCGAACTGAAGGCGATGTCTGGGGCGGTACGCCACTCTTCGAAGATGCGCGTCGGCTACTTCGCGCAGGAGCAGGCCGATGCCTTCGACCCGGCGCGGACGGCGCGCGAGGAACTGGCTTTGCGGATGCCCGATGTGCTGGAAACCAAACTCCGTTCCCATCTCGGCCGCTTCGGCTTTACGCAAGACCGGGCCGACGTGAAAGTCGGTTCGCTGTCGGGTGGAGAGAAGGCGAAGCTGCTGTTCGCCTGTATCACCCGCCACGCGCCGCATGTATTGCTGCTGGACGAACCGACGAACCATCTCGATATCGATTCCCGGCAAGCCCTCGTCGGGGCGATAAGCGCCTATCAGGGTGCGGTTATCCTGGTGACGCACGACCTTCATCTGGTCGAACTGTGCGCCGACCGGCTGTGGGTTGCGCGGGACGGGACCTGTCGGGCCTTCGATGGCGACATCGAGGATTATCGCAAGACCGTACTGGAGGCGCGCCGAGCCGCGCGTCGCCGGGATCGCGCCGAGCGGCCGGCCAACGGTGACAAGGAGGACCGCCGCCAGGCGCGTCGGGCCAGCGCCAGCGCCCGCGCGGCGCGCGCCTCGCAACGAAAAACGGCCGCCGCCGCGGAGCGCCAGCTGGAATCGCTGGGCAAGGAAAAGGCGGTGATCGAAGCGAAACTGGCCGATCCGGCGCTCTATAGGGGGCCGGCCGTGGAGATCGCGATGCTGAACAAGCAGCTTGCCGATCTCGACCGCAAGATCGCGGCGACCGAAGCGGAGTGGCTGGCGGCCGAAGAGGCGATTGGTTAGACAGGAATCTTCAAACGTGACGGAGGGAAACAGCGCAAGGCTATGGCGAACCGCCGGATGTCGACAAGACAATGTCCGGCGAGGACCATCGCGGCTTGGTCCGTCGCGCGATCGGCGAGTTGCCGGGCGATTTTCATCTGTGCTTGGCCGATTGACGCTGAGAGTCCGGTAACGCACTCTTGTCGCGTTTAAGGGGAAGGAAAATCATGCGATTTCAGGATAAAGGCGTTGTCGTAACGGGCGCGGGCGGCGGTATCGGCCGCGCGGTATGCTTCGAGTTCGCGAAGGAGGGCGCCGTCGTCGCCGCGTGCGATGTCGATTTCGCGATGGCGGAACGCACTGTCGAGGAAGTCGCGAAGGAGGGCGGCCGTGCCCATGCTTTCGCGCTCGATGTGACCGATCCGGATGCCGTAGCGGAAGGAATGGCCGCGGCGAAAGCGCAGATCGGCGGTCTCGACGTTCTCGTCAACAATGCGGGCATCCGTGAGATCGTGCCGGTGTTGGAGCTCTCCTACGAGGAATGGAGCCGGGTCATAGGCGTCAACATCACCGGCGTGTTTCTGTGCGCGCAGGCCTTCGCTCGCGAGGTGATCGCCGAGGAAGGCGGCGGCGCCATCGTCAATCTGGCGTCGACCTTGGGTGTCGTGGCGTCGCCGAACCGGGCTGCCTATACGGCGTCGAAGCATGCCGTCGTGGGCCTGACCAAGGAAATGGCGATGGAATTCGGCGATAAAGGCATCCGGGTCAATGCGGTGGGGCCGGGCGTCATCCGCACACCGATGACCGAACGCTATTTTCAGACTGAAGAATATGCCGATACGATCCGCAGCGTCCACGCGCTGAATCGCTGGGGCCAGCCGCCGGAGGTCGCCAAGGCGATTCTGTTCCTGGCCTCCGACGACGCCAGCTTCTGCACCGGCACGACCCTGATGGTCGACGGCGGCTGGACCGCGGGCAAGAAGCTTTGAAGCTCGGTATCGTCTCCGACCTGCATTGCAATATCGCGGGCTTGAACCGGGCGCTAGAACTGATGGGTCCGATCGACGATCTGCTTTGCCTGGGCGACAGCATATTCGAGTACCGGTTCTCGAACGAGGTCATCGGCGCTTTGCGCGATCTGGGCGCGCATACGATCAAAGGAAACCACGAAGAGGTCTTCCTCGGGCCGCTCGGCGAGCGGGCGCGATCGCGCGACGGAATCGACCAGGAGCTTCTGCAATGGCTGGACGACCGGCCGTGGCGCCTTGAGTTGCGATATGGAGACAAGAAAGTCCTGATGGTGCATTCGACACCATGGGAGCCGTACGGCGAGTATGTGTACCCACACAGCCCCCAGCTTGCGATGTTCGGCAAGGAAGACGCGGATTTCGTGCTTTTCGGGCACACGCACCAGCAGTTGGTGCAGCGCTTTGGCCGGGTCCTGGTCATCAACCCCGGTTCGAGCGGCGACGGCCGGGACCCGCGAAATCAGCGGCAATTGAGTTGTGCGGTTCTTGATACGGAGTCCGATGAGGTGGCGATTATCGACTTTCCCGATCCGTCTCGCGCGACCATCGACGCCGTGGCGGTTTAGACCTCAACGCCTAGCGTATCAAGATTATCCAGAGCCAGTTTCGACCAATTTAAATGCGCCAGCAGGCTGCTCGATGTGGTGTGAACCAACTGTAGTTTCAGCGCAATACCGGGGAACGAGCATTTATTTAAATGTGCCGGAAATATCGTTCATGCTTTTTGCTGTGGCGGCCAAAATTTCCGTGAACCTTTTAGAAATTGCAGAAGGTATGCGATTCACGGGCAGAAACATGCCGTAGCTATAAACAATGCTTGGTTCTAGCGGTCGGACAGCAATTTTACTCAAATCGACCGTCCGGGCAGTAAATGGATCAACAATCGCGGCCCCGAGACCGGCTGCGACAAGCCCCGCAACCGCCGAAGATGTTTCCAGCACAGGTTTGTAATCCAGTCCAGCGGCGCCAAAGTACCGATCGATCTGCATTCGGCCTACCGTTCCATTCGGCAAACCGACGAGGTCGACATTGGCAAGGTCTGAAAGCCGGACATTTTTTCTTCCCGCTAGGGCGTGGTGCTTTGGCAGAATGCAGACGCCGCGATAGTCTCCCGAGGCGATGAGGCCTTCATCGGGATAGGCAAATGGCAGAGCAATGATCGCCAAGTCGAATTGTTGGCTTTCCATCTTTGCGGCTGTTTCCCGTCTCGCGATGACGTCCATTGAGATCGTTATCGCCGGCGCCTCGGCACGGAAGGCCGCCATCGCTTCCGGTAGTAGCCCGTTCGCCAGATTTTGTCCGGCAAGGATATGGAGATGGCCTCGTTTCATCTGGCGGATTTCTTCCGCGACCCGGCGAAAGCGATCGAGGCTGTCAAGCGTATTGCATGCTTCGCTGAGCAAGGTCTTACCTTCTTGAGTAAGCCTTAACTTGCGCTGGCTGCGATCGAACAGGCGCAATCCAAGTTGACCCTCAAGGGCGGTTATATGCCGGCTCACGGCCGATTGATCGAGGTTCAGTAACTCCGCCGCGTTCGTTGTGGTCCCGCTTATGGCCACCGCCCGAAAAACCTCAATCCAACGAAACTGCAAAGGCCGCAAAACGTTCGATCCCGTATTATGCTATTCCGACATATGATTAAGCGAATATATCATTTGTTTGCATAAAAGGCCCGTGACATCCTTCCGCCGTCGGAGACAGGATCGGAGTAGCAAAATCGAACCATGGTTAGACTGAGCGACCTTGATCGCGAAAGCGCACAGCATCTTCGCGATAAGGATAGTTTTGAATTCGAGACGGCGCCCT
Organism: uncultured Rhodospirillaceae bacterium; assembly: GCA_964386465.1. Lineage (GTDB taxonomy): Bacteria > Pseudomonadota > Alphaproteobacteria > UBA8366. Next base: position 19,532 of record CAYLTU010000079.1, read on the forward strand.
TTGTGGCGGGGCCGCCCGTGCGCGAACGCCGCGTCGCCATTGTCACGACGGCCGGCCTGCACCGTCGGGATGATAAAAACTTTGATTTGAGCGATCTCAGCTATCGGGTGATCCCCGGCGATGTCGGGTTGAACGACCTGGTGATGACCCAAGCCTCCGTGAATTTCGACCGGACCGGATTTCAGCAAGACGTTAACGTCGTCTTCCCGCTCGACCGCTTGCGTGGGCTGGATGAGGCGGGCGAGATCGGGTCGATCGCGAATTTTCACTACGCGTTCAATGGCGCGGGCCAACTGGCCCAGGCCTTCGAGCCGACGGCGCGGGAAGTCGGCCGGATGTTGAAGGAGGATGGGGTCAACGCCGCGATCCTTGTCCCGGTCTGACCGAATTGCACGCGCGCCGTGGGCGGGCTGGCACACTATCTTGAAGATGAAGGCGTCGCGACGGCGGGTATAAGTCTGGTGCGGGAAATGACAGAGCGGCTCCGGCCGCCGCGCTTCCTTTGGGTTCCCTTCGAACTTGGCCGACCCTTCGGCGCGCCTGACGAACCGGAGTTTCAAACCAAAGTGCTCCGCGCGACGCTCGCTCTCCTGGAGCGCCAGGACGGCTCGCCAATTCTCGAAGATTTCCCGGACGACGCCCCGGGCGGCGGCGCAACCGATATGACCGGCTGGAGCTGTCCCATCTCCTTTCCACCGGCCGGCGGAACGGATGAACCGGCCCTGCTCGCCAATATCATGGGGGAACTATCGAACCTCACTCCCTGGCAAACCCTCGCCATGGAAAAGCGGGGCCGCACCGGTGTCGGCGCCGCCAAAATGGAAATAGAGGAGTCCGCGCGCTTTCTGTACGCCTTACTGGATGGAAAGGGCGACACCGACAATCCCTCGGAAACGCTCAGCCTCGGGCAGACCTTTCGCGGCGCCTCGGAAGACATGAAGGCTTTCTACATGGAAGCGGCGACAGCGCAACCGGGCCAAGCCTCCAGCCGTGAATTGGCCGATTGGTTTTGGGGCGAAACGGCTGCCGGTGAACTTCTTCTTGCGCTGCAGCAGGTTGGTCTTGAGAGCACCGACGCAGGCGTGCGGCGTGTCGCACTCCAACAGCTTATCCCAAGAGCTCAAGAGCACCGATTGAACTCAACCGCGCCAGTTGCATAAAGGAACTCGGCATGTCCCATGAAATCATCACGGCTACACCGCTCGGCCCGGCGTTAGGGGCGGAGATCGAGGGTGTCGATTTGTTTCAGCCGCTCGGCAACCAGGCGTTCCAAGAGATTCACGACGCACTGATGGAACATCAGGTGGTCTTTTTCCGCGATCAGGATATGACCCTTGAGGAACACAAAGCGTTTGGCCGGCGTTTCGGCGAATTGCATATACATCCGGCAGCCCCCGCGCCGGAGGGGCATCCCGAAATACTTACCATCCA
>CAYLTU010000080.1:0-20942 GCA_964386465.1 uncultured Rhodospirillaceae bacterium
TGTCTGTAAAATACCAATCCAAACAGGAGGTTGGAAATACTTCACGATCGACGAAATATTTCCTCGAATTGATCGACGATTAAGAGGAACTTGTGCCCGGGCGGTAAGCGAAACTCTTTTAGTGCCTGCCCGAGACCGCTGCTGCTGCCGTGAAGGAGTGTTTTTGTGCGGACCAGCTTCAGCCGCTCGATATCGAACCCTCGTTCATCATCTGTTTCCGAGTCTGTTTCCGGGTTCGAGTTTGTTTCCAGATTCGCTTGTGCCCGCGATACGTTGCTATCCTCGCCTTTGGCTCGGTTGATCGCTAACGCCAACTCATGAACCGGTCGCGCTTGCGGACGCATGACGATCCAACGCCAATCCTTTTCCTTGTCAAGTTTGGGTAGAAGTCCCGCGCGTACCACCGAAGACTTGCCGCTGCCCGATGCGCCGACGACGGTAACGAAGCGAGATTGATTAAGTTTGCCGAATAGCGTTTTGGTCTGTTCTTCACGGCCGAAGAAGTGTTCTTCGTCATCGTGTTCGAAGGGACGAAGGCCTGGATAGGGATTCGACGAACGCGCGGCCGCCATTGCTATGTCCCGGTCCCTTGCAGGATTCGGCCAATAAAGCGTGACAACGAATCCTCGTCTGACCCGTCGGCGCCTTGGATGACGAAATCGAGTGATGGGCTTCGGAAGATATTTTTGCGTGGCGTATGGGGGGACGCCAAATACGCGCCGGTTGCCGATAAGGGGTCCGGATCGCCAGCGCTGTTTCGGTTCGCCAGGCCATCAACATGTTTCTGGACGAAAGCGTGAGATGCCTCGCCGTAATAAATCAGTGCGCCATCGCAGCTTGCGAGTTGGTTGGCATGATGGCCCGGTTGCTCCATCCCGTCGCCATCGAACTCGGGCAGTAGAACTTCGATGCCGGCGTCTGCCAGCACGTCATAAAGTTCCAGCGCTTTTCCCTCATCTTCGTTCGCAAATATCAAGTAGACGCGAGGTGGCGCCAACGGCGTGCCGGTCGCCGGTTTGATGTTTTCCGGGTGGTCCCGCAATTCTCTGAGAATGACGGTTTTCAGATCCTCGACCGTATCGCCATTCAAGATTTCGTCGCCTTCCGCTATTCCTTGATATTTCTGAAGTTTCTCGATGAAGGCGGCGTGCACCGGGTCTTTCGATTGAGCGCCTTGGGGAAGCCAAATGACCCGCTTCAATTGGGAGTTCTCGGTTTTTATTTTCTCAGCGACATGGAACTGACTGTGAACGATTGGCGTATCGGCGCCATCGGGTTTGAACCCGGATGTTTCGCCCATCAGGTGTATCGATAGCGTTGCACCCCTTAATCCAGCTTCGATTGCTTCCTCTGTTGGGAGAAAATTTTGATTCGGCACGACTCTATAACCATTGCTCGTGAATTCCTCATGTAACGCTGCCCATTGGCCGGCGAGGTCTGAGCTGGTAACCGCCAGGAACACTGTTTCGACTTTCTTGGAATTCCCTGGTTGCGGTTCAGGTGCTGTCGCCAATTGGTTCTCGATAGAAGACCCGATACGGCGTATTACCCGCCAATATTCCTGATCCTGATAACTGCCGTAGCCTTCGTAGAACGGAATTTCTTCGTTTTTTTCTTTGTCGATCCGGAAGAACTCTACGCCAGTCCGCCGTCGGATGGGCGCCGGTTGGCGCTCTTCCGACAGGCTGCGTCTGACGACCTTCAGGATAGGTTCGTTTCCGGGTGTCCCATCGCCTTCGGCGTGGAAATCAACGAACATCGTAAGTTCATTCAGGCAGTACTCGCGCTCAACATAACGCGGTGAAATGATTGCAATCAAAATTTTCGAATCGCGGATCGCATTCTTGATTTCCTCGTCGAAGAATGCGATCGGGTCCAAATCGCGCCGGTCCCGCCATAATTCGCAATCGAGTGACCGTTCTCCCAGTTCGAGCGACAAAGTCTTGTGGAAGAAGTCGACCCACCCTGTAAATCGCGGATCGCGTTCTGGGACAAGATTATCGTCGTGGGCGTAGCTAAGAAAAATCGTATGTACCATTTCCCGTGAAGTATTCCTCAATTTCCATTTTTTCCGCTGCCAGACTTAAGCGTTCTTGTTGGTTCAGGGTTCTGCAATAGCTTTTGGTGCGGCTATCCGTGGCGCCTGGAAAATCCGAATCCGGTGCAATTTTCCAAGAAACGAGAAAGATGCCCGTCCTCGTTCAACGATTCCGCCTGCCAGTTCTAACTCTCGGCGTTTCCGCGCACTATCGCGACTTGACCTTCACCATCTCCCCTCCGCACAGTGACCTGAAGACTATGATGTAATCATAACGTTTTGGGCGCAAGTTAAACGGGTATCCGGCTGTTTTCGGATTTTAAAATTAGACAGCCTTCTGCCTGGCCTGCATTGGTTTCCTGTACGACGCCATTATTTGCGTTTTTCCGTCGCGCTAGCTTCCCTTGAATTCCGCCTCGCGTTTCTCGGCGAAGGCGCGCGGGCCCTCCTTGGCGTCTTCGGTTTGTCCGATGACCCAGCGCATCGCGCCGCCGAACCGCATCGCTTGCTCGAAGCTTTCGTTCATCGCGGTCACCGCGACCTCCTTTACCGCGCGCACGGCGAGCGGCGCGTGGCCGGCGATCCGGGCCGCGAGCTGCATCGCCGTCGACATCAGCTCGTCTACCGTTAACACCCGGCTGACGATCCCGGCTCTGAGCGCCGTTTCGGCGTCGATCCGGTCGCCGGTGAGGATCAGCTCCATGGCGATCGATTGCGGAATGCTGCGGGCGAGGCGCTGCGGGCCGCCGCCGCCGGGAAAGAAGCCGCGCACGATCTCCGGCAGGCCGAACTGCGCTTCGGTCGAGCACACCCGGATGTCGCAGATCAGCGCCAGCTCCATGCCGCCGGCCAGGCAGTAGCCGTCGATCGCGGCGATCAGCGGTTTCTCGATCTTCATCGTCGTCCATTTGGCGCTGAGGTCCGCTTCGATCACGGCGGCGGGCATCTGGTCCTCGCGCCGCTTGCCGCCGCCGGCTACGCGTTCCTTCAGGTCGGCGCCGGCGCTGAAGACGCCGCCCGCACCGGTGATGACCGCCGCGCGGATATCGTCGTCGGACCGGACCCGGTTGAGATATTCGGTGAGGGTCCGGCTCATTTCCCGGCTGATGGCATTGCGCTGGGCCGGACGATTTAGTGTGATAACGGCCACGTGGTCCTTGACTTCGAACAACAGCGTATCGCTACTCACGTAACCTCTCCCAATCGGTGTCATCCAAAGGATGTGTACCCTCAACCTATCGAATCCATTCGCGCGATGTCTAATTCATGGCTTTTGCGGATTGATTTCGGAATGAGTGTTTCGCCATGCCCCGAATAACCGTCAACGGTATCGACCATAATTATCGCCTGGAAGGACCGGAAGGCGCGCCGGTCCTGACCCTCGCCCATGCGCAAGGGTTCACCCTGGAAAGCTGGGCGGCGCAGATCGCCCATTTCAGCGACCGCTGCCGGGTCTTCGCACCGGACCTTCGCGGCCATGGCGGTACGGCGGTGGCGGGCACGCCCTATCGGATCGAGGATCTGGCGCTGGACATCGTCGCGCTGCTCGATGCGCTGCGTATCGAACGGACGCACTATGCCGGGGCGTCGCTCGGCGGCATGGCAGGTTTCGCGCTTGCGCTCGATCACGCCGAGCGGCTGCGCAGTGTGTCCTTCGTCACGACCCAGGGCATCCTGCCGCAGGCCAGTATCGACGGACAGCGCGCCGCCACCGAGGTGATGCGCCGGGAAGGGATCGAGGCGAGGGTCGACGCCGTCCTGGAACGCTATCTGCGCAAGGGCTATCGGGAAGATCGGCCAGACAGCTACGCCGAACTGCGCCGCCAGTTCACGACCAACCCGCTCGAAGGCTACGCCGAGGCCGGTGCGGCGATTTTCGCGATGGATTTCGATCCTCGTATCGGCGATATCGACCTGCCGACGATGGTGATCGCCGGTGAGCACGACATCGCCACGACGCCGGAACGCATGACCTTGTACCGAGACGGCATCCCCGGTGCGAAAATGGATGTCGTCCCGAACGTGGGGCACATGCCTTATGTCGAGGAAGCCGAAGCGTTCAATCGTATTTTGGCGGAATTTCTCGACTCGTTGCCGCGCGATTAGCGCAATCATCCGATTCCTTAGCTGGTGTCGTCCGGGATATGGAAGACCGCCTCGATCTCGACCATGATCTCCGGCGATTTTAGGCGCGACACCTCGACCAGCGTGCTGGCGGGTCGGCCGGTGAAATAGCGCCGCCATTGGTCGGGATCGGCATAGGCCCGGTCGATATCGGTGACGAAGATCGTGATCTTCGCCATCTGGTCGAAGTTCGTACCGGCCGCGTCGGCAAGCTGTTGCAGGCGGAAGAATATGTGCTCGAACTGCCTGGCCATGTCGCCCGGACCGACCGGCGCGCCGGAATCGTCGCGTGCGGTCAGGCCCGATGTGTAAAGCATCGACCCGCTGACTTTGACGCCGGATGCGAAGGGCAGCGACCTGTAGAAGTCGGAATTGATATCGATCGTTTGTCGCGTCATCGGTTCAGACCGGCCTGTCGCCGTTGATCGTGACCCGATGCATCAGCCGGTGCGCGCCGCCGATCGGATGTTCTGCCGGCGGGATGACTTTCTTTTCTTCGCGCACTTGCCCTGCCCGTGTCTCATCGGTGTCGTGAGTCTTCTCGAACCGGGCGCCCTCGGCCCCGTGGATGGCGGTCATGCCTTCGAGATAGCGTTTCATCGCGGGCGAGAGCGCGTCGTAGGCCGCGTACATATCGGCCCACATCGTGTCGCCGCCGTGATCGGGCACCTCACGCGCCAGCAGCACCGAGCCGAGCGGCGGCTCCTCGCTGAAGGTCACGTCACTATGCCAGACATTGGCGGAAGTGCGGTTGTCCTCCTTGCTTTCCAGGATCAGCACTTCCGGATGGTCGTCGAGATGCGGGACCAGCGGATGGACCTGCAGGCTGCCGAACTGCCGGGCGAAGGCGATGTGCTGGTCCGGGCTGATGTCCTGGCCGCGGAAGAAGATCACCTGATTTTCGATCAGGGCGTCATGCACCTCTTGAAAGAGCTGGTTGCCGAGCGGCTGGCCCATGTCGACGCCGGAGATTTCCGCACCGAGCGCCCCGGCCAACGGCGTCACCTGGATGAGTTCGTGTGTCATTGCCTGCGTTCCTTTTCCAGGTGGTTTTAGTAGGCGAGCCGCAAAATTTCCATCACCTGCTCCGGTGTCCTGATCTCTCGCGGGTTGGAGAAGGTCCAGTCGTCGAGCATGCAGTTCTCGGCCAGGCGCGGCAGGTCGCTTTCCTCGACGCCGGTCTCGCGGATGCGGCGCGGCATGTCGAGGCCCGAGATAAACTGATCGAGGGTTTCGGACGCGGGCGTCCCCGCATGGCCCAGGGCCGTGGCGATCTCCTTCTGCCGGTCGCCATTGACCGGCGCGTTCCAATCCAGGACGTAGGGCAGCATGATGCACGAGGTGTGGCCGTGCGGCACGCCGGCGCTGCCGCCCAAAATGTGTCCGATGGCGTGGCTGGCGCCGAGACGGGCGCCGGCGATGACGCCGGTCATCGACATCCAGGCCCCCATCAGGCAATTCATTCGCGCGTCGAGGTCGCTCGGGTCCGCCTTCACCCGGGGCAGGCCGTCGCCGAGCAGGCGGAGCGCCTGTAGGCAGGCGCCGTCGAAATAGGCGTTGGCGTCGATCGACAGGTAGGTCTCGACCGCATGGTCCACCGCGCGGATGCCGGTCGACAGGAACAGCCATTCCGGCGTCGGCACCGTCACCGCCGGATCGAGGATGACGGAGACCGGGATGATGCCCGGATGCATATAGCTCTGCTTCAGGCGAAGCTGGCTGTTGGTGATCCCGGCGCGGGCGTTGAACTCGCCGGCCGAAAGCGTCGTCGGCACGACGATCTGGCGCACGTCCGGGGCGGCGTATTCGGGGAAGTGCCGCTTGCCGTTCTCGTCGACCTTGGTCCGGAACGCTTCCATCCCGTCCGCTTCCGTGACGCCGTGCTTGAGGCAGATCGTCACCGCCTTGCCGCCATCGGTGGTCGAGCCGCCGCCCAGGCTCACCAGCAGGTCCGCGCCGGCGTCTCGCGCGGCATTGGCGCAGGCGACCACGGCCTCGCGCGGGCTGTGCGCGGGCATGTCGTCATGGGTGCCGCAATAGAGGTTTCCCAGCGCGCGGCGTACCTTCTCGACCTCATCGGTTTCCCGGTTCAAGGTGCCGCTGACCAGCAGGAAGACCCGCGTCGCGCCGAGATGTTCCGCCTCCGCTTTCACCGCGGCGCCGGCGGGTTGGCCGAAAACCACTTTCTCCATGCGCGTGAACGTTACTTGGCCCTGTTGCATGAGAATTTTTCCGAGTCCGATATCAGAATGTGATGACGAGGCGGCCGCGGGTACCGCCGGCTTCGAGCCGCCGGTGGGTTTCGCTGGCTTGTTCGGCCGGGTAAGTGCCGGCGACGCGCAAGGTCAGGACGCCGTCTTCCGCCTGTTGCCGCAGGCTGTCGAGCTTTTCGTACTCGCCGTCATACTCGCGCACCCCGGTGGGTGAGAATTCGATCCCGCGCTGCGGTTCGCCAACGAAGCCGCGCACGGATGTGAAGCCGCCGCCGTCCCGGACCGCCGCGACGACCTTCTCGTTCAGGACCGCGCCATCGGCCAGCCCGTCGACCCCATCCGGGAAGTGTTCGCGGATGCGATCCGCCACGTCGTCGCCGCGTTGTACTATGATGTCCGCGCCCAGCGCGGCGACCAGGTCTCGGTCGCCGTCGGCGGCGTCGGCGATCACGGTAAGCCCGTCCGCCTTGGCGAGCTGGATGACATAGCCGCCATAGGCACCGGCCGAACCGGTCACGGCCAGCACCTGTCCCGGGGACAGGCCGAGCCGGTCGAGCGACTGTCGCGCGGTCAGTCCGTTCATCGGCAGAGTGCAAGCTTCGACCGCCGTCCTACCGGCGGGGACGGGGACGACAGCGCGCTGATCGAGGACAATCTGCTCCCGGTACGCGCCGTGGCTGGCGTTCGGGACCACCATGGCCATAACGAGATCGCCGACCTTCACGCCGGTCGTCACACCGTCGCCGATCTGATCGACGATCCCGGCCGCGTCCATGCCCGGTACGTAGGGCGGCGGGTCCGCTTTCTGCTGGTCGGCCCGCGATCCATTCCGCGCCATCGTGTCGGTCGGGTTCACCGCGGCGGCCTGGACGCGCAGACGCACCTGGCCCGGGCCGGCGTGGGTTTCCGGAACGTCCACGACCTCCAAAACCTCGGGGCCGCCATGGGTCATCAGGCCTACGGCACGCATGGTATTTTCCTCTTAATAATAGGAGACGGCCGTGGAACCGCGTCACCGACATCGTTTCCACCCCCCATCCTAGCCCTGAAATGCCTGTGATGGCCATTTCAGCCCGCAAGGGGGAAGGGATAATTAAAACGGATCAACTACCTAATTTCCTCCCCATTGAGGGGGGAGGACTAAGGTGGCGGTGGACGGCGGTGTCATCATCGATTTTGTAGAGTTCTCTAATACGGCTTGTCGCCGGCGCAGGTCGTCCGGCGCATGATGAATTTCGCTGAATGCCTGATTGCCGAGATCGTTCATATTGACGCTGGACACATCCGCGCCGAGCGTGTCGGCGACCGAACGTACTAGGTACTCATGTTTCACCTCTTGGTTTTCCGCCCATTGAACCAGTGCGGGTCAGCGTGTTCAATGCCTCGCACGCAAACGCCAGAAGGGGAATACCATGAACAAGTGGCAGGTCGGCGACGTCAAAATCACCCAGGTCATCGAGTTGGAGGCGACCGGTGGCAGCCGCTTCATCCTGCCCGACGCGACGCGGGAGCTGATCCAGACGATCGGATGGCTGACACCGCATTTCGCCGACGCGGAAGGCCGCCTGATCATGAGCATTCACGCCTTGATCATCGAAACGAAGGACCGGCGGATCATGGTCGACACCTGTCTCGGCAACGACAAGGTGCGCGCCATTCCCGGATGGAACATGCGGACAGGACCGTTTCTGGACGATATCGCGGCGGCCGGCTATCCGCGCGACTCGATCGATACCGTGCTGTGCACCCACCTGCATGTCGATCATGTCGGCTGGAATACGATGTGGGACGACGGCAAATGGGTTCCCACTTTCGATAGTGCCCGTTACTTGATCGGCGAGACCGAGTGGAACCATTGGAGCTCGCAAGACGCGGCACAGCGGCGCGGCGACGATATCATGGGCGATTCCGTGCGCCCAGTTTTCGATGCCGGTCTCGTCGATCTGGTCGCGACGAACCACGAACTTTGCGACGAGGTCTGGCTCGAATCCACCCCGGGTCACACGCCGGGCCATGTCAGCGTGCGAATCTCGTCGAACGGCGAAGACGCGCTGATTACCGGCGATTGCATGCACCATCCCTGCCAGATGGCGATACCGGATATGTGCAGTAACGCGGATTCCGACCAGGCGAAGGCGCGCGAAACGCGGCATGCCCTGCTGAATAAATATGCCGACGGGCCCGTCCTCGTTATCGGGACGCATTTCGCCACGCCGACCGCTGGCCACATCGTCCGCGACGGTGACGCGTATCGGCTCGCGATTTAGCGGAACAAGTTAAGACGAAATTGTGAATCCGCTCGATTATTACAGTTAAACGGCAGACCGGCGATCAGTCGCTCTGTGCGGCGACGGCTTCCGCCTGGTCCTCCGAAAAGCGAACGCCGGACAGGTTCGCGGCGTGAAATTGGACGTTCTGCAAATCGGCATCGCGAAGATCCGCGTCTCGTAAATTGGCGTATGAGAAGTCGGTCCCGTGCAGGGTAGCGCCTCCAAGTCGTACGCCGCTGAGATCGGCGCGCCGGCAATCGGCATCGGAAAGGATGGCGCCACGCAAATCCGCTTTGTTCAGGCGCGCATGGCGCAAGTCGCTGCCGCCCAGATTGACGTCACGGAGATAGGCTTCGTCGAGCGCGGCGCCCCTAAGGTCGGCGAATTCGAGCACGGCGCCACGCAGGCTCGCCCGGCTGAGGGTCGCTTCGCAGAGCACCGCGTCGATCATGCTGGCGTCGCGCAGGTCGGCGTCGCCGAGATCGGCGTGAATCATGTCGGTAAGGTTGTTCAGGATCACGCCGCGCATGTCGCAATAGCGCAGATCGGCATCTCTTAGGGATGCTTCGCTGAAATTGGCGCCGCGCAAATCGGCACCCCTGAGGCTTGCATTGTTCAGACGGGCGGCGCGCAGGTTGGCATCGCGCAGGTTGGCGCTGCGGAGCGCGGTGCCGACAAGCGAGGCTCCCTGCAGATTGGCGTAGCGCAGGAAAATGCCGCGCAGATCGGCGCGGCTGACGTCGGTGTTGCGCAAATCCAGGACGGCGTCGCGACCTTCGTATTGCGTGTCCCGGTGCAACAGGACCGACAGGATCGCTTGGATGTCGGGTGCCAGTTTATACACCGTCGTACTTCCGGTGGTCTCCGGGGCGCTGACCGGCGCACGCGCGTATCGCCGCAAGTGTCTTGTCAGCGTTTCCATGACGGACCAGTAATCCTGAGGCGATTGCCGTGCGATCTCCTTCAGCGATTCGACGGCTGCGATGCGCGATTCGACATTGCCGCGGTCGGCCAGTTTTTCGGCTGCCGCCTGTAGCGGGGACGCGTTCTGAAAGCGGTTTACGATCTGTTCCTGGCGTCCAATACGGCTCTTGAGCCGGCACGAATTGTACAGGCGCTGAATAGTCAGACAGAGTGCCGCCACGACGATAACACCGCCCGCGGTGGCCGCGGCGGTCGTCTCCAACGTCCAAAATCCCGGATCGGTCGAAAGCGGATTAGCCATAAGCGACTGTTAAACTTAAAAGGCGAACGTGTAAATGCGTTGAACTTACCAATCGCCCGATTCGCGAAACAGTCGCGGTTTTTAACAAAAATCAACATGATTTGTGTAGGATTTCACTCGGATGAGAGTACGGCGGTGCCTCCAGGTGCCTTGAAAGCGCACCGAATAGGAGCAAAGACTTCATAATTTTTGATGATGACCCGAATGGGTGACGTAACTGAAGGCCGATTCAGATTTTATGCACTCCCATAAACAAACGAACTATGGGCGAGAGGAACAATGCCGAATTTATCGACACATGAGGCGGATTTGAGAGCGATCGCAAGCGCTTTTAAGGAGCAGAAGGAAGCCGGCGCCGTTGATCACACTGCATTCATCGCGGCGGTCGCGGCCTATCGTATGCGCCATCCGGACGTACGACGCAATGAAGCCGCACTTGTGGTTTTCCAGCTCGTGGATGATCTGATTCACGGACCGGTGACCCTCCACTAGATATTTCCATCCTAGTTCGCGAGATTTATCGGCCTGTGGCGCCTAGACCAAGGCCGTTGTAGGGTCGTACCCGCTGTTCTTGGGAGGAATTGTGGGCGATGACCGACGACGGGCTGTCACTAGATCATGTGGGTTTCATAGTTCGTGACCTGGATGCCGGCGAAGCACGCTGGCGCGATCTCGGATTTGAACTGGCGCCGCGCAGTCCGCAAATGGGGGCTACGCCGGACGGCGCGATCATGGCACCGTGGGCGACCGCTAACCATTGCGCGATGTTCGCGCGCGGTTATCTTGAACTGATCGGAGTCACGGATCCGGCGCGGCACAACCCCTGGACCGCGTTTCTCGTCCGGTACGAGGGCATCCATATCACGGCGTTCCGCTGCCCGGAGGCCGATTCCGCATACGCGGCTTTAGCGGAACGGATCGAAGGCTTCGACCCGCCCCTGCAACGGCGTCGCGACGCGCCATATGGCGACGGCGTGCGCGAGTTCCGGTTCCGCAATATCTTCAGTCAGGACGCGCTGTTCCCGGAAGGCCGTTTCATTGTTATCGAGCATCAGACGCCGGAGGTTATCTGGCAACCCTCCTTGATGACCCATCCCAACGGAGCCGTCGCGTTCGACGAGGTTGTATTCTGCGCCGACCCCGCTGCGCCGACGCGACAGCGGCTCGAGGCGATCGTCAGCGAGGATGCGGATGATGGCCGAATCGCCTTGCCGGGCGGCGGGTGCGTAACCGTCACGAGCCCCTCGGAATTCGCAGCGCGCTTCGAGGGCGCGGTGGCACCGGGTCTTCCTTGCGCCGCGGCCGTCGTGATCGCGGTCGACGATCTCGCCAAACCGCGCGCCTGCTTAACGGAGGCGGGGATCGCTGCGCGGCAGTCGGCTGACGGAATCCTGTGGGTCGCGGGTGAAGACGCCAATGGTGGAATCGTCGCCTTCAAGCAAGCGTAACCGTTAGTGTTTGGCGAGGAAATTCGTCAGCACGTCGTTGAAGGCCGCCGGCTGCTCGATATTCGCCAGGTGCGCTGCGTCCGGCAGGATTGCCAGCTCGGAGCCTGCGATCTCCGCATGAATAGTGCGCGACATTTCCGGCGTGGTCGCCGGATCCTCAGCGCCCACTATGATCAGGGTGGGCGTCGAGATGCCAGACAGAATTCCGGTCTGGTCCAATGCCTTGATGGCGTGGCAGTTTGCACAGAATCCATCGACCGTCGTTCCGCGGATCATCGCCGCAACGCGGCCGATTTCGCCGGGTTCGCGTTCTTTCATCGCCGGGGTGAACCAGCGTTCAAGCGTACCGTCTACGACCGCCTCGATGCCGCCCGACTGCGCCGCCGCGATACGATCGTCCCAAATCTCCGGATGCGGCATCCGGCTTGACGTATCGCACAAGGTGACGCTGAGCAAAAGGTCGCGATACTTGGCCGCCAGCAATTGGCCGATCATGCCGCCCATCGATAGGCCGACGAAATGGGTCTTCCCGATGCCGAGCGCCTGATGCAGCGCATATGCATCCTCTGTCAGAAGTTCGAAACTGTAAGGCCCGGGCGTAACCTGCGACCTACCATGTCCACGCGTATCGTAGCGCAGAACCCTGTATTTCTCGGTCAGCACCGGCATCTGCGCGTCCCACATCGTGTAGTTCGTCAGAAGGCTGTTGCTGAGCGTAACCGTGGGTGCGTCCTGCGATCCTTCGAGCTTGTAATTGATGTCGATGCCGTTTGCCTGGATCGTCGGCATGGAACCATCTCCCCTACAAATATTTTCGACATGACAGTAGCATTCACCGCCGCCTTCAAGCGATACCCGTCATCGCTTGAATTTGGGCTACGGAATCCCCAAATAGGGGCTGTCTGGAATGCCTAGAATGGGTTCCGGACATACGGCCGCTCGCTCAAGTCAAGGAGGAGATGACCGCGCCATGCCACGCGTATCCGTTTTCAATAGCCCGTTTTTGCTGGGTTTCGAACAGTTCGAGCAGACGCTCGATCGCATCTCGAAAATGCCGGCGGAGGGCTATCCGCCCTACAATATCGAACAAATTGGTGTGAATAGCCTGCGCATCACGCTCGCTGTCGCGGGCTTCACCGAGGACGATTTGTCGATCGAGCTCGAAGACAACCAGCTTCTCGTCCGCGGCCGTCAGACCGATGATACGGATAGAGTCTATCTGCATCGCGGTATCGCGGCGCGCCAGTTCCAGCGCAGTTTCGTTCTGGCGGAAGGCATCGAGATCGTGGGCGCCGAATTGGACAGCGGGCTGCTTCATGTCGATCTCACCCGCCCGGAGCCGGAACCACGTGTTCAAAAGATCAAGATAAAGCGGCGGTCGTCGAAATCCGGTGCAATGGACGTGACGTCCGCGTCTGGTTCCTAGTGTGATGATTCACGCGGTTGCTGGATCGCCGAAGGCGATTCCGAGGAACCACGATCTGATCTGGTAAGTGGGAGTAGCGATGATGGACGAAATCAACGTACGGCATCTGTCCGACAGCGCGTTCGCGCATCTCGGCGCAGAGCAGATCGCCTACGTCAAGGCGGCGGTAATCGACGACGCCCCGTACTATGTGCTGATGTCGGCGTTGGGCCAGGAACTGGTCGCGGCGGCGAGTTATGACGCCGTAGTTGTGGCCGCTTACGAGCGCGGTCTGACGGTCGTTAGGCTCAACTGACCGAAAAATTCAATTCGCGAGCGTGGCGGTGCGGTTGGTAATCAGCGCCAGCAGATTCTCGCAGCTATCGCATCCCCGCAGCTTTTCACAGACGGCTTTGTCGCGCAGCAGGCGCGACACGCGCGACAGGGTCTTAAGATGATCCGCGCCGGCCGATTCCGGGGCCAGCAGCAGAAATATCAAATCAACCGGCTGTTCGTCGATCGACTCGAAATCGATAGGCTTCTCGAGCCGGGCAAACAGTCCATAGAGCTTTTCCAGGCTAGAAAGCTTGCCGTGCGGTATGGCAACGCCGCCGCCGACACCTGTCGTGCCAAGCCGCTCGCGCTCCAGCAGCGCGTCGAATATCTCCTGTTGCGTCTGTCCGGTATGATCCGCGGCGCATTGCGACAGTTCGCGAAGCGCCTGTTTCTTGGAGGACGCGCACAAATTCGGAATTACGCGCTCGGTACCGATCAGCTTTTCCAGTTCCATCCCTCTTACCCGGTCAAGATGCCGCGTTCTGCGCGGTGCTGTTGGTGTCGATCCAGCCGATATTGCCGTCGCTCCGCAGGTAGACCAAGTTTATGGCATCGCTTGCGCTGTTGTGGAACAGAAGAGCGGGTTGCCCCGACAGGTCCATGCGCATGACCGCCTCGCTGACCGTCAGGCGTTCGATCTGCGTGGCCATTTCCGCGACGATGAGCGGTTGATCTTCGACCGGCTGTGTTTCATCCGCCTCCAACTGCGGATCAAGGACGAATTGCTGGACTTCGACGCTCGACGGGCTCTCTTCACGGCCGCGGTGATGGTCTCGTAAACGGCGCTTGTAGCGGCGCAGGCGTTTAGCGATATGCACCGCGGCGGAATCGAATGCCGCGTATGCGTCTTCCGACGAGGCGTGGCTTTGAACAATGATGCCTTTACCGACATGGACGGAGATATCCGCCTTGATGCCTTTCCCTTCACGAGTGATCGTGACGTGGGCATCCGTCGGGTTCTCGAAATACTTGGTGACGATCGCTGGAAGGCTATCTTCGACATGCCCACGAAGCGCATCGCCAATGTTGATCTGCTTGCCGTGTACGGAAAGCTGCATGGATCGACTGGCCTAATGTCGTGTCATTGTACGCGCGGGCGGTGCGATTGAGCGACCTAGCCCGCGAAGGTGCGGCACCATAGTGACGGTCTTTAACAGAGTCAACATACGCCAAAGGGCCTGAATCGAACGTTAACCGCGCGTGATCATCCGCATCTCAGAGCGCCTGCGCCTTCTTTCTCTTGCGTTGAATGGATGAAGGAATATTCAAGGTTTCCCGATACTTGGCGACAGTCCGCCGGGCGATATCGATGCCGCTGTCGCGCAGTATCTCAACGATCCGGTCGTCGGAAAACACGCTGTCCGGGGTTTCGTCGTTGATCAGCGCCTTGATCCGGTGGCGTACGGCCTCGGCCGAATGGGCCTCGCCGCCGGAGGCGCTCGCGATTGACGACGTGAAGAAATATTTTAGTTCAAACAGGCCGCGCGGCGTAGCCATGTACTTGTTGGTGGTCACCCGGCTGACCGTACTCTCATGCATCTCGATCACTTCCGCGATATCGCGCAGGACCAGCGGCCGCAAATGTTCAACGCCTCGCACGAAGAAACTATGTTGCTGTCGAACCAGCTCGCTTGCCACTTTGAGGATCGTGTTGGCGCGCTGGTCGAGGGATTTCACCAGCCAGCTCGCTGACTGGAAGCGTTCCGCGAGATACTCCTTGTCTTCCTTTTTCTGCGCGTCCTTGCTGACTTCGGCATAGTAGGTGTTGTTGATCAGGACACGCGGCAACGTGTCCGGGTTCAGTTCCACGATCCAGCCGCCGTCCGGGTTGGGCCGCATCAGGATGTCGGGGATGATCGCCTGGGCGATCTCGTTGTCGAAAGTCAGCGCCGGCTTCGGGTTCAAGGCGCGGATTTCATTGACCATGTCCGCCAAATCGTCTGCGTCGACCTGACAGACTTTCAACAAATTCTTGATGTCTTGGTTGGCCAGTAGGGCGAGATTTTCCAGCAGGGCCGCCATCGCCGGGTCGAGGCGATCCTTTTCGCGCAGCTGAAGCGCTAGGCATTCGCGCAGGTCGCGGGCGAAAATTCCCGGAGGGTCGAATCTCTGCATCGTATCGAGCAAGGATTCGACGCGCGACAACTCGCAATTGAGGGTTTCGGCGATCGTTTCGAGCTCGCCGGTCAGCCAACCCGACTCGTCGAGCATGTCGATAAGATGTACACCGATCATCCGGTCGATCGGATCCTCCACATCGACATTCAACTGCTCGTTCAGATGATCGCGCAAGGTGAGTTCCTTGCTCAGCGCGGATTCGAAATCCCACTCGCCGTCATATCCGCCGCCGCCGCCGCCGCCGCTGCCGCCGGCATCCGCGAATGCCGCTTGGCTTCCGCCGGACACATCGACGACGCCGTCCGGTTCGTAAACATTTTCGAAATCCGCATCGAGCGGCGAGTCGCCGTCCGACGGTATCGTTTCGGCGCCGGTCAGCTCCACGGTGTCGGGTCCGTCCGGCGCCTCGGTCGGATCGGCTTGCTCTGTTGGATCGTTTTCGGGGGCGGCCTCGCGATCCGCTTCGCGCTGATTGTCGGTTTCCCGTTCGTCCCGCTCGAGCAGCGGGTTCTGTTCCAGCTCGGTTTCGACGAAAGACGCGAGCTCGATACTCGACAGCTGCAGCAGTTTGATCGCCTGCTGCAGCTGTGGCGTCATCACCAGTGTTTGGGAGAGCCTAAGTTCGAGACGCGGAGTAAGTGCCATTCTGTCCTAAATACTGACCACTAATAATGACTAAAGACTGAATCGCTCGCCGAGATAAACACGTCGGACCTCATCGTGATCGACGATTTCGTCCGGCGCGCCCTGCATCAGCACCATGCCGTCATGCAGAATGTATGCACGCTCGACCATATCGAGTGTTTCGCGGACATTGTGATCGGTGATCAAGACACCGATGCCGCGATCTTTGAGGTGATAAACGAGGTCACGGATATCGTGAACCGCTATAGGATCGATACCGGCAAGCGGTTCATCGAGCAGCATGAAGGCCGGTTGAGACGCCAATGCCCGGGCGATTTCGACGCGACGCCGTTCGCCGCCGGATAGCGCGATTGCGGGCGTTCGGCGCAAATGGGAAATAGAAAATTCGGCCAGAAGTGCGTCGAGTATGGCTTCGCGCTGGTCGCGGTCCGATTCGACCACTTCGAGAACGGCGCGAATATTATTTTCGACGGTAAGGCCGCGAAAAATTGAAGCTTCCTGCGGTAGGTACCCGATCCCGAGACGGGACCGGCGGTACATCGGCAAATGCGTGATATCGGCGCCGTCGAGCGAGATCGCGCCATAGTCCGGCGAAACCAGACCGGTAACGATGTAGAAGCAGGTCGTCTTTCCCGCACCGTTGGGACCAAGCAGTCCGATGATCTCGCCGCGACGCAGTTCGAGGCTGACATCGCGCAGCACGGGGCGTTTCTTGAAACTCTTCCCGACATTGTTGACGACGAGACCCTGGGTCTCCGCAATCAATTGCGGTCCGCCGGTTTCGTCATCGGATGCGTCCGAATTCGCAACAAGGCTGTCGCCCGGCCAACGCAGCGACCCATTGGTGGTATTTTCTGTCTTTTCGTCGTCCACGGTGGTTGCGCTTTCCAGACCTATTTCTTGGGCGTGAATACGCCTTGTACGCGCCGGCCGCCGCCGACGAGGCGGCTATTGCCGGTTTTCAGGTTGACCTCCGCGCAGGCGCCATTCAGTTGGTTTTTGCCGCGTGTAATCTTCACATTTCCGCACAGTGTCGCTATCTCGGTACGGGGATTATACACGCCTTCGTCCCCGCGTGCGATTTCCGTGCCAGTCGACACCAGGACGTTGCCGAACGCATCGATTTGTTCAATATCCCGCTTGCCGCTCTTGGCGATATGCGCGGTTAGGATATCGGCGCGCAAGCGACCGTCCGACCCGACGACGATCGCTTCGCCGCGCGCGACGGCCAACTGCCGGTCGTTCCAATACTCCAACGTATCGTGCGCCGTAATCACCGCGCTTGCCGTTTCCAGCCGCAGTTTCTTGCCGACGAGGACGAAAACGGCCTGATCGACGTGGTAGACGCCTTTATCGCCGAACGCTTTCTCGGTTTTCGATCTGACCTGTACATTGCCGTCGGCATCGATGCGGAAAACTTCCTGGTTGTCGCCGTCCTTGCCGTCGCGGTAGAACGCCGTCAGGGTATCCGCCAAAACTTCGACGCCGCCGCGCGCCGCGCGGGCATTCCCACGCGCGATATAGGCCTTGCTATCGCGCTGCCATTCGATACCGTCGTCCGCATTGATCTCGACGGGCTCGTTGCCGCCCGCCGCGACGACGCTCTGTGCTCCGGCGGGAGCGGCCAAAACCATGAACAAGGCGGCGATCACGGCCCGCATCACTTGGCGCTCCTCCCCGCCTCCGGATTGATCGTCAGTTTCGACTTACCAATGAACTCGATCCGTTCGCCACGGTTGTGGATCCGGAACCCTTCCGCCTTGAGATGTCCGAAGGGGCCTTGCCCCTCGACCGGTTCGGTTCCCGTCGCATCGCCCGCGGTAAGGTCGAAGACCGCGCTTTCGGTGCGGAACTCGTAGCCGCTGTCGTGGAAAAGATTGACGTTGCCCGTTAGCTCGAGGAGCTGTCGGTCCCGGTTGAAATTGCCGCTCGTCGCGGTCAAGGCGACCCACGCGCCGTTGCCCAGCAGAATATCCGCTTTCGGCGCCTCGAGTGCGATTTCGGGTGATTTCGCATCGCTCTGATCGGCGGAATCCGCGGTCAGGGTGAACGGCCGCCGGCTGGCGTCGACGCCGGTGAAGCGCGCGTTCAGCATGCGCAGATTTTCCGCCTCCGAACGGTCGATCTTTGCCGACCCGAGCGCGAAACGGTCCTGCTGTTCGCTCAGTTCCGGCCAAACGATGACGATGACGATCAGGGCGGTGGCGATCGTCGGCAGGAGGATCTTGGCGACGCCGACGAAGCGTCCATAAACGGGGCTGTAGCGAGGCCTTTCGCGCCGAAAGGAAAGTTGCGCAAAGCTGTGCCTGCCCTTTTCCGCCGCGGCCGGCGGTGCGCTATCGGATCCCGGCTCGGATGCAGTCATGACGACGCCGGTTTCCAACCATCCTGAAGCGCGCGCGGTACTGGAAAAACAACATGGACGACATCTCTAGCGTATTCCTGCCTGCAGACAGTCGTGCATATGCAGAATCCCGATGGGAACCTCGCCTGATGGTGCTTTTTCGACGACGAAAACGCACAAGAAGGGCGGGGTGCTGGTATTCATGAAAGCAACCGCTTCCGCTGCCAGCGCGGTCGCGCGGATCGTGCGCGGGTTGCTTGTCATGACGTCGCCTGCGCATTCCGACAAAATTTCGGCGCTCATGTGGCGACGCAGGTCGCCATCCGTTATGACGCCGATCAGATAGCCATCGGCGTCGACGACCCCGGCGCATCCGAAGCGCTTTTCGGTCATTGTCAGGATCGCCTCACTCATGGGCGTGTCGGGTGCCGTTAGCGGCATATCCGAGCCGCTGTGCATAAGATCGCTGACCCGCTGTAAATTGTCGCCGAGTTGCCCGCCAGGGTGCAGCACGCGAAAGTCGGTCGGAGAAAATCCCTTGCGTTCAAGCAGAGCAACGGCCAGCGCATCGCCGAGCGCCAGCGCTACCGTCGTCGATGTTGTAGGCGCCAGATCCATTGGGCATGCTTCCGGAATGTTGGGTAGCACAAGTGTTTCGTCCGCCATTTCGGCCAGCATGCTATCCGCTTTAGCGGTAATCCCTATCAAAGGGATCGAGAAGCGCCGCGTGTACTCAACAAGGTCGCCCAATTCGCGAGTGTTGCCGGAGTTCGAGAGGGCGATGACGGCGTCGTCATGCGCGATCATGCCGAGATCGCCATGGCTGGCCTCTCCGGGATGCACGAAATAGGCGGGCGTTCCCGTCGAGGCGAGGGTGGCGGCGATTTTTCTGGCGATATGGCCGCTTTTCCCCATGCCGGTCACGATGACACGGCCGGCGACCGCCGCCAGAATATCGAGCGCACCGATAAATTGCGCATCGAGCGAAGATGCGAGGGCGCGAATACCTTCCGCTTCGAGCGACAGCACTCGGGAAGCCGATTCGAGATCGTCGTTCGATTCGGCGGCCGGCTTCTTGACTTGCGAGGAACTCAGTTGTTCTATCCTTTTCATCGCGTCAATGAACGCAGGCGGGTCCGTACCGACTCCCGCCGCGTCCGATGGCCGGAATCATAGTCGTGAGATGGAGAAAAATAAAGGATTCCGTTGACCTTAGCGGGTTTGTCAGCTGTGCGCGAATATATCGTCGTCTGACCAGCCACTCAGGTCGAGTTCGGCGCGGACCGGCAGAAACCCGAAAGCGGCTTCCGCCAGATGCGTGCGGCCTTCGCGCCGCAACATTTCGTCGAGGCGCTCTTTCAACGCGTGCAAATGCAGAACGTCGCTCGCCGCGTAGGATTTTTGTGCATCCGAAAGCTGCGGCGCGCCCCAGTCGGACGATTGCTGCTGCTTCGACAAATCGACGTCGAGCAACTCGCGGCACAGATCCTTCAGCCCGTGCCGGTCCGTATAGGTCCGGACCAGCCGGGAGGCGATCTTAGTGCAGTAGACCGGCGCGCAGGCAACGCCGAGGCCATTCTGAAGCGCCGCGATATCGAAGCGCGCGTAGTGAAACAGCTTCAGCACATTGGGGTTCGACAACAGCTGAATCAGGTTGGGGGCGTTGCGGCCTTCGGCGGGAACCTGCACCAGATGGCAGTTGCCGTCCCCGGCCGATAGCTGGACCAGACAGAGCCGGTCGCGGTGCGGGTCGAGCCCCATCGTCTCGGTATCGACGGCGACAGCGTCGCCGAAATCGATGCCGTCGGGCAGGTCACCCTGATGCAATTCTATCGACAATCGATTCCCTTCGCCCGCGGGGGAGCGTATTTGGTGCCCAGGAGAAGACTCGAACTTCCACGGCCTTGCGGCCACAGGTACCTGAAACCTGCGCGTCTACCAATTCCGCCACCTGGGCGCCGGTTCAGAGTGATGCCGCGTGATAGGCCGGGCCGCGAAACTTGTCAACCGGTTGGCGGGGAGCGCGAGCTATGATGTGCTGAGGCGAAGATGGGTCTAATTAAAAAATAGGCGGTGCGGACATGGAGCGGTGTCGGTAAAATGCACCGCAGCCACCGTTCAGGGGCAACTAACCAAAGGTTACAGAAGATGAAACAGGTCACGGTTTTCGGCGGCTCGGGTTTCGTCGGGCGGCATGTCGTTTCCCGGCTTGCGGCGCGGGGTATCGTCGTTCGCGTCGCGGTGCGCAACGTGGCGGCGGCACGTTTCGTGAAGCCGATGGGCGATGTCGGACAGGTCACGCCGGTGCGCGCGAACATCACCGATGATGGGGCGGTCGCCGCGGCGGTCGAAGGTTCCGATGCGGTCGTCAATCTGGTTGGGATCCTGTACAGCCGCGGAAGGCAGCGTTTCGACGCCATTCACAGGGATGGCGCCGCGCGGATCGCGCGCTTGTCCCGGGCGGCGAGGGTCGAACGGTTGGTGCAGATGTCCGCGCTTGGCGCGTCGACGACGTCGCAGTCGCAATATGGCTGGTCGAAAGCGGCCGGTGAAGAGGCCGTCCGCGAAGCCTTCGACGGCGCGACCGTCGTGCGGCCCAGCGTGATCTTCGGACCGGATGACAATTTCTTCAACCTGTTTGCCGCGTTCGCGCGACTGTCGTGGGTTCTGCCGGTCTTCGGTTGCCCGTTGCCGGCCTTCCGGAATGGCGCGGTCGACCTCTACGGCGACGGCGGTACGAAGTTCCAGCCGGTTTATGTCGGCGATGTCGCCGACG
>CAYLTU010000081.1:0-20812 GCA_964386465.1 uncultured Rhodospirillaceae bacterium
GGCGTTACGGCATCGGCTCTTTTCGATCTGGTGTCGGAAGACTGGTTCGGCCGTTTCGTGGCGCATGCCCAAGGTCTGCCCTTGTTGATCGCGCTCACCGTGGATGGGCGTTTCGCCTGGCGGCCGCCCGACGAGGCGGATCGCCTCCTGATGGGGCGGTTCGCGGCCGACCTGCAACGGGACAAGGGGTTTGGGCCGGCGATGGGGTTCGACGCCCCGCGGCTGATGACGGCCCGTCTGCAGCAGGCGGGCTATAGGGTGACGAGCGCGCCCTCATCCTGGCCCCTGGGCGCCGATGACACGAAGATGTTATCGTCGGTGTGCGGGTTCGTCGGCGCCGTCGCCGGTGACGGTCTGGCGGCGGAAACCTGGCGTTTGCGCCGGAAATTGGCCATCGAAGCCAGATCGCTACGGCTCACGGTCGGCCATGTCGACATACTGGCCCTTCCATAAGTTGGCCTGTATACCCATCTCTTGACCTATTATGTTGACTTGCCCAAAGCGCGGCGCAATTGTTTTGTTGCGCCGCGACAGAATGGGGACGATAACCTGAGATGAGTGCGACAGGGACCGAACGGCCGGCCGCCGCCGGCAGCCTCACCGGAAAGAAAATTCTGATCGTCGACGACGACGACGCCTTGCGCGATTCGCTTTCCGAACAGCTGCAATTGCATGAGGAATTCGCGACCGCGTTATCGGAAACGGCGCGCGACGCGCTGGAGATAGTGAAGAAAGACTATTTCGACGCGATCCTGCTCGATGTAGGCCTGCCCGACATGGATGGCCGTGAAGCGTGCCGGCTGATGCGCCGTAGCGGCGTGAAAGTGCCGATCATCATGCTGACCGGCGCGGATACCGATGCAGATACCATCCTCGGTCTCGACGCGGGCGCCAACGATTACATAACCAAACCGTTCCGGCTTGGCGTGCTGCTGGCGCGGCTGCGGGCGCAATTGCGCCAGCATGAACAAAGCGAGGATGCCGTCTTCACGATCGGCCCGTACACCTTCCAGCCGAGCGGTAAGCTGCTGGTCGACGAAGCGGACGAGCGGAAGATCCGGCTGACCGAGAAGGAAACCTCGATCCTGAAATATCTCTACCGCTCCGGCGCCAAGGCCGTCGACCGCGACACCCTGCTGGGCGAGGTCTGGGGCTACAATGCGGGCGTCACCACCCATACGCTGGAAACGCACGTCTATCGGTTGCGCCAAAAGATCGAGAACGACCCGTCGAATGCCGAGATCCTCGTCACCGAGCCCGGCGGCTACCGGCTTGTCCCCTGACACCAAACGGTTTTATTCGGACGAGTCCGAGCAAGGCCAACTGACCGATCAACCTCCGACATAGAAAATCCGCGGACTAACCGGGTATACTGAACCCGATTGGAGGATGCCGCGTGCTTCGAGTCCTGTTCGCCTGTGTTTTGGTTTCGCTTGCGTCGTTTTCCGCATGGGCCGATGTCGAAAAAGGCATGGAGGCGTTTCGGCGCGGCGATTACGCGGCGGCGAAGGCGGAATGGGAGCCGCTCGCCAAATCCGGCGATGCGGCGGCGCAGTTCAATCTCGGCATTCTGTATCGTCGCGGCCTCGGTGTGCCGCCGGACAATCAGCGGGCGATCGGATGGTTCGAACGCGCCGCGGTCCGCGGTCACCCGACCGCGCAGTTCAATCTCGGCCTGATCTACGAACAGGGTATCGGCGTTCCGCCGGATAGGTCCGCGGCCCTGCGCTGGTATCGGCGCGCCGCGAAGGGCGCCAAGTCGGATGACGGTTTCCGGCCGGCGCGTTCGCGCGCGCAATACCGGCTCGCGAATATTCTGCTGGACGGTGATGCGGTAAACCGCTCGGCCGGCATGTACTGGATGCAGCAATCGGGCGAGAACGGCTATGCCGAGGCGCAGTTCCAGCTTGGCCTCGCTTATGTCGCGGGCGAGGATTTGCCGCGTGATCCGGCGCTCGCAGCCCGCTGGTTCGAACGCGCCGCGATGCAAGGCCACGCCGCCTCGCAGGTCAATCTCGGCGCCCTGTACGAGAGCGGCAACGGGCTGCCTCGGGATGAAGCGCAGGCCGCGAAATGGTATGCGAAGGCTGCCGAACAGGACATCGCCGTAGCGCAGATCAGTCTCGGTTCGCTGTACGCGCAGGGCCGCGGGGTCGCGCGCGACGACCGTGCCGCCTCGAAATGGTACCAGCGGGCGGCGCAGTCGGGCGTGCCCGAGGCGCACTACAATCTCGGCGTCCTGTACGAGAACAGCGCCGAGCTCGCGGATGACCGGCAGGCCTATTTCTGGTACGCGGTTGCGAGTCGGTCCGGGCATCGCAAAGCCGTTCTCCGTTTGGTGGCGCTGCGGGGAAAAATCGGCGAAACCGAAGCGGCGGAGATCGAGCGCCGGGCGGCGGCGTGGCGGCCGGCCAAGACCCGCAAGGTGGATAAAGCCGTCGTGAAATAGGAAGACAGGGAGACAGGATTATGGCGGAAGAACTAAAAGTCGGTGTGGTGGGCGGCAGCGGCCGGATGGGTCAGATGGTCGTCGCCCAGGTCACCGAGACACAGGGCTGCGCGGTCGTCGGCGGCGTCGAGCAGCCCGGCAACGCGGTGATCGGCAAGGATATCGGCGCGGTCGCTGGGATCGAACCGCTCGGCGTGGCGGTCGGCGACGATGCCGCGTCGATGATCGCCGGCGTCGACGTGGTGATCGATTTCACCGTGCCCGAAGCGACGGTCGCGCATGCCAGGCTCGCGGCGCAGGCGGGCGCGGCGATGGTGATCGGGACGACCGGTCTCGACAAGGAGCAGGCCGACGTGATCGAGGCCGCGGCACGGCACGTGCCGATCGTCTGGGCGCCGAATATGAGCGTCGGCGTGACCTTGCTATTGGCGCTGTCGGAGCAGGTTGCCGGTATCCTCGGGCCGGACGATTACGATATCGAGGTCGTCGAAATGCACCACAAGCACAAGATCGACGCACCGTCCGGCACCGCACTGGGCCTCGGCCATGCAGTCGCGGCGGGGCGCGGCGTCGATCTCGATTCGGTCTACAAGGCGGCGCGCGACGGCCATACCGGCGCGCGGCCGACCGGCGAAATCGGCTTCGCGGTGCTGCGCGGCGGCGACGTCGTCGGCGAACATTCGGTTGTCTATGCGGGCGAGGGCGAGCAGGTGGTGCTGACCCACAAGGCCGGCAGCCGCAAGGTTTTCGCAGCTGGTGCGGTGCGCGCGGCGCTGTGGACGCGAGGCCGCGCGGCGGGTCTCTATTCAATGCGCCACGTGCTCGGCTTCGAGGACTCATAGTTTATCGCGGCGCCGCGAGGATGTCCGCGCCCCAGGGCGAACAGCGTGGTGCCGCGTTGCCGGCCGGATCGTCGGGCGCCGCGCAGACCGAGACGGTGCCGTTCACCGTGTTGACCCGCCACGCGAATGCGGCGCTCTCGCCGACGACGAGATCGTAGCTGCCCGGGCTCAATGGACGCACGTCTTGCGCGACAAGACCGAACGGCAGGGCGATCGCAAATCCGGCGGCGAGACCGGCGAGAAAGATGTAGGTTCGGCGCATCGATTTTCTCCTAAACGTTAAACGGCGCGCTGCCGTGGCCGCCGCGTTAGGCAAGGATGTAGCGTTGATTTGCGGCGTTTCGAGGGCGCGCGTCAGCCCGCCGGCGCGCGATACCGTTCGATTGCGGCGCGCAGGGCGGCGGCGACCTCCCGCCTTTCACCCGGCGGTAGGAAGCCGCCGACGGTCACCGACCGGCCGTGGCTGGAAAGCACCAGCTGGCCCTTGTTCGGCGCGGTTTCGCTGACGGCGACGCGCAGCCAGCTGGGCTCGATATCGTCGCGGCCCGTTTCGCCCTTCTGCCCGCAGCGGTGGATTTGCAATCCTTCGTCGGTCAGGCGGATGCGCTCGTAGCGCCTGCCGCTGTGGTAATTCAGCCGGAACGCGACGTAAAGCAAGATCAATTCGAGCCCGCAGAACCCGAAGACCGGCCAGGCGCCGGCGATCATGAAGGAGATTCCGATGGCGAAACCGAGGATCGACGCGGCCAACATGACGAGCGTGAACCCTGTTGGGCGCAAACTCCGGTGCGGCCGCAGCTCGGCATCGAAATAAACGGTTTTCGGCGCGGGTTTTGGCATGGATTCGGCGTTCATCGCCGTTTTAAGATAGAAGCGCCCGATCGCCCTGTCGAGCGTCCGCACTAGCTGAGTCTCTCGAATGAAAAAAGCCGAAATCGAAATCTTCTTCAGCCGCCTCCAGGCGGCCGACCCGGAACCGAAGGGTGAGCTCGACTACACGAACCCCTACACCCTGCTGGTCGCCGTCGTGCTGTCCGCCCAGGCGACCGATGTCGGCGTCAACAAGGCGACCGGGCCGCTCTTCGAGGCGGCCGACACGCCGCAGAAGATGCTCGAACTGGGCGAGGCCAAGGTGCGCGACCATATCAGGACGATCGGCCTGTTCAACAACAAGGCGAAGAACGTCATCAAGCTGAGCCAGCAGCTGATCGCGGACCATAATAGCGAGGTGCCGCAGGACCGCGACGCGCTGGTAAGGCTCGCCGGAGTCGGGCGCAAGACCGCGAATGTCGTGCTCAACATCGCCTTCGGCGTCCCGACCATCGCCGTCGACACCCATATCTACCGGGTCGGCAACCGCACCGGCCTGGCGCCCGGCAAGAACGTCGATATCGTCGAGAAGAAGCTCGAAAAGGCGGTGCCGGACGTCTACAAGCGGCACGCGCATCATTGGCTCATCCTGCATGGGCGGTATGTGTGCAAGGCGCGCAAGCCGGACTGTGCCGCCTGCATCGTCAGCGACCTTTGCCGCTTCAAGGCCAAGACGCTGGTGAGCTGATCGTGAAATTCAAGGGATTGAATTTCGCGTGAATCAGCACACCAACTATTTGAATCTAGTGTCCTGATCGGCGCTATTTGGAACTGGTCAGCATGTACCGGAAGCACTTTCGGGGCGGAAGCGATGCCCGTTCCCGTTTCCGGAGATCGACATGCGCGACCGTCAGCCCGCCCGGCCCCTTGTACAGATAGACGTTGAGCACGCAGGCCTCGGCGCGGTACTGCCAGACTTCGGCGGGGCCGTCGCGGCGGACGAAGTCGGCCGGCCCCAGCAATGTGGCGACGCGCAGGCCGTCCAGCCCGAAGAGCTGCTTGGGGTCGTCGTTGAATCTTGGTTTGCGCGGCGGCGGGACGGACGCGGTTCGCGGTTTCGGTTTGGTTTCCAAGGTAACGGCTGGTATGTCCCGGTGGGGCGCTTCCGGCGGCTTGGGTGTCACGCTTTGTTTCGCGGGCGCCGGTTCGGCCGGCGGCGGTTCAGGCGGGGGCGCTGCCGTACAGCCGGCAAACAGCAGCAGCATGACGACGCCAACGAGATGTCGCACGCTTGCGCTTTTAGCCGTCGCCGGAGGGACCGGAGGAAATGTCGGTTATTTCCGCATCCGAAATGACCTGCACGTCGCCTTCGATGCGCCCGCCGCGTTCCACTTCGATCTCGGCGTAGCGGATCCGGCCCTTGACGTTGCCCTTGCTGTGGATGACCAGCCGGTTGCGCGCCGTCAGCGATCCTTCGAACTGACCGCTGATCTCGGCGACGTTGATTTCGATCTCGCCCTTGAACACGCCGGTCTCGGTGATCTCGATCGTTCGGCTGTCGCTCAGCGCGGCTTCGACCCTTCCCTCGACGACCAGCGTGTCGCACGCCGATATCTCGCCGGAAAGGCAGATTTCGCGGCCGACGATGAGCTTCTTGCCTTGCGCGTCGCCGATGGATTCAGTGCGCCGCGCGCCAGGAATGTCCAGCACCCGCCGCGCCGCTTCGGGCCGATTTTCCGGCGCCAGCCTGTTGTCATCCGCCATGGGAACTCCTCGTTCACGCGCTAGGACAGGTTGCCGATACTGATTATCACGCACCGGGCCGGAAACTAAGCGTTAATTGACGGCGGCCCGCTCGTCTCCGGCGCGAATTCGGCGCGCCGGGGCAGGCCTTGGAAGATATGAACCATGAAGGCGGTGGCCAGCACAGGCGTTACGAAGTTGACGATCGGGATCGTCATGAAGAACACGAGGATCACGCCAGCCAGCAGCATGCGGCCGCGGTGGGCGCGGCGCAGCCGCCGTGCGTTTCGCGGCTCCAGGCGACGCAAGGCGACCAATTCGTAATATTCCCGGCTGATCAGATAGCCGTTCACCAAGTAATACAGGATCAGATTGAGCGGCGGCACCAGGAACAGCAACAGATAGAATGGTAAAAATACCAAGTTCACCCCGGCAACGATCAAAGCGAATTTGGTAGTGATCGCAAAGACTTCGGACAGGGGTTGCGGCCGAGGCGCCGGTTCATGGGGATAATGCCGCGACTCGACGGCTTGGACGACTTCCTCAAGGAAGAATCCGACGATAATCGTGATGACGGCGGGAAACAGTAAAAACGTCGCGATCAGGATGGACAGGAAGAACAGAATATTGCCCAGCCAGCTGGCGATATCGCTGAACCAGTCGATCATCCAGCCGATTCCCCAGATTTCCGTCCAGGCGACCGAGGTCATCGCCCACCAAAGCGCAACCCAAAGAACGGCGAAGATGGCGAGCGATCCGGCGATGCCGATCAGAAGTACGCGGCGCAGCCGCGGATCGGTCAGCTGCGCCGCCGCCTTGGTAAAACTTTCGATGACGCCCATCGGTCTCTTTTCGGCGTGTGGTTGCTTTCAGGGTCATGTAGCGCTTGTATCGTCCCGGCGCAAGACGTCGAACGCCTCGCAGCGAATTGATTTACGGCCGCACTGCGATTGCCTGTTTAATGGCGCTGAACCAAGGAACGGGGGGAGCTTCGAGACGGCGGTTGTCAGGCAGAAGGAAAAGATCGGCCGCAGGACGCGCGTCGTGGAATCGGCATGCGTGTCGGGGACGCGCTGCGACGTAACCGCGGGCGAGCATGTGATCGTGACCGACGAGGCCAAGGACCGCGGCGGCAACGGTGAGGGCGCGCCGCCGCTCTACCATTTCGCCGCGGCGCTGGCGTCCTGCCAGACGGTGCAGATCGTCAAGGTCGCGCAGGCCATGCGCTTCAAGCACGGCGCGATCAACCTCCGCGCGACCGCGACCACCGACCTGGTCGAAGGGATCGAAGGCAACCGGGACGGTGTCATGCATTTCGACGATGCCGAACTGTTCATCGATATTGAAACCGACGAGCCGGCGACGAAGGTGGAGCGCCTCAAGGCGCTTTCCGAGGACCGCTGCCCGGTCGGCCGTCCGTTCGCCGAGGCGGGCTATCCGCCGAAGATGGTCTGGAACGTCCTGCCGATGAAAGGGTAGCACCCGGTCCCGCCATACCGGTCCCCGGCGAAGGTTGTCCGCAGCCGCTCCGTGGCTATACTCGCGGCCGCGCTCCAGTACATTTCAAGGGACTCCGGATATGACCGATTTCGACCTCCTCGGCATCGGAAACGCGCTCGTCGACGTCGTGACGCAGGCCGACGACGCTTTCCTTGCCGAACACGATCTCGACAAGGGCGGCATGATGCTGGTCGACTCAGATCGCTCGGGTTTCCTTTATTCGAAGATGGGGCCGGCGACGGAAAGCTCCGGCGGGTCCTGCGGTAACACGATGGCCGGTTTCGCCTCGCTCGGCGGGCGCGGCGCCTATGTCGGCAAGGTGCGCGACGACGATTTCGGCAAGGTCTTCCGGCACGATTTGGAGGCGATCGGCGTGACCTTCAGCACCCCGCCGGCCCCGGACGGGCCTGGGACGGGGCGCTGCCTCGTCCTCGTCACGCCGGACGCGCAGCGAACCATGTGCACCCATCTGGGCGCCGCGACCTCGCTGACCGTGGACGATATCGATATCGATCAGGTGCAGGCGGCGGCCGTGACCTATCTGGAGGGCTATCTGTTCGACCCGCCCGAGGCCAAGGCGGCTTTCGTGCGCGCGGCCGAGGCGGCACACGCCGCCGATCGCAAGGTGTCGATCACTCTGTCGGACAGTTTCTGTGTCGACCGGCACCGCGCGTCCTTTGCCCATCTTGTCGATTCGCACATCGATATCCTGTTCGCCAACGAGGACGAGATCGTCTCTCTATACGAGGCCGACGGCTTCGACGGGGCGCTGCAGGCGGTGCGCGGCCGTTGTGAAATCGCCTGCCTGACGCGCGGTGAGAAGGGTTCGGTGATCGTTGCGGGCGACGAATTGTTCGAAGTCGCCGCCGGGCCGGTCGGCCAGGTCGTCGATACGACGGGGGCGGGTGATCTGTACGCCGCCGGATTCCTCTTCGGCTACACGCAGGGGCGTGATCTCGCCGAGTGCGGCCGGATCGGCGGTATCGCCGCGGCGGAGGTCATCGCCCATTACGGCGCCCGGCCGGCGGTGGCTTTGAGCGGCTTGCTGTCGGACGGTTGAAGCAGTGCATTTCGACGTCTCAGCGCCACCGACGGCGTTTTCTCCCTTGCCCTCCCTCTCCCCGAGGAGACCTCTGCGAAATACTGCAACCGACATCGTTTCACCCCCCATCCTAACCTTCCCCCGCAAGGGAGGAAGGGAAAACAAGCCATATCAACAAGTTAGTCCCTCCCCATCGAGGGGGGAGGGTTAGGGTGGGGGCGGACGGCGGCCACTTTCGCCATTTTGCAGAGGTCTCCCGAGGGAGAGGGCCAAATCGGGATAAGCGGAAGCGATGAAAAACTGGGGCGATGCCGCGTGGGTCTATGGCGACCGGCGTGTCGCGTCGCTGTTCTTCTTCGGGTTCGCGAGCGGCCTGCCGCTGGCGCTGACCGGGGCGACGCTGGCGGCATGGTTCACGCAAGCCGGTGCGACGCTGACCGAGATCGGGCTCGTCAGTCTGGTCGGTCTCGCCTACGCCTTCAAATTCCTGTGGTCGCCGCTGGTCGACCGGCTGCCGCTGCCGCTGCTGACCCGGTGGCTTGGCCGGCGGCGGAGCTGGCTGCTGTTCGCGCAGTGCGCGCTGGTCTGCGCGCTGCTCGGGCTGGCGGCCTCGGACCCGGCGGCGCTGCGCGGCTGGACGGTGTTCTGGGCCGCAATCGTGGCCTTCGCCTCGGCGACGCAGGACATCGCCGTCGACGCCTACCGCACCGAGATCCTGGAAGACGATCAGCTCGGCGCCGGTGCGGCGGTCCTGGTATTCGGCTACCGGGTCGCCATGGTAACCTCGGGCGGCGGCGCTTTGATCGTCGCCGGCACGTTGGGGTGGGGCTGGGCCTATGCCAGCATGGCGGCGCTGATGGGGATCGGGATCGTGGCCGTGCTGGTCAATCCGGAACCGGGTCCCGCGCGAGAGCCCATGGCCTCGCCGGTCGCGGATCGCGGGCGCCGGGCCTTGGCCTGGTTCCGGGACGCCGTCGTCGGGCCGTTCGCCGAATTCATGTCCCGGCCCGGCTGGTTGGCGGTGCTGCTGTTCGTGGCGCTGTACAAATATGGCGACGCGCTGCTCGGTGTTATGGCGGTGCCGTTCTACCTCAAGATCGGCTTCTCGTTGGCGGAAATAGGCGTCGTCAGCAAGGGGTTCGGCCTGGCGATGACCCTGGCCGGCGCGGCGGTGGGCGGCGTGCTGGTCGCCCGCTACGGCATCGTCCGGGCGCTGCTGTTCGCCGGCCTGCTGCAGGCAGCTTCCAATCTGGTCTTCGTGGTCCAGGCTTATGTCGGCTATTCGGTGCCGGTGCTGGTCGCGACCATCGGGGTCGAGAATTTGACCGGCGGCATGGGCACGACCGCCTTCGTCGCCTATCTGTCGAGCCTGTGCAACCGGGCCTACACGGCGACGCAATACGCGCTGCTGTCGTCGATGATGGCGGCGGCGCGGACCTTCTTCGCCTCGGGCGGCGGCTGGGTGGCCGAACAGGTCGACTGGGTCGCCTACTTTCTTATTTCCACCGCGGCGGCGGCGCCGGGACTTCTGCTATTGTTGTGGATGATGAAACGCTATCCCGAGCGCGAGAGGGAGATGTGACATGCCGCATCGCATGACCGCCATGGAAACCGATATCACCCTGCTCGACGTCGACGCGATCGTGAACGCCGCCAACGAAAGCCTGCTCGGCGGCGGCGGCGTCGACGGCGCGATCCACCGCGCGGCCGGTCCGGACCTGCTGGCGGAATGCCGTACGCTGGGCGGCTGCCCGACGGGCGAGGCGAAGATGACCGCCGGCTACGACCTGACCGCGCGGCACGTGATCCACACCGTAGGGCCGATCTGGGGCGGCGGCGGGTCGGGCGAGGACGATCTGCTGCGCGGCTGCTATCGGAATTCCATGGCGCTCGCAGCGGATACGGGGTTGCGGACCATCGCATTTCCGGCGATATCGACCGGCGTCTACCGCTTCCCGGTGCCGCGCGCGACGGATATCTCGGTCGCCACGGTCGCCGAAACCCTCAGGGAAAACGCCGCGTTCGAACAGGTGATCTTCTGCACCTTCGGCGCCGAGGTCGCGCAAGCCTACGAAGTGGCGCTCGCAGCGTACCGCTAGCCGTGTGAAACGAACTGCCGTTCTCAGGCTTTGGTCCGGGCAAATGCGTTGTCCTTTCATGACTTTAGGCCTTGGCTTTTGAGTCGGATTGGTGGAAGAATGCCGGCCGGTCGGTTTCACAGACTGAACAAAAGTTTCTAACGGACGCTCTCATCGAAAAGCATGGCCCGGCGAAAATTTAAGCTCGGCGGGCGTTGGGGGCGATCGTCATTCACTCAGGGAGGACAAATGCGATGAATATGTTGAAGAAGTCCGGCAGAGCGACGCTGCTGGCGACGGGATTAGCCGCCGCCATCGGTGCCACTGCCGGCATTGCCAGCGCCGCCGAAATGGTGGTCATGGCGGTGCCAACTTTCCTGACCGGTGCGGGCGCGCCAGCCTTTGGCGTACCGGCCCGTAACGGCGCCGAGGTTATTATCGAGGCGATCAACAAGGGCACCCTGCCCGCGCCTTACGACAAAAGCGGCAAGGGCCTGGCCGGTCGTCAGATCAAGGCCATGATCTATGATGAATCCGGCGGCGGCGTGAAGCAGGTCGCCGAATTCCGCAATAAGGTCCAGAAACAAGGCGTGGACCTGTTCGTTGGCTATATCTCGTCAGGCACCTGCGCCGCCATTACCCCGGTGGCCGAAGAATTGAAGATGCTGACGATCTTCCCGATTTGCGGCACGCCCCGCATTTTCGAGGAAATCGATAAGAGCCCGAAATATGTCTTCCGCACCATGGGCCATGCGACCGCCGATGGCGTGGCGGAGGCGCTGTACGTCAAGGCCAACATGCCCGACGTCAAGGGCTATACCGGGATCAACCAGAACTATGCCTGGGGCCAGGATTCCTGGCGCGACTTCGATCTGGCCATGAAGCAGTTGATGCCGTCCGTGCCGGTGTCCGACAAAACGCAATGGCCGAAAATCTTCTCCGGTCAGTACGGCGCGGAAATCTCGGCGCTGATGCTGTCGAAAGAACCGCTGGTGCATTCCAGCCTGTGGGGCGGCGATCTGGAAGCGTTCATCTTCCAGGGTTCGGCCCGTGGACTGTTCCGCAAGAAAAAGCTGCTGTTCTCGGTGGCCGATACTTCCGTCTATCGGCTTGGCAAGAAAGCGCCGGCCGGCGCCATCCTCGGGGCCCGTGGCCCATACGGTATCTTTGCCGCCAGTGTCGATACGCCTCTGAACAACTGGTTCCGCAAGGTCTATCAGGATCGCTATTCGGTTCCGCCCGTTGGTGGTTCCTATCAGGCGGCTCAGGGCGTGTTGGCGGCCAAGTTCGCCTACGACAAGGCGGCGGCCGCGAACGGCGGCAAATTCCCCAGCAAGGATCAGGTTATAGCGGCGTTGGAAGGCTCGACATTCCAAGGTCTAGCCGCCCCGGTCCACATGAACCGCTCCAACGGCCATCAGGCCGCCACCAAGCACATGATCGGCGTGCTGCAGTGGGACAAGGAAGCGGGCGAACCCGTCATGACCAAAGTCACCGAATTTGGGCCGGACTGCGTCATGCCGCCGCCTGGCGTCAACGGCACGGAAT
This sequence comes from uncultured Rhodospirillaceae bacterium, assembly GCA_964386465.1. Classification (GTDB taxonomy): domain Bacteria; phylum Pseudomonadota; class Alphaproteobacteria; order UBA8366. The sequence goes on from CAYLTU010000081.1 coordinate 12,013, forward strand.
GGCTGAAAGGCGGCATGAAGGGCGCCAAGTGCTAATAGTGATACCACCCGGGGGCGCCAAAGTCGGCGTCCCCGGAATTATTCTTTCATGATTTTTTCAATATAGCGAGCCAGCAGTGCAGGAACTAATCGTCATCCTGGTCGACGGTTTGGTTTTTTCATCCTATCTGTTCATGGTCTCCGTCGGGTTGACGGTGATTTTTGGCGTGATGAAAATTCTGAATGTCACGCATGGCGCTTTTTATGCTTTCGGCGCCTACATGTCGGCGACGCTGATCGGCGTCTATTACAACAGCAACTTACCGGAATTTGGCGGTTTCCTCGCGATTTTCGCGGCAGCAATTATTGTCGGCGTGTTCTTCGGCATCACCTTGGAGCGGGGTCTGCTGCGGTACCTGTATCATCGCGACGAGCATATTATCGTGCTGGCGACCTTCGCCATGTTCCTGGTGCTGGAAGACGTCCTGTTGATGATCTGGGGCACCGATCCCTATTACGCCTATGAGCCCCTGGCGCTGCTTGGATCCGTCGATATCGTGGAAATGACGTTCGACGTTTACAGCCTTACGTTGATTGGCTTGGCCGTCATTGTCGCCGTGGGTCTATGGCTCGGCCTGACCAAGACGAAATGGGGCAAGTTGCTGCTGGCGGTTATTTTCGACCGCGAGATCAGCCAGGCCATGGGCATCAACGTGACCGTCGTGTTCACGGTGACATTCGTTTTGGGCTCCATCATGGGGGCCCTTGGCGGCGCCTACATCGCGCCGACGATTTCGGTTTCGCCCGGCATCGGGGTGGAGGTCATCGTATTGTCCTTCGCCGTGGTGGTCATCGGCGGCATGGGCTCCATTCCCGGCGCCATAATCGGCGCCTTGCTGGTTGGCATCTCGCGGGCCGCGGCGGTGCATAAATTCCCCGAGATCGAATTGTTCGTCATTTACGCCATCATGGCCCTGGTTCTGGCGTTCCGGCCCGAAGGCCTGTTCGCACCGGCACAGGCGAGGAAGATCTGATGCGGTATATGGATAAAACCGTCGTCGGGCTTTCCATCGCTTTCCTGGTGTTGCTGTTCGCCGATTTTTTCATGGCCGAATGGGTGCGTTTCATCGGCCTGCAAAGTCTGGCGCGCGGCGCCGTTGCGCTGGGGCTGCTGGTGCTGTGGCGGACCGGCCTGGTCTCGTTCGGCCACGCGCTGTATTTCGGATTCGGCGCCTATGCCGCCGCCATGTTGACCCTGATCGGATATCACGACGCCTTTTTCCTGGTCTTCGCCGGCACCTTGGCAGCAGGCGTGCTGGCCTTCCTGCTGGGTTTCTTGCTACGCCGCTACCGGGCGATTTTCTTCGCCCTGTTGAACATGGCGTTTTCCATGATCCTCTACGGGGTTATCGTCAAGACCGAGGCCTTGGGCAGCACGGATGGCTTTTCCGTTCTCACCCCGACGTTCCTGGGCTACGCGCCCGAGGGCGAAGCGGTCCAGACCACCTTGTTTATCTTCACCCTGGTCTTCACCTATATCGTCACGGTCGGCGTTCATCTGTACCTGAAGACCACATTGGGCGGCATGTCCATGGCGGTGCGCGAGAACGAGATCCGGGTCGAATACCTTGGTTATTCGGCCGAAAAAGTCATCCACGTGAAGTATGTGTTTTCCGGCCTGGTGGCCGGCTTCGGCGGCGCCATCATGGCCTTGGCCATCGGCCAGGTCGACCCCGACAGCATGGCCAATTGGACGGTATCGGGCGAATTCGTCTTCATCACAATCCTCTCGGGCATCGGCAATGTGGGCGCGACCTTTATCGGCGCACTGGTGTTCGAATTGATCCGCACTTACGCCTTTGAATATGCCCCGCTGGTCTGGCAGTTCATCCTGGGCGGCAGCCTATTGACGATCATCATGTTCCTGCCGGACGGCATTTGGTCCCTGTTCGGACGTCTGCGCAAATCCGAAAAGGCGCCCAATCCATGACGGTCGTTCTGGAAGTTCGCGATCTGCAAAAGACCTTCGGCGCCGTGGTGGCCGCCAAGGATATCAATGTCACGATCAGCGAACATGAAATCATCGGCATTATCGGCGCCAATGGCGCCGGCAAGACAACCTTCGTCAATATGGTCACGGGATATCTGAAGCCGACATCGGGCCATATTGAATTCGCCGGCCGGAACATCATGGGCCTGCCGCCCCGCACCATCACGAATTTGGGCATTTCCCGCTCCTTTCAGGTCCCCCAGGTCTTTGCCTCCGAGACTGTTTTCGACAATCTGATGATGGCCTATGCCATTACGGAAGAATCCGGATTGGGTCTGCTGTCGCCACTTTACAACGATGAACGCGCGGCGCGGGTCGACAGTCATTTGGCCCGGTATCAAGTCGCCGAATACCGGAATGCGACCTCCTCGACCCTGCCCCAGGGCGTCCGCAAGCTGTTGGATATCGCCATGGCGGCGGTCAGCAAGCCGTCTCTTTTAATGTTGGACGAGCCGACGTCGGGCATTTCGGTTGAGGAGAAATTCGGCCTGATGGACATCATTATGGACGCGTTGCGCCAGGACCAGACGACGGTGCTGTTCATCGAGCATGATATGGAAATCGTCGAACGCTATGTCTCCCGCGTTCTGGCGTTCTACCAGGGCGAGATCATTTGCGATGCCCCCGTGGCCGAGGCCCTGGTGGATCCCGGCGTCAGGGAATTCGTTATTGGCGAAGAGTATCACCGCACCCGCACGGCGAATGGTCTTGGCGTCGAAAACGGGGGCCGGCTTTGATGCTTAAAGTTAAGGACCTGGACGTCAACATCGGTCCCACACCCATTCTGCGCGGCCTCAACCTGGAAGTGCCGTCGGGCACCATGTGCGGCTTGATCGGGCGCAACGGCGCCGGCAAGACGACCTTTTTGCGCGCCGTCATGGGCGCCTTGGCCGCGAAGGCCGGCGCGGTAACGTTTGATGATCACGACTTGCTGAATTCCCAGCCTCACCGTCGTGCTCATATGGGTATCGGATTCATGCCAGAGGACCGTGGATTGGTCCCAGCCCTAACGGTGGAGGAGAATATCCTGGTACCGGTCTGGGCCACGGGCTTGGAAGGCTGGCAGGGCCGGTTGGACTGGATTTACGGTCTGATGCCGGAGGTGGCCGAATTCCGCAAACGCGGGTCCATGGAATTGTCCGGCGGACAACAGAAATTCGTTGCCTTCGCCCGCGCCCTGATGGTGGGCACGAAATTATTGTTGCTGGACGAACCCAGCGAGGGCATTGCGCCGGTCTTTGCCCAGCGCATGGGCGAGATCATGAAAAACCTGAAGGATGAAGGGGAATCCGTGCTGGTGGCGGAATCCAACGACAAGCACTTGGCAGAATTGCTGGACAGCACCTTCGTGATTGAGCGCGGCAGCATCGTTTCGGGGTAACCCCGGACTACGGCCATCGACTTGCCGGACCGTGCCAACGGCGTAGAGGCCTTGGCAGGACATTGCCGGGGTAAAGTTCACGGGCCTGAGAAGTCGATCGAAATACCTTGTACCGCCGCGCCGCGCGCCGCTCGGTCCTACACGATCGACTCATGCGCGGCCATGGCTGCGGCGGTCAGCAGGTCTTGCGCGGTGGCGCCGATCTGGACGATCTGCACCGGTTTCTCGACGCCCAGCAGCATCGGTCCCAGCACCGATCCGCCGCCGACCTGCTGCAGCAGTTTGGCGGCGATGCTGGCGCTGTGCAGCGCCGGCATGACCAGCACGTTGGCCGGGCCCGAAAGACGGCAGAACGGGTAGAGACGGTCGCGCAGTTCCGGGTTCAGGGCCGTGTCGGCCGCCATCTCGCCGTCATATTCGAAATCCACGCCGCGTTCGTCGAGAATCCTGACGGCCTCGCGCACGCGTTCGGTGTTCGGCGCCATCGGCTGGCCGAAGTTCGAATAGGACAGCAGCGCGACCCGCGGCACATGGCCGAAAAGACGGGCGTAGGCGGCGCTCTGCGTCGCGATATCGGCCAGCGTCTCGGCGTCGGGAACCTCGTGCACCCGCGTGTCGGCAATGAAAATCGTGTGCTCGCGGGCGATGACGATCTGCAGCCCGATAATGCGCGCGCCTGGCGCGGGATCGAAGACCCGCGTGATGTCGTCATAGGCAACCGCGAAACTGCGCGTCGCGCCGGTCACCATCGCGTCGGCGTCGCCGCAGGCCACCATGCAGGCGGCGAAGACGTTGCGGTCCCGATTCACCATGCGTTGGCAGTCTCGATAGAACAGCCCCTGGCGTTGCAGGCGGTCGTACAGGAAGTCGGTGTACTTCTTGTTGTTCGAGGACAGCCGCGCATTGTGCACCTCCAGGCCGCTGGTATCCTCGATGCCCAGCTCCTTCATCTTGTCGGCCACTTCCTCGTCGCGCCCGATCAGGATCGGCGTCCCGTAGCCCCGGTCCCGGTAGGCCATGCCGGCGCGGATCACCCGGTCTTCCTCGCCCTCGGCGAAGACGGTGCGCCGCGGGTTGGCGCGCAACCTCTCGAAGATGAAATTCATCGTCGGCGCCATCGGATCGAGACGCGCGGTAAGCTCGCTGCGGTAGGTTTCCATATCGACGATGGGACGGCGCGCGACGCCGCTGTCCATCGCCGCCTGGGCGACGGCGGCCGGTACCGCGGTGATTAGCCGGGGATCGAACGGCACCGGGATCAGATAGTCGGGTCCGTAGTTGAGCCGCTTTCCGCCATAGGCCGCGTCGACCTCGTCGGGAACATCCTCGCGGGCCAGTTCGGCCAGCGCGTGAGCGGCGGCGATTTTCATCGCGTCGTTGATCTCCGATGCGCGCACGTCGAGCGCGCCGCGGAAGATGTAGGGAAAGCCCAGCACGTTGTTGATCTGGTTGGGATAGTCGGAACGGCCGGTGGCGATGATCGCGTCCGGGCGGGCGGCCTGGGCCGCCTCGGGCGAGATCTCCGGATCCGGGTTGGCCATGGCGAAGATCAGTGGCTTGTCGGCCATCGACTTCGCCATCTCCGGGGTCACCGCGTCCTTGACGGACAGGCCGAAGAATACGTCCGCGCCCTTCAGTGCATCGGCAAGCGTACGGAGATCGGTCTCGACCGCATGCGCCGATTTCCACTGGTTCATGCCTTCCGGGCGGCCCTGATAGACGACGCCCTTGCTGTCGCAGATGACGACGTTGTCGTGCGGCATGCCCATTGCCTTGATCAGTTCTACGCAGGCGATCGATGCCGCGCCTGCCCCGTTTACGACCAGGCGGGTGTCTTTCAACTCGCGTCCGGTCAGGTGCAGGCCGTTGATGAGCCCGGCGGTCACGATGATCGCGGTGCCGTGCTGATCGTCATGGAAGACCGGAATGTCGAGCAGTTCCCGCAGGCGCTGTTCGATGATGAAACATTCCGGCGCCTTGATGTCTTCGAGATTGATGCCGCCATAGGATTTTCCGAGGAAGCGGACGCAATTGACGAACTCGTCGACATCCTCGGTGTCGACTTCCAGATCGATGCCGTCGACATCGGCGAACCGCTTGAACAGCGCCGCCTTGCCTTCCATGACCGGCTTCGAGGCGAGCGCGCCGATATTGCCGAGCCCGAGAACGGCCGTGCCATTGGAGATGATACCGACAAGATTGCCGCGATTGGTGTAGTCGTAGGCCAGATCCGGATCGCCTTCGATCCGCAGGCAGGGAAACGCCACGCCGGGCGAATAGGCGAGCGACAGGTCGAATTGCGTGGTCAGCGGCTTCGTCGGGCTGATTTCCAGTTTGCCGGGCCGGCCCCGCGCGTGGAACCGGAGGGCGGCGTCTTCGTTAATCCGTTTGTCTGCCATGACTCTGCCCTGCCCCCTTAAACCGTTGCGTCATCCTAAACGCGAAACCGGGTTGCGACGCAAGGCTTTAAGTGCGGTGCGACCGATTGCCCCCCGTCAATTATTCGTCAGGGGTGGTCGCCGCAGGTGCCAATCCGTCCGGTCCTGATAGGCGGCGCCGACCTGCAGCAACAGCGGGTCCGCCCACCAGGCCGCTTCGAGCTGCAACCCGACCGGCAAGCCGTCGGACGAGAAGCCGCAGGGCACCGACAGGCCGGGTAATTGGCCGAACGCGCCGGCATAGGTGTTGCGCGTGGCGTGCTTGGTGGCCTCCAGCAGCGATTTGTCCTCCTCGATCGGCGGCACCAGGGACGGCAGGGTGGGCGACAGCAGGATGTCCACGTCGGCGAAGACCGATTGAAGCGTCCGCTTCCAGCCTTCCTGCGCGCGCAGCGCGTTTGAATAGTCCACGGCGGTGAACTTCAAGCCCTCCGTCATCCGGTCGTAGACCGGCTTCTCGAACATTTCCGGATTGTCCCGCAGCCGTTCGGCGTTGACCGCGCAGGCGTCCGTAAAGACCAGGGTTGTCGCCCAGCGCTGCATCCCGGCCGCGCCGGGGACGTCGATCTCGACCAGGGTCGCGCCGGCTTCCGCCAGAACGGCCGCGGCCTCGCGGACGGCTGATTCGATGTCCGGATGACAGTCCTCGAAATACATGTTGCGGGGAATGCCGATCCTGACACCGTCTATGGGATCGCCCAGGTGCGGCAGGAAATTCTCCAGCGGCCGGTCCTGCGACAGCGGATCGCGCGCATCGTGCCCGGCGATGACGGCGAAGATCCGGGCGACGTCGGCTACGCTGCGCGCCATCGGACCGATCGTGTCCAGGATCGGGCTGACCGGCGTCGCGCCGTGATTGGGTACTCTTCCATGGGTCGGGCGCAGCCCGCTGACCCCGTTGATCGAGGCCGGCAGCCGCACCGACCCCCCGGTGTCGGAGCCAAGCGCGCCGATGCACATATTCGCCGCCAGCGCCGCGCCTGATCCGCCGCTCGACCCGCCGGGCACCCGGCTCGGATCCCAGGGGTTGCGGCACTGGCCGGAGACGGGATTGTAGGAGCGGATGCCGAAGGCGAATTCGTGCAGGGTCGATTTGCCGACGACGACCGCGCCGGCGTCAATCAGCCGTTGCGCCACCGCCGCGTTTTCGTTCGGCACGTGGTCGGCGAAGAATCTCGACCCGGACGTGGTTCGCACCCCGGCGGTCGCGATGTTGTCCTTGATCGCCATCGGCATGCCGTGCAGCAGGCCGAGCCAGCGTCCGTCCCGCGCCGCGTCGTCCGCCGCCTCCGCCTGCCGCAGGGCGTCGTCCGCCGTCACCGTGATCATCGCGTTGACCGCACCGTCGTGTTTCTCGATCGCGTCGAGGCAGGCGCGGGTGGCCGCGACGGCATTTCCCGTCGATGTTTCGGTCATGGGAGTCCTCGTCCGTTCGTGCGCATCTCGTATTGCCATGTTATGACTCGCGGCCCATGAGCGCGATATCCCGCAAGCCCGCCGCGACGCCGATGATGGTGCAATATCTGGCGATCAAGGAACAACATAACGGCTATCTGCTGTTCTACCGCATGGGCGATTTTTACGAACTGTTCTTCGACGACGCGGTCGCCGCGTCGGCCGCGCTCGACATCGCGCTGACCAAGCGGGGCAGCCACAAGGGCGCGGACATCCCGATGTGCGGCGTACCGGTGCATGCGGCGGACGCCTATCTGTCGAAACTGATCCAGAAGAATTTCAAGGTCGCGGTGTGCGAGCAGACGGAGGACCCGGCGGCGGCGAAGAAGCGCGGGCCGAAATCGGTGGTCAACCGGCAGGTCGTCCGGCTCGTCACGCAAGGCACCCTGACCGAGGACACGCTGCTGGATGCGCGAGCGCATAATCACCTGGCGGCGCTCGCCGATGCCGGTGGGCACATCGGCTTCGCCTGGCTCGATATCTCCACGGGCGAATTCACCGTGCAGGCGGTGGAGGCCGTCAATCTGGCCGCCGCTCTGTCGCGCGTGGCGCCCGGCGAGCTGCTAGCGCCGGAAAGGCTGCTGGCGAGACCGGAGTTGTTCGAGACCTTCGGGCAGTGGAACGCGGTGCTGTCGCCGCTGCCGAACAGCCGCTTCGATTCGGAGAACGCCCGCCGCCGGCTGGAGGCGCTGTACGGCGTCGCCGCGTTGGACGGGTATGGCAATTTCGACCGCGCCGAGCTCGCGGCGGCCGGCGCGCTGGTCGACTATGTGGCGCTGACCCAGGTCGATGCGATGCCGCGCCTGGCCCCGCCGAAGCGGCTGGCGCCCGGATCGGTGATGGAGATCGACGCGGCGACGCGGACCAACCTGGAGCTGACGCGCAGCCTGAGCGGCGGCCGCGCGGGCAGCCTGCTCGCCGCCATCGACCGTACCGTCACCGGGCCCGGCGCGCGGCTGCTCGCCGCCCGGCTCGCCGCGCCGCTGACCGACCCGGCGGCGATCGATGACCGTCTCGATGCGGTGCGGTTCTTCCTCGACGACGCACATCGGAGAGGCGATCTGGTCGCCCGACTGCGCAGTTGTCCCGACATGATGCGGGCGCTCAGCCGGCTTACCGTCGGCCGCGGCGGCCCGCGCGATCTCGCGGCGATCCGCGACGGGCTCGGCGTGGCGGCCGAGGTACAGGAACGCCTCGGTCAAACCGAAGACCCGTTGCCAACCGAAATTCGCATGGCGTGCGACGCCCTGATTCATCACGAGGTGCTGCGCGACCGGCTGGCCCGCGCGCTGGCCGACGAATTGCCGCTGATGGCGCGCGACGGTGGCTTCGTGCGCGCCGGCTACGCGCCGGAACTGGACGAATTGCTGAAGCTGCGCGACGACGGGCGGCGGATGATCGCAGACCTGCAGAACCGCTACCGTGGCGAGACCGGCATCGACTCGCTCAAGGTGCGGCACAACAACGTGCTCGGCTACTTCATCGAGGTGACGCCGCG
>CAYLTU010000082.1:0-20811 GCA_964386465.1 uncultured Rhodospirillaceae bacterium
GTGGTTCAGTAGACGCACTGGTTGATGGCGGACACCCGGGCGGCCAGGAATTCGATCTGCGCGTGGGTCAGGTCGCGGTACTCGGTACCGAAATCGCGCAACGCCGCGTCCGGTAGATACTGCGCGGCATCGAGATGGTGGAAGAAGTTCATGGCCTCGTCCGGCACGAGACTAAGGGCGCGGTGAATATTGGCGCCGCCCAGACCTTCATAAAGTCCGGCCTCGGCCTCGGAAACGTCTTCCGGCGCTACCGTCGGCACCCAGGCGCGATCCGTCCGGGCACCAATGGGTCGGTGACGGCTCGGTTCGCCCGCTTGCGGGTCGGGCAACGAAAACAACGGCAGGCCAAGCGCCTTGGTGAAGCCGTCGACCGCGTGCAATGTCGCGACGACGGCGACCGTTTCGACATATTCGCCGTCCGAAAGGCCGTTTTCCAACGCAGTCTCATAAAACGAGCGTGTCAGGCGACTCTGATCGGTCGCGATCCTGTGGATCACCTCGACCAGCGCCGGAGACAACGCGCTCGGCGCGTCATGCTTTCCCTGGACGGCGTTGGGGGACAGCGCGACCTTGCGTTTCCGGCACAGTGCACAATTCCGCGCGGCGCGCGCCTCTGCCGCGATCGCGACCCGCGTGGCACCGTCCCACCAGGTGCCTGGTGCCGCCAGCCGCCGCCAGACGCGCTGGTGCGCCGACGTGAGATCGTCCCGCACGGGAACCGGCGCAGCGTTGTAGTCGATGCTCGTGCTCACGTTCAATCCGCCGCGTCGAGGCCGGGACGTAGCAATTCGCGCCGGCCGCCGTTTCTTTCGTATTTACGGGCCGGTGTGTTGACGACATCGCCGAGAGTATCGGCTTCAAACGAGGCCGCGTACCGTTCTTTGCTGGCGTCGGCGTAGAGCGTCGTGCGCTGGCGCGGTTCGCGGCCGATCTCGCGGATCATACGCTCCATCGCCTCGGGCGGCATCTCCTCGCCATGCGCCGCGCCGGCGGCCCGGGTGATCGTTTCGTTCATCAAGGTCCCGCCGAGATCGTTGGCGCCGGCGTTGAGGCACGCCTGCGCGCCTTCCGGACCCATCTTGACCCAGCTGGTCTGGATATTGGGGATGTGCGGGTGCAGCGTGAGACGCGCCACCGCGTGCATCAGCACCGCCTCGCGGAAGGTCGGGCCGCGGCGGGCGTGGCCTTTCAGATAGATCGGCGCCTCCTCTGCGACGAAGGGCAGCGGCACGAATTCGGTGAAGCCACCGGTGCGTTTTTGCAGGTTCCGCAGGCGCAGCAGGTGGCGGGCCCAGTGCGCCGTCCGCTCGACATGGCCGTACATCACCGTCGCGGTGCTGCGCAGACCGGCCGCGTGCGCCGCTTCCATGACATCGAGCCATTGCGCCGTATTGACCTTGTCGGGGCAGAGGATGGCGCGGACCTCGTCATCGAGCACTTCCGCCGCCGTACCGGGCAGCGAGCCGAGTCCGGCTTCGCGCAACATTTTGAGGTAATCGGCCAGCGGCAACCCCAGGGTCTTGGCGCCCTGCCAGACCTCGAGCGGCGAGAAGGCGTGCAAATGCATGTCGGGCGTAACGGATTTCACCGCTCGGCAGATCTCCAGATAGGTTTCGCCGGTATATTCGGGATGGATGCCGCCTTGCATGCAGACTTCGACCGCGCCGCGCTCCCACGCCTCTTCCGCCCGTCTGGCTATTTCTTCACCATCAAGGTCGAAGGGCCTGCCGCGCAAGTTCTCGCTAAGCTTGCCCTTGGAGAAGGCGCAGAACTGGCATTTGAAGTAGCAGACATTGGTGTAGTTGATGTTGCGCGTGACGACGTAGCTGACCGCATCGCCATTCACGGCGCGGCGCAACGCATCGGCCGCGTTGCAGACCGCCGAGACTTCCGTCCCGCGCGCCTGGAACAGACGAACGACTTCCGCTTCGCCGAGGTCTTGACCGTCCTGCGCCTTGTCGAGGATCACCGAAAGGTCGCCACCCACGGGCGCGGACGGGCTGGTGCTCAGCGGCGGCGGCGCGGTCGGCGCGCCGGTCATCCAGCCGTCCGTGCGCGGCAAGCCATCGGCGTCGATCGCGCGCATGACCGGGGTCCGCAGCGCCGGATCAAGCCATTTCTCGTCGTCAAGCGCATAGGCAGGATAGACCGCCAAGCGCTCGATCAAGGTTTTGCCGCAGGTCGCCGTCGCCTTCGCCAGCGCATCGAGATGCGGCCAGGGCGCTTCCGGGTTGACATGGTCGGGGGTCACCGGCGAAACGCCGCCCCAATCGTCGAGCCCGGCCGAAACCAGTTCCGACAGCGCGCCGGGGCTGAGGTTCGGCGGCGCTTGGATCGTCATTTCCGGGCCGAAAATCAGACGCGCGACGGCGATCGTCCACAGCAATTCCTCTGTAGAGGGTTCCGGCGCTTCGGCCATCTTGGTGTCCGGTTTGGCGCGGAAATTCTGGATGATGACCTCTTGAATGTGCCCGTATTCCTCGTGAGCGTCGCGGATCGCCAAGAGGGAATCGACGCGTTCCCGACGCGTCTCGCCGATACCGATCAGGATTCCAGTAGTGAACGGCACCGCCAGCCGTCCCGCCGCGCGTATCGTCTCCAGCCGCAACTCGGGCCGCTTGTCGGGCGAGCCGTAGTGCGGTCCGCCCTTCTCCAGCAGCCGCGAAGAGACGGATTCGAGCATCAGACCCTGGCTGACCGAGACTTGTCGAAGCGCCGCGATCTCCGCTTCCGTCATGACTCCGGCATTTATGTGGGGCAGCAAGCCGGTTTCCTTCAGAACGGCGCCAGCCATCTCGGCCAGATAGGACAGGGTCGATTGATGCCCCAGTTCCGCCAATTCCTCACGGGCGATGCGGTAGCGCAATTCGGGCTTGTCGCCCAAAGTGAACAGCGCCTCCTTGCAACCCGCCGCTGCCCCGGCGCGGGCGACGTCCAGCACCGCTTCGCGGGTCATGTAGGCGCGTTGTCCCTTGCGCGGCGGATGGGCGAAGGTGCAGTAGTGGCAGACGTCGCGGCACAGTTGGGTCAGTGGTATGAAGACCTTGCGCGAGTAAGTAATCAGATTGCCGTGGCCCCTGTCGCGCAGAGCCGCCGCATGCGACATCAGGCCTTGGATATCCTTCTCCCCTGCCAGTGCCAGGGCTTGGATATGATTGGGCCGCACGGTCATACCGCCACCGCGAGGCGTTGCGCGATGCCGGTTTCCCGCAGCCAGCGCTGCGCCCGGGTCTCACCTTCCGAGTCGATCAAGGTGGCGAGATCGTCCGGCCGGTCGATGTCGAGGCCGATCCCCGGCAATCGAACGATCTTCGGGGTCACGCCGGCTTCTTCGGCGGCGCGCAGATGCGGTTTGAAACTGTCGTTGCCGAAATGGAATGAGATCAGGTCGGGTGGCGAGACGGCGATGCAGTTCGAACCGCGCTCGTCGCATGCCGGAACGATGGTCATACCCTTGCTCGTGTCATGCACGGCCAGCACATCGGCGATTTCCGACGGCGACACCAGCGGCACGTCGCCCGGCAGCGCGATCATGCCCTCGGCCCTCTGCTCCGCCAGCCACGCCGCGGCGGCTTCGACGGCCGCTGTCTGGCCAAGGTTCTCGGCCTCGCGCAGCACCCGTGCGCCATGCTTTTCCGCCAGCGCCGCCGCCGTATCGTCGCGGGTGACGACCAGCACGCCCTGCAAGGCGTCGACCGCGCACAGCGTCGCCAAGACGTCCTCGTACATGGCGCGAAACAGGCCGCGCCGCGCCGCGCCGTCGAGCACGCTGGCGAGCCGCTGCTTGGCGTCGTTGAAGTCCTTGGCTGGCAGTACGGCCCACATGGAATTCGTCAATTCTGTTTCAGCTGTTTGGAGAAAGCGACGATGTCGCGCGCCAACGATACACGATCATCCAGGGATTTCATCACAGTATTCGTAACAAGTACATCCGGCCCGGACGCCTTTATCGCATCGGCCGCGTCCGCGTCTACCCTATCCAGCACAAATCCGTCGATCAGCCCGCGATAGTGCCGCGCAACACCTTCGGCCGTCGCATCCATGCCCAGCTCGTCCATCATCTTGGCCGTCGGTCCCTTGATCGCCCGGCCGCCGACGATCGGCGACACCGCGATAACGGGTGCCGCGGAAAGTACCAGCATGTCGCGGGTACCAGGCACGGCCAAGATCGGATCGATGCTGATGAAGGGGTTGGACGGGCAGATCACGACCGTTTCCGGCCCGGCGCCCGCGAAAGCCGCCTCCAGCGCCGGACTCGGTGTCGCATCGGCGGCGCCGTCGAAGCGGAACCCGGTGACTTTTGGCTCGCATCGGTCACGCACGAAATAATGCTGGAAGGCGAGCGGCCCGCCCGGCGTTTCGACGATCGTTCGTACGTCCTGGTCGCTCATCGGCGCGATCGCGGCGCCGACACCAAACTTTCCCGCCATGTCGGCGGTGACGGCGCTCAGCGTTTCGCCTTCCCGCAGACGCCGGGTCCGCTCCACGTGCAGGGCCAGATCGCGGTCACCGAGATTGAACCAGGTCTCGCCGCCGAGCGACCCCAGCGTGTCCATGAAGGCCCAACTCTCGTCCCGCCGTCCCCAGCCAAGCTCCGGATTGGCGATACCGCCCAGCGTATAGGTCACGGTATCGATGTCGGGACAGATTCGAAGGCCGAGATGTTCGAAATCGTCTCCCGTGTTGGCGACGATCAGCAATTCGGCGGGGTCCATCGCCTTGGACAAACCGAGCGCCAGCTTCGCGCCGCCGACGCCGCCGGACAGTGCCACGCAGGTTACGCCGCTCATCGGAACAGATCCTCGCTCTTGTCGCGGATCAACGCCTGTCCGGTCGTCGGCTCGCCTTCTGCCGTGTAACCGCGGATGACCACCGCCGGAGCCCCTTCCGCCGCTTGTCCCTGCAGCACCGACGCCGCCGCCGCGAGTTCGTCCGCGATACCGACGATCGAAACCTTAAGCGGGCGGCCGAACAGATCGTCGTCGCCGCGCAAATCCAGTATCGCCGGCATTCCCGCGACGCCGATGGCAATCCCCGCGGTCCCGCTGCGCCAGGCCCGCCCGACGCTGTCGTTCATGATCACCGCGACCTCGACCCCGGTCCGCTGCTTGATTTCAGCGCGGATCCGCGCGCAATCGCCATCCGGATCGACCGGGAGAAGCAGCACGCGGTCGTCCGCCTCGCCGCCTTCGGCGACGTTGGAAGCGTCGATACCCGCGTTCGCCATCACGAACCCCAGCCGGTGGGCGACGATCAGCACCCCCGGACGGTGCCGCACGACCTCGCTGGATTCGGAGAGAATCAGTTCAACGATCCGGGGATCCTTGTCGACCTCGATCGCCAATTGCACGGCGCGCGGCGACGGCGTTACGTCAGCAATTGATACGTAACGGTCCTGCGCCTTGGAAAAAATTTTCTGCGCGATGACCAGGATATCGCCGTCTTCCAAGGAATCGCCTGAAGTAGACATTGCATCGAGCAGCAACGACGTAACGTCGTCGCCCGGCCTTACCAGCGGAATGCCATCAATCGTGCTGAGAGTTAGTCGCCGCATGGTCACAGGCGGGGTTCTTCAGATGTTAGACGGCGTAGGAAGCCATGATCTTGCCATAGCTTTCGAGATGCTGCGACGGATCAAGATCCTGGTTCGCCATCGCCGGCGGCACTTCGCGGCCGACAGAAGCTTCGTTACGATAGATCAGGCCAGCCGGCATGCGGCCTTCCGCATCCAGCGCGACGCCCCGGGCGAATGCGGCGGAAAGGTCCGTCGGGTCGTAGTCCGGATCCTCATCGACATTGTCGAGCATCGATTCCCAGCTCGCGTAGGTGTCGTTGTAGGTCACGCAAGGCGACAGCACCTCGAGGAAAGCGAAACCGCGCTTCGCGCGAACATGCTCGAGCGCGGCGATCGTCAGTTCGTGCAGTTGATGCGACCATCGCGAAAATCCGCGGGCGATGAAACTAGCGCCTGGAATCGACAGTGCCAGCCGCGTCGCGTCCAGCCCGTCCGCGGCGCTGGCGGAATCCATCGTCGGCGAGTCCTGACCCTTGGTAAGCCCGTAGACGCTGTTGTTCATCACGATATAGAGGAGATTGGGATTGCGTTTCACCGAATGCACGAAGTGACCGGCGCCGATGGCGAAACCGTCTCCATCGCCGCCGACCGCCACGACCGTAAGGTCGGGATTGGCGAAAGCGACGCCTGTCGCCGTCGGCAGAACGCGGCCGTGCAGCGCATGATATCCATAGGTCCCGACATTATTCTGCAGGGTACCCGAGCAGCCGATCCCCGCCAGGATCATGACGTCATGCTTGGCGATGTTGAGATCTATAAAGGCGCGTTCCAGCGCGCCCTGCACACCGAAATCGCCGCAGCCGGCGCACCAGATAGGCTGGGCTGGGGTATAGGTCTTGGTCATTGGCCGGCGGCCTCCCTTTCGAGGACAGCATTGGCGATGTCGACGGCCCTGTACGGAACGCCATCGTATTTCAGCAAACTCACCATCTTGTCTTTGTCCGCGCCGGCGCCACTGACGAGATGGGCGAATTGTCCAACTTCATTGTATTCGACGACATAGACGCGATCGCACTCGCCAACGAAATCGAGCGTTTCGTCCAGCATCGGCCAAATCGTGCGCGAACGGAGTATCTGGACGTCGGTACCCGCATCGACGAGCCGCAGTGCGGCGCGGACCAGGATCGGACCAACCGAGCCAAACCCGAGCAACCCGATCTTCGCCTTCCGGTCGCCCCATCGCGCCCCCTTTGGCAGGTCGTCGCGCACGGACTCGATTTTGCGCGTGCGCTTGTCGATCATTTTCTTGCGGTTTTTGGGTTCGGCCGAAACGAGGCCCCATTCGTTGCGCTCATTGCCGGTGACAAGACTCTGACCGCCAGGCGTGCCCGGCACCGCCCAGGGCGAGAGTCCGTCTTCGGTGATCAGATAGCGCTTGTATTCTTCGAGCATGAGAACTTCCTCGCGCGTCAGGCGCTTGGCGTGATCGACCTTTACGGCCTCCAGATCGAACGGTTTGACCGTCGTGGAATCCTGCGACAAGGCACGGTCCATCGCGATGATCACCGGTCCCTGGATCCGCTGCGACAGATCGGTGGCAAAGGCGCCGATGTCAAAAGCGTCGCCCTGGTCGGTCGGCGCCAGCACGACCTTCGGGTAATCGCCATGGCCGCCAGTGACCATGGTGCCGATGTCGCTTTGCTCGACCTTGGTCGGCATGCCGGTAGACGGTCCCGCACGCTGGCAGTCGACCACGACCAGCGGGATTTCCGCCGACCCCAACTGGCTGACACCTTCCTGCATCAGCACGAAGCCCGGCCCGGACGACGCCGTCATCGAGCGTGTACCGGTCAGCGCGGCGCCGATCGCCATATTGATCGCCGACAATTCGTCTTCGGCCTGTATCGCGACACCGCCGAATTGCGGCAGGCGACGCTCCAGCCAGGAGAGAATTTCACTCGCCGGCGTAATCGGATAGCCGGCGTAGAAGCGCCCGCCCGCGGCGAGGAAACCGAAGGACAGCGCATCGTTGCCGGTGATCATCAGATGCTCTTCGCGATCCCCGACATCCACCGTCCAAGGGCTGTTTCCTTCCTCCAATCCACTTTCGGCAGCTTGCTCAAGGCCAATACGGAAGGCTTCCACATTGGTTTCCACTGCGGCTGCAGGAAGTCGCTGGAACCGCTTGCGCAGGCTATTCTCTGCATCTTCGTCGACGATACCGAGAATGCGTGTAACGATCCCGAAACCGAGGCAATTCTTCAACAGGTCACGACCCAAATCGCGCACGGCAAGACGCCCGAACGGCACGGAAAAGACCTGCACCGTGTCCGCCAAAACGCCTTCCGGCGGCGGCCCCTTCGAGCCGTCGAATACGACGATGCCATCGGCTGCCATGGACGGCGCGGCGTTCTCGACCGCCTCATCGTCGAAGGCGACCAGCAGATCGATATGATCGCCCATGCAACCGGCCCGCTCGACCGACGCGCGCAGGAGGGCGGCGGCATGACCGCCCTTGATGCGCGACGCGATACTGCTTGTCGAGTAAAGATGGAAGCCGCGCGACGCGAATAGCTGCGACAGCAGCGAGGCGATCGTCAACGACCCGTCGCCGCCCTGCCCCGCGACCATGACGCTGAGGTCGGAAAGCTGACGCTGCGGAACCGAGGAAGCGCCGCCGTCGCTCGCATCCGGTTTCATCGTTACGTTCATGACTTCTCGCCTTTCCGCGTCTCGTCTTCCTTCGGAGGCGCGCCCGGCCCCTTCGTGTAGAAGGTTTTGGGATCGAGATAGTCCAGTGCCAACCGCTCCTGATAGGTCGGCATGTGCGCGGGCAAGGGCCGGTTCTTGCGTTTGTCCGCAGACAGTTTCCTGGCGAGGAACTCCCCCTTGGGCTCATCTTCCAATGGCCGGGTTTCGATCTTGCCGTCGTCGATTGCCGACTGGAAGGCCTCGTGCCCCGCCCCGGTACGGATGACGGTCATTGTCCAATCGTCCATGCCGATACCGCCGGCGCCGATATCCGCGTTTTCCGCCCCATAATCGAGGCAGTAGAGGCAAGCCGGCCGCGCCCATTTGCGGTACTGCTTCAGCGACGACATGCGGATTTCACCGTCGTCGAGGCGAACTACCACCTTGCCTTTGATGTTTATATTCTCGATACGCTCCGGTGCGACTTCGTGGATTTCCGCGAGCCGGTCGATACTTTCATGCGTGAAACTCTCCGAACAGAAAAGGCCGACGGTAAGCGCGATATTCTCGCGATACCACTGGCTCATCTCCAACTGGATACTCGAGGTCTGTTGCAGCCACACGCCGTCGATCTGGCAGGGCACTCCAACGACGGCAAGCGGTTTGACGTCCTTGCGCATCGCTTCCTGCAATGCCAGCGTGTTCGGGGAATAAGTATAGCGGGATGCGGCGCAGTCGAGCACGTCCTGACGGTTCATCGCCAGCTTGTGGCGGCCAATCTGCCGCGCTTCCGGATAGACATCGCCCAATATGGCGCCACCAAGGCGGCCGGTTTCCAGACCGTGGATCAGCATGGCGGACGTCATGCCGCCATCCTGGCCCCGTTTGACCAATGCCGGGTCTGTTGCGCGGGCGTAGACGCCGTAGCTGTAAAACCCATATCCATCGTCTTTCGCCGGCGCCCGGAACCGCGCGCGGGTCCGCTCGTTATCGTCGACCGGGCGCAGGACGGGACAGACTTCGGCGCACAGGACGCAGAAGACACAGGCCTCGGGACGCGCATTGACAGGTATTTCGTCAGCGTAGTCGAACACGTCCGCTGGACAGATCGTCAGGCAGGACGCGCAGCCGATGCACTTTCCCGCATCGATGATTTCATCCATGAGGAAATCGACCGCGCGGAAACCGCCGCGATTGATCTCCGTGCGCCACGCGTAGGGCCATTCGCGAGGGTCGACATCGTCCTGCAAATACGACCGATAACGGGCGAGAACCGCCTCGGTCTTCGGATCGATATCGCGTGACCCGTTGTTGTTTATCGAATCGTCAGACATTTATTTTTGTCCCGGCTGCCCGCTTTCCGCAGAGAGGAGATGTAATTCAGGGCGTGCCATTTTCCAATATTCGCGACGTCGCATACCTACAAGCTTCGTTTTATACGCCGCGCGCCAACTCTGTCGGAAAAATCCTCGGCAGGGCCAATTCCAGTTTTCGATACCAAGGCAGCCGATTGATCCGCGACCACGCCCGATTCAACCCGCCGCGACGGTCGCGGATTATCCACTCTACCTCTGTAAGGTCAAGTCTGCGCAAATGCGATCGGCATCGAATTTACGATCGTACTACACTGAAATTGCGGCAATCGAATATCCGCGCCAACCAAACAAACACTCTCGTCGTTCGTTTGGCAATTGGCGCTAATGACGGGGACGCCAATGACCGACAGGCCAAACATCATCCTGATCATGACGGATCAGCAACGCGCGGACACCATCAACGCGACGGGCTCACCCTGGATGCAGACACCCAACCTTGACCGGTTGGTCCACGAAGGCACCGCCTTCAGCCACTGTTTCGTCAACTCGCCGGTCTGCGTCGCCGCGCGATCCAGCCTATTCATGGGAAAGTTCCCGCACGGCACCGGCATCTTCACCAATTTCCAACCCTGGGAGCCGGTCTGGGTCTCGTCGCTGGTGGATGCCGGCTACCACTGCGCAAGCATCGGCAAGATGCATATCAACCCCTACGACCGCTTGGGCGGTTTCCACCAGCGCTTTCCGGTAGAAAACAAGGACCGGCCGCTGTTTCTCGACGAACACGACCGCGCCTTCTACGACGAGTGGGACAAGGCGCTGAAGGTACGCCGGATCGAGAAACCAAGCCGATACACGCGCATCGCCCGGAACCCGGAAGGCTATCGCGAAGCAGTCGGTTGTTTTCCTTGGGAATTGGACGAGGACATGCATTCCGACATGTTCATCGGCGACACGGCGCTGTGGTGGCTGGAGGACCGCAAGGCGGATAGTCCCCTCTTCCTTCAGATCGGTTTTCCGGGTCCGCACCCGCCATACGACCCGATTCCGCGTTACCTCGATCGCTATGCCAACGCCGACATTCCCCTGCCGAGCGTTACTGCGGAAGAGCTGGTCCGCCAGCCGCAAGCGCATGCGATCTACCGGCGGAACATAATCGATTTCAATTTCGACTCGGTCGCATGGCGGAACGATGTCACTGCCGAGGAAATTCTGCGCATCCGGCGTCATTATGCCGCCAACGTCACGATGATCGACGAGAAAGTCGGCCAGATCATGGAAATGCTGCAAGCGAAAGGCTATCTGGAGGACGCGATCGTGATCTTCACCTCCGACCACGCCGACGCGCTGGGCGATCACGGGCACATCCAGAAATGGACCATGTACGACTCGGTTGTGAAGGTCCCGCTGGTGTTCTGGTCGCCGGGCCGCATCCCGGCGGGGCGGATCGAGGACCGGCTGGTGCAGCTGACCGACATTGCCCCGACGATCCTCGATTTCGCCGGGCTGCCGACACCCGACGATTTCGAAGCCGCCACGCTGCTGCCACACCTTGGCGGCAAATGCGGGGCCGAAACCGAAGACGTCGTTTACGCCGAACTCGGTCGGGACCATATCCAGAGCGGTGCCGAATATATCGTGATGCGGCGCGACCGGGACTGGAAACTCGTCTTCTACCAAGGCGAACCGGATGGAGAATTGTACGATCTCAATACCGATCCCGGTGAACACCACAATCTGTGGGCCAAACCCGACTATGCGGAACAGCGCGACACGATGTTGCACGAGGTACAGAACTGGATTATCGCCAACATGCGCCGCGCGCACATGCCTCCGTCCCGCCGACCGCAGCAGCCCCTACCGATTTGACGCTAGAATATGAAACCGGCAAACCGTTCCGACGAGGTCAAATCGATCAGTGGCAAGGCCTACGCCCCTAAGCGGTCAGGCGTTAACCAAATTTATACCACCTTCGGTAACTATATGTTCCACTCGATTTTCGCGCTCTAACGGTATCCCAATACGTGCGCGTTTGGAATTTCCTACGGTCGAACCGGCTTGAGAGAAATAATTTCCGGCAAATAGCGGCCCAAAACTCAATACCGTTACAACGCAAAATGGAACGATGGAGGGGCATCCAAAAGTGGTTATTGGGCAGCGCATGTTTGAGCAAAGTCCGCCCGGCGAGAATACGGTCGAACTGGGTTTCGATCCTACGGCGTTGAGTTTCGTCGCCGACGCGATCTGGGTCTACGATCTGGGTCGCGACCGCATGGTATGGGCCAATCCCACTGCTCTCAAATTTTGGCGCGCCGAAAGTCTTGAGGTATTTTGCGCACGCACGTTCGGGGCGAATTCGGATGTGACGAAAGGCCGTCTCTCGGACTATGCGGACCGCTTCGCCGATGGCGAAACCATAGAAGCGCATTGGACGCTCTATCCCGATAACGAACCGCATACGGTGCGTTGTCGTTGCACAGGCGTCGCCCTGAACGACGGTCGCATGGCGATGATGGTCCATGTTATCGGCACGGGCGACGACATAAACGAACGGCAAGGTGACGCGGATCAGGCAGAAGCCCTTCGCGATGCCCGCGATCAGCTTGCGCAGGCCGAAGCGCGGTTCCGCACCTTCGCCGAAGTGGGCTCCGACTGGCTTTGGGAAACCGACGAAGACCTCCGCTTCGTATTTTATTCCTCTAGTGTAAATGAGCACTACAAGCGCTCGATGCATGAGATGCTTGGAATGACCCGCCATGAATTGTTGGAAACTATCGGCGCTGAGCGGAACGACGATGAAACGCAAGCGAAATGGGCCAAACACGCCGAAGATCTCGCCGAAAGGCGCCCGTTTCGCGATTTCGAATACGCATACCGTGCCGGTGACGGCACGATAGGGTACAGCGCCGTATCCGGAGATCCCGTTTTCAGTGCAACGGGCGCATTCCAAGGATACCGGGGGGTCGGCCGCAACGTGACCGGCAGCGTCGAAACGGAACGAAACGCCCGCACCCTCGAGCGCGAACGTGACATCGCGGTAACCGCAAATACCTTGATGAACCGCTTCCTCGCAACGATGAGTCACGAGCTGCGAACTCCTTTGAATGCCATTATCGGCTTTTCAGAGATGATTTCGGAAGAGGTTTTCGGCGTCTTGGGAAACGAAACCTACCACGGATATTCGAAAGATATACTTGGTAGCGCAAGGCATCTCCTATCGATCGTCGATGACCTTCTCGGAACATCCCGGCTTGATTTGGGCGAACAGGCGCTCGAATTCGAAAGTGTCTCCGCGAAACGATTGGCGGACGAAATTCTGGCAATTGCGCAGGGTATTTCGCTTCAACAGCATATCCGGCTCGATAGCGATGTTCCCGAACCTGGCCTCGAACTGTTCATCGATCGTCGCTCGCTGAAGCAGGTCATCCTGAATCTGGTGTCCAATGCGATTAAGTTCAGTGAACCTTCGAGCGCCGTTTCGCTTCGCATTGCCCCCAACAAAGACGGGGTGGAAATTGTCGTGCGGGATTCGGGATGCGGCATACCCGAGGATGCATTGGAGAGTATTTTTGATCCGCTCCGCTCGATCGATCCCTACCGCACGGGATCGGGCGCGGGCCTCGGACTGTGGATTTCCAAACGATTCGTCACGGCGCACGAAGGCACTCTGTCTATCGAAAGCATCGTAGGCGAAGGAACGACCGCGACCGTTCGGCTGCCGCTGCCGGAACTCGCGAACCAAACGAGTCCGCCGACAAGCAAAACCGGTTAGCGGCGACGCTTACCGGAACGCGGCGATTCCCGTGATCTCGCGGCCCTGGATGAGGGTCAGTATCTCGTCAGTCGCATCGGGCACCGTCAGCATGCGGGCGTCGCGCCACAGCTGCTCAAGGCCCACCTCCTCCGTCAGTCCCATGCCGCCATGGATCGCCATCGCCTTAGAAATCGCTTCCAGACAGACGGTTGTCGCGTAGCGTTTCGCCATTGCGGCGTCGGCGTTGTTGCGCGCGCCCCGATCCATGAGGTCTAGCGCACGGTAGCACAGCAGGCGGCTGGTCGTGATCGCCGTCTGGATGTCCGCCAGGTTCTTCTGGACCAATTGATGGCCGGCGATCGGCTTGCCATGCTGCTCGCGCACGCTCGCATATTCGACCGCCGCCTCGAAAGCGCGCTCCGCCAACCGTGCCGCGACCAGCCCGACCAGCGGCCGGTTGCCGTTCCAGGTTATCGTCAGCATGCGCGCGGCGTCGCCGCCGGAGGCCAGAATATTCGCCGCCGGCACTTCGCAATCCTCGAATACCGCCTCTGAGAGGTGCCCTTGGCGCAACCCGGTCATTGCGATCTCGCGGATTTCGACATTGCACTTCGACGGCTCGACAACAATTCGCTTCAGGGTATTGCGCCCTTTCTCGTCGACGCCGTCGATGCAGCCCACCGCGATAATGTCCGCGACAGAGCCGTTGGTGATCCAGATCTTGCGGCCGTTGACGATCGCCTTATCGCCGTCGACGGTCATGCGCGTGGTGATACCGCGCGGATCCGAGCCGGCCCCCGGTTCCGAGGTAGCCGAGCCGCCGATTTTTTCGCCGGACAGCATGCCGGGCAGGAACCGTTCGCGCTGCGCCGGCGTCGCTTCGGCATGGATGCGTGCGTAGGTGACTTCGTGACCCATGATCGACATCGACAGCCAGGCCGGCAGCTGCTCGTAGATCAACGCATAGTCGAGCATCTTCATGCCGGAGCCGCCTTGATCCGCCGGCACCCTCGGCGCGGTTATGCCTTGCGCCGCCAGCACCGGGTATATCTTCGCCATCGCTTCGCGCGGCAAGGACTTGTCGGACGGATGGGCGTCCAGAACCGGTTGAATATCTTTCTCCACCATGCGTTTGGCGGAATCCTGGATCAGTTGCTGTTCTTCGGTGAAGGCGAATTCCATCGTGTGTTCGCTCCCTGATGTCGATCCCGCGCACACATGCGGTGCGCGTTGCTGTCGTCCTTGTCCAGACAATTTGCCCCCAGCAACGCATGTTGTACAGTTTCGTCCATCGCGAACACGCGGAGCGCCCCTTGCGGACCGCCCCAGCGCCGCAATTCCGACGCCACGCTGACCGACGGAAGAACAATAACGGGAGCGTCCACCGGTAGCGCGCCGTGGTCATCGGCACGGTGCCGTTTTAGGCGGCGGCGACTGGTAAACCGGCTCTACATTAACGCGCGATCTCCAAAACCGACCGCAGCTCTACGTCACCGCGCAGGACGTTGATCAACCGCGGCAGTTCGTCGATCCGGGTCGTTCGCAAGACGTTTTGCACCGCGCGCCGGCGTGCCTTAGTCCGGAAGCGCAGCAGCCGGATGCGGCGGGACTGCGCATCAAGCACCTCGATACTCTCCAAAAGAGGGCCGGGACCGCTAAATCGCAGCGCCAACGCGATCGCCGCGAAACACGGGGCGAAGTAGATCAGCAAGGCGAGAGCGGCCCCGGCGTCGAGGTATCGCACCGACCGCCGCCTCATGGAGGCGATCGGACACGGGGAGGAAGAGCGTCGCCGGCGCAGAACGCCCAGCCCGGCGATACCGAAACCGAACAGCGTCAATGCCGCGGGTTCGGGAACCATGGCGAGCTTCGCAAGCTGGCGGTGCACCTGCGCCGTGGGATGCAGTGGATCCCAGAACACCGCACCACCGGCATCGAAGCTTGCGACGCCCGGGCAGGCGCCCGTCGGAAGGCCGGTAACGGTCGCGTCAAGGCACGGTATGGCAGCGTTCGTGAGGCCGAACGCGGCCGGATCGGCGAGCAGGTTACCGAACGCCTGATGTATATCGAGCTTGGCGATTTCGATGCCGCTCAGCGAGGCCGAAAGATCGCCCAGCGCGAGGGTCAGGCCCGCATTGTGGAAATCGGTGAGTGTCGACAGACCGGCCGGATCGACCGCCGCGCCGAGCGGCGTCGCTCCGAGGTCTGGCAGATTTGGCACGAGAAATCGGCGGCCGCCCAGGCCATACAGTTCGGCGATCGCCGTGGACAGATTGCCTATCGGGATCGACGGATCGAAGACGCCGCCGCCCAGATAATCGTTCGCGCCGGCCCACAAAATGTAAAGCGCGTCGGCGTACCGTTCGCGTCGGTCACGCTACGCCTCTGCATGACGCCTGGTCACGCGGCGTGCAACAGCGGGTCTTTGATCGACACCCTCTCTCGAGCTAAACCCGTCGACCGCGCAACCGAGGCGCCGCGGCCCGCCGAACCGTCCAAACGTTACACCGGCTTGATCGTCGATCTGGAAAACGTGCTGTTTCTGCCCGTCCTGCTGCCCGAGATCATAACGCGGTCGGGCACGGTTCTGTACAGCCGCGGCCACGTAGATTCCGGAATATTGAGGCAAAGCGGTGTAGTGCGGTACGCGCGCACTGTGGGACAAGCGGTCCGACTGCCGCTCGTCGGCGACGGCCCGCTCATAGTCAAGGCCGTCGACGTTACCGACGACAATAAAATTGTCGTTTCGGATACCGGAGGCGATCGACGGCGTGATTCAGCTCCTGTTGCAGGCGGACTCGGCGTTCCTGACGGCGCTGCGGGACGTTGATGCGGTGGTGTATTTCCGCTAATGGCGGTACGCGTCTATATCGGGACCACGGAAGGTCCTTCGGAAATCCAACGCGTCACGCTCGAAGATGCAAAAGTCCGGTCGGTAATCTGCCTTGGAGGCAAGACGATCGCGCTTCCGATCGCGCGGAGCTATGATTCATTCGTCCGCGAGCCCACCGGCGTCATCGAGAAGTATTTTGGCCACCCCGCCTATCGCATAGACGTCAGTACGCCGATCGAAGTGGGAAACAGCTGGCAGCTTGACTGGATCGCACGACGTGGCATCGATCCGGCGCAGTGCAGGGTCGTCGCTTTGGACGATGTCGATGCGCTTTGCCGCGACCTGGACTTACCGAGCCCCGGACCCCGGGATCGGACCAGGGGAGAACCGCAAGCCCCTTCCAGGGGATTTCCACGGTCTGTCTGGATTTCGGGGGCTACCGTGGCGCTCTTTGCGGTTTTCGGGCTGTTCGCGCTCAAGTCCGGATTGCCGGATTGGATCGACCAGCACCGCTCCGCTCGGATGTCCCAATTGAATGATAGCCTCGACGAAGCCACTGCCAGCGACTGCCTCTCTTGCGGCCTGTTCGCGCGGGGGTTTCGGTACTGGCTCGACTTTCGCCGGCCCGACCCGGAATCGATCTCGCTTGCGATATTCGAAAGCCGCGCGCCATCCGGAGAACCATGTCCCAACGAGACCTCCGGCGAAACCCGTCTGGCGCCGGTGGCGAAGGACGCGAAGGGACAACTCCTAGCCAGTGCCGTGTCCGGGTTGTGCGCCTTGGTTTTCGAAGTCGCCAACCGAGGCCGGTCCGCTCATGTCTGGGCCTTTGCGCAAGCGGTCCCCGACAGAACCTATCTCCTTGCCGACCGAAGCGCGTTGAACACCGCTTTACAACCCTCCAAGGACACCCGGCGCTGGTCGGTCCGTCCGCCTCAAGATCTCGCCGCGCCGATGCGGTACCAGTTCGTCGCTCTCGCCTCCGAAGACCCGCTCACGGTATCCGTCGAATGGATGCTACGGAAGATGTTTCAGAACCGCGCTTATCCCTACGCCAAGGACTGGTTATCGGTCGTCCGAGGCCTGAACGCGCGCGGTATCACGGTTGTCTCCGTGTGGCACGAGCTGACGCCCTGATCTCACCCGGCGTCGCGACGCCAGGTCAAAAAATCGGCCGGTTTCTTTCATAGCCAAGAGAATTCGACGAACACCCGACGGCGGGAAGGAGGATGCATGATTCGCATGATCTCGGTACTGGCGCCCCTGTTGCTGTTTTGCGGCGCAACGCCTGCGGCTTGGGCCCAGCCCTACAGCGAAGCGCTGATCGCGCTGCAATTCGCGGAGGGTAGCCTTTACCGGCGCGCGGCGCAGATCGAATGGGTTCTGAAAACGGGATACCGTTTCACCCGGGTCCGGATCGTCACCGATGCCGATGCGGGCACCTTGTCAAGCCTAATCCGCAAGTTTGTCGCGCAGCCTGCGGTAACCGGGGAGCGCCGATTCGTTTGGGTTAGCGGCGCTACAGGCCGGAGGCCGGGCGAACCATGCCCACCGGACATTGAGGGACGGGTGGCAAAACCCCGGACGGCGCTAATGATGATCGCGCCCGCCTGCTTTCGCCGTCTTATAGATCTTCCGCCGGGGATACGGCACTCCATCTTCGCGCCGGGATGGATCGACCCGGGCCTCGATCCAAAACCGGTCAATACGACGCTGTCGGCCCAAACGTTCGCATTTGTCGCCTTGCCGGACGATCATCAAAAACCGGCGGAGGTCGCCGACGGCGCAGTCCTCGATCGTATCGCGCAGGGGCTCGGCCGGACCATTTCCGCCTATGTCCTCTTCGAAACATTGCGCAGGCGGCTGCGTGTCGACGGCAGCGATTTCACGCCCTATCTCGAAGTGTCGAAGCCGGAAGCCGCCTGGGCGACCAACCTGTTCGGCGGCAATCCAGCAAAACTAGATTTCAAAACCGCGGATTCCCGCAGACCCGATCCGCCGGCCCCCAAAAAATACGTATCTGTGCCGGAACTTCAGTTGCATCGCGCGCCCGATATTACAGCCGAGGCGCACACGATTCCAACGGGGGACGCGCCGATTGCGATAATCCGAAAAGACGTCAGCGGCACCATGGCGTATGTGGAAACGGCGGATGGCCGATACGGCTGGATTCAACGGGATTTCCTCCGAATGGGCCAACCCGCGGTCGGTCACGATGATGCCGTGCGCTAGGGAATTCCATACGGCTTTGCATTGCAGCTCGGCAGCGCGAAGGTCGCGGGTAACGCGGCACCCGCCGCACGGAATGGAGTACTCGCGATGTTCACGTTCAAACGGGGTTTTGTTCGGACAGCTGTCTTGGCGCTCGCCGCTATCGGTGTTCTCGCCCTTTCGGGCTGCGGGACGGCGCAACAGGATTTTTCGTTCGTTCCGGAGTTCGTACCCGCCTCCGACACCGCCATTGCGGTTGGCGAAGTGGTTGACGCCGCGCCGAAAATCAAGCGGGGCAACGAGCACAAGGATCTGGACGTGGCCCAGAAGATGCGGGATGCGCTGGAGGCAAAGTTGCGGGCGTCGAAGTTGCTTGGTGGGGCCGAAAGCGGCCAAAAACCGCTTGTCCTGTCGGCCAGGATCGTCGACTACGAACCGGGCGACGCGTTTAAGCGATGGCTCATGCCCGGTTACGGCTCCACGGTGCTTACCGTCGAATGCTCCCTTTACGACGGCAAAAAAAGAGTGGCGACCGTGAACGCTCGGCGCACCGTCGATGCCGGCGGCGCCTACACGATCGGCGCCTGGGAGGCGATCTTCGGCCACGTCGCCGACGACATCGTCAATGGCCTGAAAGAAAAGCTCAAGACACAGATTTGAAGCGCGTTAGCCTTACCGTGTTAACGAGCATCCTGAACACCGATCGTTAATCTACGGCCGCGATACAATGCTCACCGCCGCGGCCATTCGCTCGCTACATCCGGTCGGCAAAGTCCCGCAGCAACTGCCCCGGTTTGCCGCAATCGGACAAGTTGTCGGTTCGTATCGACCGTGCGAACACCATTGACCCAGACCCCATGTAGCCCGACGGCCGACGTATCGACGCGCGTCGCACCCGCCGGTAGATCCTGGACGCGGCGCTTCTCGCCGCGGCCCACCGTCTTCGGGTCGAACAGCATAAGATCCGCCAGGCGCCCTTCCGCAAGCGGCCGCGGTCCTGCGGCTTGCAGGGCGCGATGGTGAAGCCGCAATTGCCGATAACGACAGTCGTCACCCCAGCCGGTTCGACGGCGTCGCATAGGGGTCCCAGGTCAGTTGCGCGTCGAAATGGGTATGCAGATCGATGTGCCCGGCGCCAGGGTCAGCCCGTCCGCGTCGACGGCCTCACGTCCCTCGCCGACGCGTTGCCCGACTTCCGAGATACGCCCGCCGGAAACCGCTATTTCACCCTCCGTCGCCGGATTGCCCAGCCCATCGACAACGATGGCGTTCTTGATGACCAGATCGTGCGCTACCGCCCTCTCACTTGCATGCCGTCTCCAGAAGCCTACGAAATGTGTTCGCGGGAGGAAATAGACCGGCGCGCGAAACCGAATGCCGGTTACTCGCTTGCTGGGTTCCGTCCATTGCGCCAGAGTCGGTAGGTTCACTTGCGGATCTGCCGTACGTCCGGTCATTGGGAGAACGAAATGCCAGCCCTAAGCGGAATCAAGGTCGTCGACCTGACCCGCGTCATAGCGGGTCCGTTCTGTTCCGTCCTGCTGGCGGATATGGGGGCCGACGTCATCAAGATCGAGCATCCCGGGCGCGGCGACCAGGTGCGCGGCCAGGGCGCGGCGCTTAACGGCATCAGCGCCTATTTTGCACAGTTCAACCGCAACAAGCGCTCGGTCACGATCGATCTCTACACCGACGCGGGAAAGGAGATACTGGGCGACCTGATCCGCGGCGCCGACGTGCTGCTAGAGAACTACCGGCCCGGCGTGCTAGCCAAAATGGGATTCGACGCGGCGCGGTTGAAGGAACTCAACCCGAACCTGATCGTTGGCAGCGTGAACGGCTATGGCAGCACCGGCCCCTACAAGGACCGTCCCTCCTTCGATTTCATCGCCCAGGCGATGAGCGGCTTCATGAGCGTAAACGGGACAACGGACGGCCCGCCGATGCGTGCCGGCCCACCGCTGGCCGACCTGATCGCCGGCATCTACACCGCCTTCGGCGTAGCTTGCGCCCTAGTGAATCGAAAAGGCGATGCCGACAAAGGTGGACAATATGTCGAGTCCAGTTTGATGGGCGGACTGGTCAGTATGCTCGCTTATATGAGTGCCGAATATTTCACGACCGGGAAGGAGCCACGCCGCACCGGCAACGATCACCCGGTGCTGTGCCCCTACGGCCTGTTCCGCGCCGCCGACGGCGACGTTGCCATCGCGCCGGCCGGCGAAGTGTTCCTGCGCCGCTTCTTCGAAGTGCTGGACCTGACGCATCTTTATGACGACCCGGACTTCGCCGACAACGACACGCGAGTCCGCAACCTCAGGCGCATGAACGCCATCGTCGACGAAAAGATCGGCGAGAACAGTGTCGACTACTGGATCGACACACTCAACGCCGCCGGCGTCCCCTGCGGACAGGTCCAGGACATGGACACGCTCTTCCACGACCCGCAGCTTCTGTCGCAGGACATGGTCCTGTCCGTCGACCACCCCGGCCA
>CAYLTU010000083.1:0-20788 GCA_964386465.1 uncultured Rhodospirillaceae bacterium
CGCCGCTGGCCCGGGCGAGCCGTTCCCCCGCCGGGAACAGCTTCTCGACGAAGACGACGGCGGCGATAAAGGCGACCCAGAGCAGGTTCATGACGCCGCCGACGAACAGCAGCGCCATGATGAACCAGCAGCAGCCGAGGCAATATGCGCCGTGCTCGATACCGAGGAGAAACGCACCGCGGTTTCCGTCACGCCATCTCGTGATGAGGAAGGAGAGCGGCGAGCGGCATTTCCTCAGGCAGGCGTGTTTCCACGGCGTCCATTGGTAGACGCCGGCTGCAATGAACAGCAGACCGCCTAGGACGGGGCTCGTCGATACCATCATCGGGGACAGGAGCGCCGCCTCTTCGAGGCCCCATTGGACGATGGTGGCGGCCGCGCTGAACGCCCCCCATGCGGCCAGGTAGCCGGCGGCGAACACGGCCGTCGGCACGAACGGCTGGTCGCGCTCCCTGCGGCGGCGGTTGATGGTGGCGAACATCAAGATCATTGGGCCGGCGCTGGGCACCATCATGCCGATCATCATCACCCACCACATGACGAACATGAGCAGGAATCGGTATGCCGACCAAGTCGTCAAGGAAGCGCCCATGGCGCCGCTCATGCCGCCGCCCATGTCGGCGGCGAGATCGACCAGATAGAGCCATGAAATTCCGGTCAGCCCCGCCAACGCCACGAGGATCATTGTGCGTCCGGTCGCGGCGCCGGCGGCCTGTCCGTCCGTGGTTCGCGGTTCGGTCATCGGCGAACGCGCCGGCGCGGCGTCGGAGCGGTCATGGGCAGCCTCCGGAGCGGTCCCGTGTCCGCGAAACGTGCGTCACGAGGCCCAGGAGAAGGACGCGTAATGGCCGTTGTTGCGGGCGCCCTTGGCGTCGAACTCGATGCCGAAGCAGTCGACATGGATTTCGTCCGTGATCGCCAGCGCCAGCCTGGACCCCGCCGGATGGCCGACGTTGTCGATGTAGTAGGGCTCGCCGTTGCCGCGCCGGGACTCGACCCCATCGAGGGAGTAACTCAGCATGCCCGGGATCGACACCGCCCGTTTCCGACCGTCCATCACGAACTCGATCGGTTTGACCTCTACGCCGCGAAAATCGCTGACCAGGTTTTGCCGAATCATGCCGGGTGGGCCCCCAGCCTCCCCGCCGATGATGGCGGTGAGAACTTCGCGTTGGGCGTCGTTCGCTTTTTCGTCGACGATTCCGCCGTAAATCCAGTCGCCGTCGGACATGACCTGGCCCGTTTTGGCGACCAGGGCCATGCACAGGCCACTCAGATCGACTCCGCCGCAGTCGCCCTCGTCGATGCGAAAGATCATGATGACCCGGCAATCCTCGTAGGTCACTGGCCCCTGCGGGTTGGTAATGATGCACGGACACAGTTGGTCGCAGTTACAACTTTCCATGTACTCGCCGCTTATCTTCCAGTTCTTGTCTGCCATCGAACAATTCCTTTCTTTTTGTCGTAGGGGTGCAAATGTTTAAGCCGGTCCACTAGGCGCTTGCATCTTCAAGTATCATATCGGCGGCCTTTTCCCCGATCATGATCGCCGTCGCATTGGTGCTCGCCGACACCAGCGTCGGCATGATCGAACAATCGACGACGCGCAGCCTGCTGACCCCGTGCACGCGCAACCTGTCGTCGACCACGGCGTCGCGGTCCGATCCCATCTTGCAAGTGCCGCTCACGTGAAACAACGTGCTTCCGGTGGTCCGGGCGAAGGAGAGCAATTCATCGTCGCTCTGGAGGTCCTTACCCGGCATGTACTCACTGTCGATACACGACCGCATGGCTGGCGACGCGGCAACCTTGCGGACGATCTTGAGCGCCTCGACCACTATCCGGCGATCGGTCTCGGTCGAGAGGAAGTTGGTCCTGATCGCCGGCGCCTCGCGCGGGTCGGCCGATTTGATCATGACGTCGCCGCGGCTTTCCGGCCTGAGCTGGGCCGCGGCCGTTGTAAGGCCCGAAAACTCGTGCAGGGGCGCCCCTGGCATGTCGGAAGACAGCGGAAAGAAGTAGAACTGGACATCCGGCGTCGCGACCTCCGGATTCGTGCGTACGAAAGCGCCGGCATAGCAGATCGACATCGACAAGGGCCCACGGCGTGCCAAGGCGTATTTCATCGCCATCTTGAACTGGCGGAATCCGCTGTTCATCTCGTCGTTCATGGTCACCGGTTTGATGCTTCGATGGACGACGCGCGCTTGCATGTGGTCCTGCATGTTGCGGCCGACGCCGGGAAGATGCGTGACCACGGGGATGCCATGATCGCGAAGGACCTCGGCGTCGCCTATTCCCGCGAGTTGGAGCTGTTGCGGGGAATGAACCGCTCCGGCGCAAATAACGAGTTCACGCCCCGCCTGAACCTGGTGTTCGGCGCCACCCTGATCGTATGCCACCCCACTTACGCGGTTGCCTTCGAAAAGCATGCGCCGGACGGTCGCCTCCGTCTCGACGCGAAGGTTCGATCGCTTGCGCGCCGGCTTGAGAAAGGCGACGGCGGTGCTGGAACGCCGGCCGCGAACGCTGGTGAATTGGAGGAATCCGGCGCCTTCTTGCTCCGCGCCGTTGAAGTCGTCATTGCGCCGGATACCTGTCTGCGCGCACCCATCGATGAAGGCTTCCGCCAGAACATGGCGATGGTTTACGTCCGATACGCCGAGCCCGCCGTCAGCCCCATGATAGTCGCTGGCGCCGCGCACATTGCTTTCCGATCGTTTGAAATAAGGCAGGACGTCACGCCATCCCCAGCCGCTATTGCCGAGCTCCTCCCACAGGTCATAATCCTGTGACTGGCCGCGCAGGTAAATGAGGCCGTTGATCGAGCTCGAGCCGCCGAGGGTCTTGCCGCGCGGCAGGTAAAGCGAGCGGCCATCCATTCCCGGATCCGCCTCGGTGTATAGGCACCAGTTGTACTTCGGGTTGGCGAACGTCTTGCCATAGCCGAGGGGGATATGAATCCACGGCGAGGAGTCCTTCGGCCCGGCTTCCAAGAGCAGCACCGAATATTTTCCGTTCGCCGTCAGCCGGTTAGCCAGCGTGCAGCCGGCCGAGCCCGCGCCGACAATGACGTAATCGTAGGATCGGCGATCCATTTCCGCCTCCTATCACCCTGTTTCGATCCGCCTCCTTTCCCCTCTGATTTCGGTCCGTTCCTTTTCAAACGCTGAAGTATCGCGCCTGCGGATGATGCAACACAATGGCCGTCGTCGCCAACTCCGGGTGCAATTGCTGCTCGTCGCTCATGGCGATGCCGATGCGTCCGGCGTCAAGCAGGTCTAGAATTTGCGCCTGGTCCTCTAGGTGCGGGCACGCCGGAAAGCCGAATGAATAGCGGGCCCCGCGATAGCCCTGCCGCAACAATGCCTCGCCGCCGCCGGTGTCTTGCCCTCCGATGCCGAGTTCCTGGCGAATACACCGGTGCGCATACTCGGCCATCGCTTCGGTCACCTCGACCGTAAAGCCGTGCAGGTAGAGATAATCCTGATAGCGGTCGTCCTCGAAGCGCGCGCGCACCGCGTCCGTTGCCTGCTGGCCTACGGTCACCGCCTGCAAGGCGATGACGTCGTGCCCCTCGGTATCGGCGTCACGGATAAAATCGGCAATGCAAACGCCGCCACTCCGCTGTTGGCGCGGCAAATCAAAGCGCGCGACCTCGGTTTTCCCGTCCGCACCGAACAGCACTATTGCGTCGCCTTCCGAGGCGCATTTCCAATAACCGTAGGCCGCCCGGGGGCGCAGGATCCGTTCTACCTCACATTGTTCGACGATACGGTGCAGGATGGGGCGCACCTCGTTTTCCGCCCATGACCGCCATTGCTTCAGCGTGCGGCCGCCTTTCCGAAAACCCCATTGGAATTGGAACAGCAGCCGCTCGTTAAGCAGCGGCAGCAACGCGTCCAGGGAGTCGACTTCCAACAGACGGGATCCCCAGAAAGGCGGCTTCGGGACCGCGACGTCGGTTTGCAGCTCGGCCCGGCGCAGGCCGATTTCCTCCAGGTCGATCGGCCGCGGCGGCCTCTTCTCGACCGGCGATGCGGCGTCCGGTGGCCGGTTGGAGGGCCAGTCCGCCTCGCCGGCCTCCGCCGCGAGCTCCCCCGCTGCGACCTTATCCATCAGCGCAAGCCCGTCGAAGGCGTCCCCGGCATAGACCACGCGCCCCGCGCCATAAGCCGGCACGCAGTCTTCCTCGACATATTTTCGGCTCAGCGCGGCGCCACCGAGCAACACCGGCAGGTCTAGGCCGTAGCGGCGCATCTCCTCCAAGTTCTCGCGCATGATCACCGCGGAGCGGATCAACAGCCCCGACATGCCGACGGCGTCCGCCTTCTCCTCACGGGCCGCCGAAATGATCGCCTCGATCGGCTGTTTGGCGCCCAGGTTGACGGTGCGGTAACCGTTGTTGGCGAGGATGATATCGGCCAGGTTCTTGCCGATGTCGTGGATATCGCCTTTGACCGTGGCCAGGACGATAGTGCCTCGCGCCGCGCTTGCGACCGAGTCCATATGGGGTTCCAGATGGGCTACCGCCGCCTTCATCGTCTGCGCCGCTTCGAGGACAAAGGGCAACGGCATCCTGCCGTCGCCGAATAGATCGCCAACCGTCTTCATGCCTTCGAGCAGGATTTCATTGATGATGTCGAGGGGCGCGCACTCCTGGAGCGCTTCATCCAGATCCTGCTCCATGTCCTGGCGGTCGCCCTCGACGATGCGGATTTTGAGGCGCTCGTCGACGGGCAGAACGATCCCCGTCTCGTCGTCCCTCTCCGAAGGGCGCGCGGAAATCAAACCAACCAGAACGTCAAGCGGGTCGCGGCCGCCCGGCCGCCGCATGAGGATGAAATTCTCGGCGGCGCGGCGCTCCTCGGGCCGCAACTCCTCCACCGGCGGGATCGTCGAGACGTCGGCGACAATCGCGGCGAGCCCGCGCTCGCGGGCCAGCGCGAGGAAAGCCGACTGCACGACTTCGGCGGCCGCCGCCTCGAGCCCCGCCGACAAGGCCGACAGCGAAACCACGATCCGGCATTCCGGGAATTCACCGGCGACGGCCTCGATGGCGTCGAGGGTGAGAACCGCGTTGTGGCGCCCGGCCGCCGTGGCGAGCGGCAAGACGGGCAATTCGATCAGCAGGTCGCTCGACGCCACGCCGCGTTCGTCGCAGGCCATAACGTACAGGCGCCGGGCGATGCGCAGCGCGCCCTCGATATCATGCGCCGGTCCGTCCTCGTCGACGGCGCGTCCCATGACAGCGGCGCCGAACCGGCGCGCCAGATCCAGGCGCGCTTCCGCCGGAGCGGCGCCCGCGGCGAAATCGATGCCGCCAATCGTCGCCTTGCCGCCGTAAAGCTTGAGGGCCGCGCTAAGAGCGGCCGGATCGTCGGCCTCGAAAAGCAGCGCCGCGCCGACGGAACCGCGCAGGCGCGAAACGAACGCCTCCATATCGGCCTCTTCGTCGCGATCGAATCCGACGAAGCGAACCGCAATGATCTGGCCGCCGGCCTTTTCCTTGCTTCGCGCCAGGGTGACGCATCCATCCCAGTTTTCGGCTTCGACGGCGGCGTGGAAGGTTTCGTTGTCGGCGCGGGCGCAGGCATCGTCGATGCGTAGCACCGTCGCCTTTTCGGCCAAGGGCACGTGAGAGTAAAGCGAGGCGACGGCGGGAACCCAATGGTGCGTGCGGCGCGCTGGAGCCGGCCGCAGAGCGCCCTTGCCCGCGCGCCGCCGCAGCACGTCGTCCAGGGCCTGAATATGGGCCGCATTGGTGCCGCAGCATCCGCCGATCAGGTTGACGCCGTTCTCCTCGATGAAACGCTCCTGCCAATTGGCCAGTTCCTGCGGCAGCAGGGGATAGCGAGTCTTGCCCTGGACCAACTCCGGCAGGCCGGCATTGGGCCAGACACCGATCTGACCGGGCCAGTTCCGGCTCAACCATTCGACGTGTCGTTGCATCTCAACGGGCCCGGTGGCGCAGTTTAGCCCGACAAGGGGCACATCGTAGGCCTTGATTACCGCCGCGGCGGCCGCGATTTCGGTGCCGACCAGCATGGTTCCCGTGGTTTCCAGCGTCACCATGACCAGGACGGGCGTGTCGGTTTGGGCCTCCCGGCGTGCGCGTTCGGCGCCATTGAGCGCCGCCTTGATCTGCAGGGGGTCCTGGCAGGTGATGACGAAGATCGCGTCGACGCCGCCGGCTATCAGGCCGGCGCATTGGCATGTGTAATCGTCTTCCAGGGTGTCGTAGCCGATATGGCCGAGACTCGGCAGTTTGGTGCCTGGGCCGACGGGGCCGACGACGAACCGATCGCGGCCGTCGCCCTTGAACTCCTCGACCACTTCGCGGAGCAGTTCGGTCGCTTCCTTATTGAGGTCGAAAGCTTGGTCCGCGAGCCCGAATTCGTCCAGAACCGACGGCGTCGACCCGAAGACTGCGCTGATGATCACATCGGCGCCGGCGGCCAGAAAGTCGCGATGAACCTTACGGAGTACGTCGGGATTGGACCGGACCAGGTAATTGAACAGGTTTTCGTGGCCGTGGAAGTCCTTCTCCACGTCCAGGTTCATGTCCTGGACGGTGGTACCGATGGCGCCGTCGCCGAGCAGCACGCGGTCATTCAGGGCATCGAGAATGTGGGCCATCCGAAAGCCGCTCCTGTATCAAGAGGATCGATATCCACGTGTCAGCGGAGGGCCTTCAACGAACTTCGCATCCGTGTCCCGGAAGCAAAGGCGAGGATAACCGGCCGCATAATCGCCTACGATATAGGCGACGAGCCCGTTTACGAACTTCTCCTCGGCTACAGGCACACCGAATGCCCCTGACAGTAGAAGGGCGGCGAGTGTAGCCCTAATCGTGTCGCGCGTCATTCTTACAAACACGGAACCGGCAAAGGCGTCACCTATATTTCAATCGTCATTTGAACCGAGAGGCCGCGGATCGCGCACCACCACCGGCGGCGACACGGCGATCCTGGGGCCCCTTTTCCCCGGCGCGCGCGCCGAATAGGCTACGACGCCTTTCCGAACACCAGATTCGGCAGGAACGTCACCAAATCCGGAAACAGCGAGATCAGCACGATCACGATCACATAGGTGAACAGGAACGGAATCACGGCGACGGATATTCGATCGATTCCGAGATTCGTCAATCGCGCGGCGACGAACAGGTTGGCGCCAACGGGCGGGGTCAGGAAACCGATCTCGCACGCGATCACCATCAAGATGCCAAAGACGATCGGATCGATCCCGACGGAAACGGCGATTGGCAGCATCAACGGCGTCAAAAGAATAATCTGCGCGATCGATTCCAGGAACATGCCGGTGAAGATCAGGATCACGGAAATGACCATCAGCAGGATGAAGCTGTTGTCGGTAAAGCCGATCAGGAACTCGCCGACCAGCTCCGGAACGTCCATCAGGCTCATCAGTTCGCCGAACGCCTTGGCCGGGCCGACGATGATCAGCACCGCGCCGGAGATCATGGCCGTCGTCTTCAGGCAGCCGAGGATCTCCTGCATGGTAAGTTCGCGATAGATGAACTTGCCGACGATGAAGGCGTAGACCACCGCGACCGACGCCGCTTCGGTCGGCGTGAAGATACCGGAATAGATGCCGCCGAGAATGACGAACGGCGCGCCGATCGCCCATTTGCCGTCCCACATCGAGTCGCCGACCTTGCCGAACGAGAATTCCTGCCCAGTGTTGCCGCCGTAACCGCGGTGCCGCGCAATCAGCCAGGTACAGATCAGCAGCAAGGTGCTGGCCAGGATGCCCGGGATCACACCGGCGAGGAACAGGCGCGGGATCGAGTTGTCCGAAACGATGCCGAAGATGATCATCAGATT
This sequence comes from uncultured Rhodospirillaceae bacterium, assembly GCA_964386465.1. Classification (GTDB taxonomy): domain Bacteria; phylum Pseudomonadota; class Alphaproteobacteria; order UBA8366. Next base: position 7,845 of record CAYLTU010000083.1, read on the forward strand.
GCTGGGCGGAATGAGGCTGCCCAGCGCGCCGCCGGACGCCGCGATGGCGCCGCCGAAGGCGGGATCGTAGCGCTCGCGAATCATGGCCGGGATCATGACCGCGCCGATCGCCGCCGTCGTCGCCGGACCGGAGCCGGACAAGGCGGCAAAGAAGGTGCAGCCGAGCACTGCGACGAGGCCGAGGCTGCCGGTATAGTTGCCGATCAGCGACTGCGCGATGGCGACGATCCGCTGGGCCAGCCCGCCGCGTTCCATCAGCGAGCCGGCGAACACGAACAGGGGCACCGTCAGCAGCGGGAACGGTTCCACGCCCGTATACATCGCCTGTGCGATGGCGACGAAGGGCACGTCGATCAGGTAGAAGCCGACCAGGGTGCCGATCGCGACGGACATCGGAATGGGCACACCCAGCGCGATGGCGGCCACAAGGACCGCGAACATGATCAGGACTTCATTCATGGATCGCGACCTCGCCGTCGCGCGGCTCCATCAGCGGTTCACCGAAACGAATCCACCGGTAATAGACCTGAACCAGCCGCACGGTCATCAGACCGAAGCCGAACACCAGGCAGAGATAGGGCCATTTCTGCGGGATGCCCAGGACGGGCGACTCGAAGGGCAGTTTCCACATCGAAATGTCGAGAAGGATGGCTTGGTAGGTCAGGAAAATGGCGAATACGAACCAGATGAGGTCGCTGAACACCATCATCGCCTGAGATATTTTCCCGGGAAACAGCTGGATCAGGTTCATCACCCGGATATGCGCGCGCTCCCGCACCGCCCAGGCGGTCGACAGATAAACCGACCAGAGCATTCCATAGACGGCGATCTCGTCGGACCACGACATCGGTGCGCTGAAGACGTAACGCATGACGACCTGAAGGAAGACGAGGATCGCCATCACGACAACGCAGACGCCCGCGATAATTTCCTCGGTGCGGCGCTCAAGAAACGTCCAGACTCGACCTGCTAGCGACATGCGTCAGCCTTGCTTTGAATTTCGTCGATTAACATTAGAAGGCGTACGCGGCGTCCCGACAACCCGGGACGCCGCGCCGCTGTATCTTAGGTCTGGAAAATCAGACCTTAATCCGCCGCCGCGTTGATCGCCTTGATCAGTTTGACATAGGCGTCGCCGCGCTTTTCGGCGAATGCGTTATGCACCTTGGCAGCAGCCGCGATGAACGGCTTCTTGTCCGGGTTCGTGAACTTCACGCCCGATGCTTCGAGCTTCTTCCTGACGCCCGCCAAACCGGCCAGCGTGTGCTCGCGTGCCGCGGCAGCCGCGATATCGGCGGCCATCTGCATCGTCTCTTTTTGCGCCGGTGTCAGCTTCTGCATGAACCTGTCGCTGACGAAGAACGGCGGTGCGAGGGCGAAGTGGCCCGTCATCGCGATGTGTTTCGCGACTTCGTGGAACTTCTGCGAGTAGATAACGTCGATCGGAAGATCGCCGCCGTCGACCGTACCGGTCTGAACCGCCGTCAGGGTTTCGGACCACGCCATCGGCACCGGATCGGAACCGAACGCCTTGTAGGTGTCGACCATGACGACGTTCTTCGGCACGCGATATTTCAACGGCTTGAAGTCGTCGATGCTGTTGATCGCCGTCTTGGTGTTGTAGACGTGACGGAACGACACCAGCGAAATCTTCACCAGGTGCACGCCGGCTTCCTTCGGCATATTGCCCCAGATCTTCTGGCCGACCGGACCGTCCACGACCTTGATCGCATGTTCGTAGCTCTGCAGCATGTAGGGCAGAACCAGCAGGTCGATCTTCGGATAGAACGGACCGGCGTTGTTCTGCGCGATCAGCGTTCCGTCCAGGGTGCCGAGCTGCAGTTTCTTGAACATGTCCTGCTCGCCGCCCATCTTGAAGCAGCAATGCACCTTGACCTTGATTTCGCCGCCGGTGAGGTTGGTGAACCGTTCGGCGAAGGTGTTCATGAAGGTGCCGTAGGGATGCGCGTCGCTTGTCGCGTAGCCGATATTCATCAGCTTTTTCGCCGCGGCGGGTGCCAGGGCGAGGGTGAGCGAGGCCGCCACCGTGGCGACCCCTAGGGTCAGTTTTCTAAACATCGTTGTACCTCCCGTTACGTTGGTTGAATTGTATCGGCTCGCTGCCGCAAGCCGTATGCAGTGATTGCATTCCTTGCTATCGCGCCTCCCGAAGACCGTCGGGCGGCGCCGTTGTTTCCCGTACGATCAATCCGACTTCGAGTTCGGTCATGTCCGGTACGGCGTTGCCGGCAAACCGGGCGAGCAGATACTCCGCCGCCTTGCGCCCCATCAGCTCCGACGGCACCGCCATGGTCGTGAGCGGCGGCGCCAGATGCGCCACGAGCGGCAGATCGTCGAAACCCGCGATGGACACGTCGCCGGGGACATCCAGCCCCATGGCCTGACCTTCGAACAGAGCGCCCATCGCCAACACGTCATTACCGCAAACGACCGCCGTCGGACGCGCCGACGGCGACATCAGCAACCGCATGGCGTCCCGCCCATCGGCTATTTCATAAGCGCATTCCACGAGCCAGTGCGGCGGCAATTCGATACCCCAATCCGCCTGCGCCTCCCGCACCCCGGCGATTCGGTCGCGCGCCCGGTCGTTGCCTTCGCTGCGCCCGGCGATCATCGCGATATCACGGTGACCGATTTCGAGCAGATAGCGGGTCAAGCGATAGGCCGCGAGCCGGTTGTCGAAGCCGACCGAAGGATGCGGGCCCGCCGGATTGTAGGTCCAGGTCGTGACGTAGGGCAGATCCTTGGACCGGATGAGTTCAAACACTTCGTCACTATGGCTCTGGCCGATCAGCATCAACCCGTCCACGCCGCGGCTCAGAAGGCTGCGCGCATGCCGCACCGCGTGATCGGGATCGTATTCCGATATCGCAATCAGCAGCGTGTAGCCGGACTCGTCGAGCCGTTGCTCAAACGCCTGAAGTCCAGTGGCGAATATCGCGTTCGACAGTGTCGGGATAATCGCGCCGACCGTGCTCGAACGCTGCGACGCCAGGGTTCTGGCCGCGCCGTGCGGCACGTAGCCGACCGCCTCGATCTCCGCCAAAACCCGTTCGCGCAGTGCCGGACTGACGTCGCCGGGGCGGTTCAGGACTCGCGAGACGGTCGCGGTCGACACCCCCGTAAGGCGGGCAACATCGCTCAAGGTCGGCTGCCTCGCGGGCCGCATCTGTAAGCGATTACAATCGTCCTTGCCGGAATTCATCCCTGCTTCTCACGACTCTTTGCGGGCAACCTGCTGTTTTTTCGCAGTTTTTGTTACCCGCACCTCCCTGGCGCCTAACTTACGCTTGACTATGATAGCCTTTCATGGCTCCAATTGCGAATCAAATTGTAAGCGCTTACTTTGGGCACGGACCACGGCAGGAAAGCGAACCACCATGGCGACCGAATATCTGAAACGCGCGACGAAAACATCCGCCACCGGCGAGGACGAAACCCGGAAAATCGTCAGCAAGATGCTGGACGAGATCGAACGGGGCGGCGAGGACGCCGCGCGCGCCTATGGCGAGAAGCTCGACGGTTGGGACGGCAATATCGAGGTCGGTTCCGACGAGATCGAAGCCGCGGCGCGGCAGGTGCCGGATCAACTGAAGGACGATCTGAAGTTCGCCTATGACCGGGTGCGGCTGTTCGCCGAGAAGCAAAAGGACAGCATGCAGTCCTTCGAGACCGAACTGTCGCCGGGCCTTTGGGCCGGGCAACGGTTGATCCCGATCGACACTGCCGGCTGCTACGTGCCCGGCGGCCGTTACGCTCATGTCGCCTCGGCCATCATGAGTATCACGACGGCAAAAGTCGCCGGTGTCGAGAATGTCATCGCCTGTTCCGCCCCGAGCCAGGAACGCGGCGGCATCCACCCGGCGATCCTCTACACCATGGACCTGTGTGAGGCCGACCATATCCTGGCACTGGGCGGCGTTCAGGGCATTGCGGCGATGGCGTTCGGCCTGTTTACCGGCAACAAGGCGAATATCCTGGTCGGTCCCGGCAACCGCTTCGTCGCGGAAGCCAAGCGGCTGCTGTTCGGGCGTGTCGGCATAGATCTGTTCGCCGGCCCGACCGAGATCCTGATTATCGCAGACGGCGCCGCCGATCCGGATATCGTGGCAAACGATCTGGTCGGCCAGGCGGAACACGGACCGGACTCGCCCGCCTGGCTGATTACCACCGACCGCGACCTGGCGGACAAGGTCATGGACAAGATGCCGGGCCTTATCGCGGCTCTGCCGGAGGTTCAGCGCAACGCCGCCGAAGCCGCCTGGCGGGATTACGGCGAGGTCGTGTTGTGCGGTACCGGCGAGGAAGCCGCCGCCGCGAGCGACGAATACGCCCCCGAACATCTGCAATTGCAGACGTCCAATGACGGTTGGTTCGTCGATCGGCTGACCAATTACGGCTCTCTGTTCGTCGGCGAGGAGACCACGGTGGCGTTCGGCGACAAATGCTCCGGCACCAATCACATCCTGCCGACCAAGGGCGCGGGCCATTACACCGGCGGCCTGTCGGTGCATAAATTCATCAAGGTCGTGACCACCCAGCGCATGACCCGCGACGCCAACGAGCAGGTCGCCGCGGTCACCGCCCGGATTTCGCGGCTGGAAGGCATGGAAGGCCACGCCCGCACCGGCGACGTCCGGCTGGCGAAATACTTTCCGGGCAAGAACTTCGATCTGTCGCCATAACACCGCGGCGTCTTCTCGCGCGCGACGCCTTGTGTCATGCTTGAGCCCCTCGTTTAGCGGAATTGAGCAGCGGGCAACACATGACCAGGGAACGCTATCGAATGGGTTTCGATATCGGCGGCACCTTCACGGACTTCGTGCTGGTGGACGCCGAGGAGAGCCGGATTCACCTGCACAAATGCCTGACGACTCCCGCGGACCCCTCCATCGGCGCGTTGCAGGGCATGACGGATCTGCTGGCGCGGGTCGCGGTACCGCTCTCGTCGGTAGGCCATATCGTGCACGGGACGACGCTTGTCACGAACGCGATCATCGAGCGACGCGGTTGCCGGATCGGCTTCCTGACGACCAAGGGGTTCCGCGACACGCTGGAGATGGGCACCGAGCAGCGCTACGACATCCACGACCTGTTCCTGCAGTATCCCGACCCCCTGGTCGCCCGGCGGCATATCCGGGAAATCGACGAACGAATGGCCTTCGACGGAAACGTTCTCACCGCGATCGACGACAATCAGGTCCGAGACGCGGTCGGCGACTTGATCGCGGACGGCGCGGAGGCGATCGCCGTCTGCTTCCTGCACGCCTATCAGAACCCGGCGCACGAACGCCGCGTCAAGGACCTGGTAAGGGATGAGTTTCCCGGCATCGCGGTGTCGATCTCAAGCGAGGTGGACCCGGCGCTAAAGGAATACGAGCGTGCCTCGACGACGACGGCCAACGCCTATGTCCAGCCCCTGATGGGGCAGTATGTCGACAAGCTGAATGCAGCACTCCTGTCGAACGGCTTCGAAGGACGCTTTCATCTCATGCAGTCTTCGGGCGGACTGACCGCACCGGAAACCGCCAGCGCGTTTCCTGTGCGGTTTCTTGAGTCCGGACCCGCCGGTGGCGCACAAGCGACGGCCTTCATCGGCGAGGCCATCGGCCGAAAGGACATTCTGTCTTTCGACATGGGCGGCACGACGGCGAAGGCCTGCCTTATACGGGAGGGGAAGCCGGATATCGCGGCGGCGCTGGAAGCCGGTCGCGTACACCGCTTCAAACGGGGCAGCGGCATCCCGATACGCGCGCCGGTCATCGACATGATCGAGATCGGCGCCGGCGGCGGTTCGATCGCCCGCGTCGACTCCCTGGGACTGCTGAAGGTCGGGCCTGATAGCGCCGGGGCCGATCCTGGACCCGCATGTTATGGCTTGGGCGGCGAAGCGCCGACGGTCACCGACGCCAACTTGGCTCTGGGTTATCTGGACCCGAATTATTTTCTCGGCGGCCGAATGATGCTGGATACCGCCGCGACCGAGCTGGCCATGAATACGGTCGCAACGGCGCTCGGGCTGACAAGCCTGCAGGCGGCGTGGGGCATGTTCGACCTGGTCGCGGAGAACATGGCGGGCGCGGCGCGGGTCCACATCGTCGAGAAGGGCGCCGACCCGCGCAATTTTGCGATGGTCGCCATGGGCGGCGCCGGGCCGCTGCACGCCGCCCGTGTCGCACGCAAGCTCGGCATCACCGAAATCATCATACCGCCGGCGTCCGGTGCCGCGTCCGCACTCGGCTTTCTCGCCGCACCGGTCGGCTACGAGATATCCCGCTCCCTTCCCATGCCGCTGGAAAAAGCCGCGTTCGACGCCGCCAACAAGATCCTCGCGGAAATGGAATCCGAGAGCCGGACCAGATTGCGCGAGGCCGGCGGATTGGAGACGGACGTCGCCGTTGAGCGTTTCGCCGATATGCGGCTGCAAGGACAGATGCATGAGATCGCGGTGCCTCTTCCGAATGCGATCCTGGACGCCGAAAAAATCGATGCGTTGGCGGCGGCGTTCGAACAGGAATATACGAGACTCTTCACCCACCTTTACGACGGCGCGCGAATAGAGATCGTCAATTGGCGGGTCCGCTGCACCGGTCCGTCGCCGGCTGTTTCGACACAATTGGACGGCCGGCGCCGCGAAGGTGCGGTTAAAGGCACTCGTCCCATCTACGCGCCGGAAACGGGCAGCTTGATCGAGGCTACGGTCTACGACCGCTACGCGCTGAAATCGGGTGACACGATCGAGGGACCCGCGGTTATCGAGGAGCAGGAGGCGACCACGATCCTGCCCGCCGACGGCAAGGCCACGGTCGACCCGGCGGGCAATCTGCACATGCAACTCGATCCCGATCACGCAGCGGAAACCGTGGTTGCGTCGGACACCGCGCTGGGCGAAGCGGTCGCGCGCATCGAAACCGACCCTATCGGGCTTGAGATCATGTGGAGCCGGCTCATCAACATCACCGAGGAATGCTGGCATACGGTCATCCGGACCGCGTTCTCGCTGATCATCGGCGAGGCGCAGGACTTCGCCTGCGAGATTTTGGACGCCAAGGGCAACCAGATCGCCCATTCACCGCGCGCCATGCCGGTGTTCAATCTCACCCTGCCGATTGCGGTCAACGCCATGATCGAACGTCACCCGCCGCAAACGCTGGTGGAAGGCGACGTCCTGATCACCAACGACCCCTGGCTGTGCGCCGGGCATCTCTACGACATCGCGATCGCCGTGCCGGTCTTCCGCGAACGACGTATCGTCGCCTTCGTCGGCATCGTCGGTCATGTCGGCGATATCGGCGGCACCACCGACAAGCTCAACGCCCGGGAGATCTATGACGAGGGGATCCAGATCCCGCCATTGAAGCTGTTCAAGGCCGGCGAGCCGAACGAAGATTTGTTCCAGATGCTGGGCGAAAACATCCGGCGGCCGGACCAAGTGCTGGGCGACATCCATGCCCTGGTCGCCGCAGGCACGACGGGCGCGCTGCGCATCGGGGAGTTCATGGATGAGTATGGAATGCACGACCTGGAGGCCTTGGCCACCGTGGTCCAGACCCGCGCCGAGACCGCGATGCGCGAGGCCATCGCCGACCTGCCGGACGGTGTCTACGAACATGTCGTGCAAGGCGACGGCATCGACGATGTCCTGACCTATCCGATCAAGATTTCGGTCCAGGGCGACGAGGTCGCCGTCGATTTCGCCGGCGCGCCGCTGCAGACCGAGCGCGGCGGCAGCAACTGCACCTTGAGCTATACCAAGGCGCACGCGACCTATCCGCTGAAATGCATCCTCACCCCGGAAGTGCCCGGCAATGCGGGATGCTACCGGCCGATGTCGGTAAGCGCGCCGGGATCCAGTATCTTCAATTGCGACAAACCGATGGCCGTCGATACGCGCGTGCGGACAGGCTGGTACGTGGCGCCGAACATTTTCGGTGCGTTGTCGGAAGCAGCACCACGCAACGTCCAGTCCTTCACCGGCATCCCGTCCAGCGGACTATTCCATGGCATCGGGACCGACGGGCGCTACTACAACGACCATTTGTTCCAAGGCGGCGGCCAGGGCGCGTCGGATCACGGCGACGGCAAGTCGGCGCTGCTGTACCCGACCAGCGCCGCCAACACGTCGGTGGAATTGTTCGAAACGCGCGTGCCCGTGCTGGTGATCGAGAAAGCGTTTCTGCCGGACAGCGGCGGTCCCGGACGCAAACGCGGCGGGCTGGCGCAAATCGTCGCCACGCGGAAACTAACCGACGATGCTGAACCCTGCCATGTCGGCCTCTACCCGAATGCCGTGATGGCGCCGATGGACGGCCTGTTCGGCGGCAAGCCTGGCCGGGCGGGCGCGGCATGGATCACCGAGAGCAACGGCGACAAACGGGATTTAGGTGTCGGCGCATTGTCCCGCTTCACCCAAACCGATCAGCGCGGCGATCTCGTGCTCGCCGGCGGTTCGGGGTTCGGTGATCCGTGGACGCGCAGCTATGAGGAAGTCCAGCGCGACCTCGATGAGGGCTACGTGACCGCAAAGGGTGCGCAGGAGGATTACGGCTGCGTCATCGGCAAGAACGGCCGCATCGACCGCGCTGCCAGCGATGCGCGGCGCGGCGCACGCGAATTGGTTCCGGAGCCTGCGGAATAGGTCCGCGCCTGCGACTTATTTCTTGCGCTGCTTGTTGTACTCGATGCCAAGGAAGATCGCCGGGATGATGCCGAGCAGGTAGGAGACGACCAGAACCCAGAAGCCGTCCTGGAAGGCGAGCGCCGTCGCCTGCGCTTCGATCATCTGCCCCAGATAGTGCAGCCCGCCCGACGCGTGCACGTTCTCCGGTACGCCGGCCTCGCGGAAGATTTGCGACACGCCGCTCAGCAGGCTGGCGCTGGCGGTGCCCTGTTGCGTCAGGGTCGAGATCTGGTCGCTGTGGAACTCGATACGCCAGTCGACGAAGACGACCCAGATATTGGTGCCGATCGAACCGCTCAGGTGGCGGCAGAAATTGACCGTACCGCCGCCGGCGTTGAGCTTCTCGGGCGGCAGGGTCTTGAACGCCGTGTTCATGATGAAGGGCTGCACGAAGGCGGTCGCCCAGCGCCCGACCAACCCGTAGAGGACGATCTTGTAGAAGGAGGTGTTGGCGTCGGCGAAGGCGAAAGGCAGCGCGCCGAGGGCGAGGAAAGTAAGGCCGAAGAACAGCGCCTTGTGCGGCGCGATCCTGTCGGACAGATGACCGCTGATCGGCATGAAGACGACCGCCATCATCATTGCCGGCATCAGGGCAAGGCCCGCGTCGAGCGGGGTCATGTTCTGGACCAGCTGCGCCGCGACCGGGATCGCGTAGACGGTCGCGAAATTGCCCACGGCCGAAAGTGCCGTGACGAGAACCGCCAACGTAAACATCTTGCTGCGGAACAGGCTGAGATCGAGCAGCGAGGCCGCCTCGCGCCGTTGCGACAGGATGAATCCGACGCCGGCCAGAAACGCGCCCACGAAGAGTCCGACGATATAGTCGGATTCCCATCCGTCCCGGTGCCCGTTCGAGATCGCCGTGATCAGGCAGTACATCGAGACGACGATCAGCCCGTAACCGATCCAATCGAAGGCGACCGCCTTGTCGCCGCGCTCGTTCGGCATGAACAACATGCCAAGCGGAACGCAAAGCGCGACCAGCGCGAGCGGCATATAGAAAATTGCCCGCCAGTCGAACGCCTCGATCGCCATGCCGCCGAAGACAGGACCGACCGACGCGGCGAAGACCAACCCCATGGCGTACAGACCCAGCGCCTGGCCGCGCCGCCCTTCCGGAAACGCCCTGAACAGGGTCACCATGATCAGCGGCTGGATAATGCCCGCCGCCGCCCCCTGCAAAACCCGTCCGACGACGATCATGTCGAAGGTCTCCGCCGTACCGGCGAAGATGCTGCCGATCGTGAACAGGACCAGGGTCGCGGCGTATCCATAGCGCTGCCCGAAGACCGAAACCGCCCATGCGTTGAGCAGCTGGCCGGTCGTCATCGAGATATTGAACGCCGTCGCCATGAGCTGGACTTCGGACTGGCTGACGCCGAAGGCACCGATCACGTCGGGCACCGCGACGTTCACGATCGTGCTGGCGATAACCATCGTGAAAGCCGCCAGCATCCCGGTGACCGTCACATAGACCCGGTAGTTCGGGCCGTAGGTTTTGAAGAGCTCGTCGATGGCTTCCGTCCACCCTTCGGCAGGTTGCTTGGGCCGGCAGTTGACCCCGTTGCTCGACTACTTCGCGGTAGTATGAAATGATTTGTACGGACATTGAAGGCATGCGGCGGATCGTTTCGCCATTGAACGTCGTACGGCGGTCGGCTAGTGCTTTCAGTCCGCGCGAAACAAAACCGAGAGCCGTTCCATGAATCTGAACGAAATCAACGTCCATTTCGCCCATCCCGCCTACCAGCTCGCCGCCGCGTTCGAGCGCCGCGGTACCGGGATCGCTCATTACCAGACCTGGACGCGCGAGGCGCTGCGCGAACGGATCGGCGACGGCGACGTGATCGTGTGCTCCGGCTACTGGGACAACGCGCTGCTGCCGCATGCCGACAAGCTGAAGCTGATCCAGGTCTGCGGCGCCGGCTACGACGCCTTCGATCTCGACGCGGTCCGCGCCCAGGGCGTACGTCTCGCCAATTCCAGCGGCTGCAACGTCAACGCGGTCAGCGACCACGCCATGGCCCTGCTGCTCGCGCTGACGCGCCTGATCCACACCGGGCGCGACAACCAGCACAAGCCGCACTGGCGCGGCATGATCTCCGACCTGTCGCAGCGCGAGGACGAGTTGCCTGGCAAGACTATGGTGATCTTCGGCCTCGGCAAGATCGGCGGACGGCTCGCCCGGCTGGCGAAGGCCTTCGATATGACGGTGATCGGGCTGAAGCGGGACATTTCCACACCCGCCGATCACGTCGACGAACTGCACCCGTCGGCCTCATTGATGGAACATCTGCCGCGCGCCGACGTCACGGTCCTGACCTGCCCGCTGACGGAAGAAACCCGCAACATCATCGACGGCGCGGCCTTCGGCGCGATGAAGGACACGTCCTACCTGGTCAACGTGGCGCGCGGCGGCTGCGTCGATCAGGACGCGCTGATCGAGGCGATGCGAAACGACACCATCGCCGGCGCCGGCATCGACGTCACGGTAGAGGAGCCGCTGGCCGAAGATTCACCGCTCTGGGGCTTCGAGAATGTAATGCTCACCCCGCACACCGGCGGCGAGACGCGCAAATACGAAGAAAACGTGGTCGATTACCTGATCGAAAACCTCGAACGCCTGTCGCGCGGCGAGGACGAACTGTTCAACCAGGTGATCTGAAAATTCGCTTCGCTGTCATCCCGGCCAAGGCGCGAAGCGCCGCAGAGCCGGGAACCAGTCAACGCTCATTTCAAGCTGAGGTCCTGGATCCCTGCTCGCTGGCTTTCCTGACCAAATCATAGATTTGGAGAAAAGCCGCGGCTGGGATGACGGTCGACGTTTCCTTTCGGACCAACCCTCAAACCTCCAGAAACGCGTTCCGAAAGCGGTGGCGGCAGGCGGCCGGGTCCATGTTGCGTTTGTAGACCGAAGGCGCGGACGGCAGTACCCGGGTCAACAGGAAGCGCGGACCCGGCGCGGTCGCGAGAAACGCAACGCCATCGTTGATCTGCGCCGGATCGGTTATCGTCATCGTCGACGGCAGTCCGGAACCCTTGGCGATCGCCTCCAGATCCGTGTTGAGGGCCGTATGGCCGGTCTGGCCGCCGGTCTCGCCATGCTGCCCGTTGTCGATGCAGACGATGCTGAGATTGGCCGGCGCCATCGAGGCGACGGTGACCAGCGAGCCGATCCCCATCAGCAACTCGCCGTCGCCGGTCACGACGACGACGCTGCGGTCCGGCGCGTTCAGCGCCACGCCGAGGCCCATCGGCACGGCGGCCCCCATCGTGCCGGCCATGGTGTAGAGATTGTCGCCGTCCTCCGTCAAAGCGGCCGTATCCTTCGCCGCGCCGGCGAGGCCGCTGACGAAAAGGTAGTCGTCCGGATTTTCGAACAGTTGCGCCAGCAATTCGCGGCGGTCGATCGTTGGTTCGGTCATGTTTTCCCTTCCAAGTACCCACTATCAGGATTAGATGCGTCATGAGACGGCCTGTGGCGTCCCGTGGCAAGGAGAGCCGGCGCCGGCGATGCGGGGCCATCGGCAAGCCGGCGCGACAATGTCCACGGGACGCCACAGGCCGCCCGCTGGGTCGATTTTCGTCCGCATCCGGTGCGTCGCCGCGCTTGCCCGATGTCCCCGCATCGCGCTGCGCGCGGCTCCTGCCGGATGCGGACGAAAAGTCGATCTCATGATGCATCTAATCCTGATAGTGGGTACTAAAACGCTTTCGCGCCGAGGAATTTCTGCGTCAGGATGATTGCCGCCGACTGCGCGCCCTTCGCGGTCGCGTTGATCGCGGCGGTGGTCGCCTTTTCCAGATCTTCCGGCGTTTCGACCTTGAAGCACAGCACGCCCATAGCGTCGAAGATCGGCTCGACCGCCTGACCCATCGGGTATTGCCACGGGTTCTGTTCGCCGTATTCGCCGCGCATGGAGACCATCATCAGCAGCGGGAACTTGCCGCCATTGACCAGCGACAGATAGTTGGCGCAGTTGCCGACGCCGCTCGACTGCATGCATAGCACGGCGCGCTTGCCGACCAGGTCCGCGCCGGCGCAAATCGCCACGCCTTCCTCTTCGGTCGTCAGCAGGACGGAACGCGTCTCGTTGCTGGCGTCAGCGCATTCGATAAGCCGCTTGTTACCGGCATCGGGCACGTAGGCGAACAGGTCGATGCCGCTGTCCGCCATCAGGCGGAACATCGCCTCCGGCCAGTCTTCGCCAGCGGAAGTTTGTGTCATGGGTGATCCCCCAGG
>CAYLTU010000084.1:0-20640 GCA_964386465.1 uncultured Rhodospirillaceae bacterium
ACGGTATCGATGCGCTGTGTCTCGGCGAAATGGGTATCGGCAATACCACCAGCGCCGCCGCCCTGTGTTGCGGTCTGTTCGGCGGCGCGGCGGCGGACTGGGTTGGCGCCGGAACCGGTGTCGAGGGCGATGCGCTGCAACGCAAGGTCGATACGGTCGCGCAGGCGATAGCGTTGCACGGGGCATCGTTGAGCGACCCCTTCGATGTCCTGCGATGTTTGGGCGGTCAGGAATTGTCCGCGGTCGCGGGCGCGGTCCTGGCGGCCCGGATTGCGCGTATCCCGGTAATCCTCGATGGCTATGCCTGCACCACGGCCGCCGCCGTCCTGCACCGCGTTGATTCCAGCGCCCTGGACCACTGTATTGTCGGACATCTTTCCGAAGAGCCGGGCCATCGCCGGCTGACCGACGCGCTCGGCAAAAAGCCGCTTCTCGATCTCGGCATGCGGTTGGGCGAAGGCAGCGGCGCCGCGGTCGCGCTCGGCGTGTTGCGCGCCGCGATATCATGCCACACTGGCATGGCGACCTTCGATCAGGCCCGGGTGGACGGCCCGAGCGACTAATACCAAGGAGCGCTGATAGTGACGCATAGAGACGGCTTACCGAGGTTTTCGGCAAGAAGCGTGCGGTGCGGCGATGCGGGGCATCGCAAGCCGTGCGCGCCGCTGTCCGAAAGCCTCGGTAAGCCGCCCTTCGGGTCACGTAGGCGGCCCGTCGGAGGGCGTCGAAACGGCTTGCAATGCACCGCATCGCCGGCGCCGTCTCTCCTGCCCGACGGGCCGCCTACGTGATCTCTATGGGTCACTATCAGCGCTCTTTGGTATAACGCCAGCCGAGCGAGGCGTTTGCGATGAGTGAAAAACAAGCGATTCCGAGCCCGGCGGCCTCTTTGCGGCATATCGAGGTGCGCCTCGGCCTGCGGACCCTGATACTGATCCGTTGGATTGCCGTCGCCGGGCAAACGGTAACGATTTTAGTCGTCCATTTCGGCTTCGAGTTCGTCCTGCCCGTGATCGCCTGCCTGTTTGTCGTCGCGTTGACCGCTTTGTCGAACCTGATGTTGTCAATTCGGATGCCGGTGCGCGCCCGGCTCGGCAATCTCGGCGCCACGCTGCTGCTCGGTTTCGACATGATGCAGCTCGGCATGCTGCTCTATTTGACCGGCGGGCTGGAGAATCCGTTCGCGATTCTTATCCTCGCGCCGGTGACGGTTGCGGCGACGATCCTCTCGCGCGGCCCGACATTGGCATTGACCGTTCTTGCGATGGTGCTCGTCACCCTGCTGGCGTTTTTCCGGGCGCCGCTTCCCTGGACCGGTGAGACAATATCCTTGCCCTTCCCTTACGCGCTCGGGGTCTGGACGGCGCTCTGTGTCGCTTCGGCTTTCATCGCCGGTTATATCTGGTCGGTTGCCGATGAGGCGCGGCGCATGACCGACGCGCTCGCGGCGACGGAAGCGTCGCTCAATCGCGCGCGGAACCTCTCCGCGCTCGGCGGTCTGGCGGCGGCCGCCGCGCACGACCTCGGTTCGCCGTTGGCGACGATCGCCGTTGTCGCGAAGGAGTTGTCGCGGGAAGTACCGGAGGACAGCCCGTTTTCCGAGGATGTCGCGCTGCTGATCAGCCAGTCGGACCGGTGCCGAAATATTCTTGCCGGGCTTTCGCAGCGTCCCGATATGGCTGGCCATCGGCCGATTGAGAGGCTGAAATTCTCGGCCCTCGTGGCGCAGGCCTGCGAACCCTATCGCGATATCGGCGCTGCGGTCGACATCGTGATCGACTCGGATTCGGACAACGGCGAGCCGGAAGTGCCCGAAACGCAGGAGTTCGTTCAAGGCGTCGGCAATTTAGTCCAGAACGCCGTCCAGTTCGCCCGCGAGCGGGTCGAACTTGTACTCTATTGGGATACCGGTATCGTACGTCTCACCGTACGGGATGATGGGAAAGGCTTTTCGGGTCCCGTGCTGGCTTCGATCGGCGAGCCCTATATTTCGACCCGGGGCGGCGAACAGGGCCACATGGGGCTGGGTGTTTTTATTGCGCAAACCTTGTTGGAGGCCGGCGGTGCGGAGCTGGCATTTGCGAACCGCGGCGGCGCCGAGGTTGTCATTCGCTGGCGGCGCGATATGTTTGAACGCAGCGTCGAAACGCCGCAGGCCATTTAGAAGCGATCAGCCGGCGAGTTCCCGGCTGGGATCACGGTTAAGGGGCAGGGGTAATGATAGAGCACGCGGAGACAGCAAACCGATCATTGTTGATCGTCGACGATGATGCGCCGTTGCGCAATCGGTTGGCGCGCGCGATGGAGCAACGCGGATTTTCCGTCGTCACGGCGGCAAGCGTCGCCGAAGGTCTCGAAGCGTTGGGCGCCGCGCCGCCGGCCTATGCGGTCGTCGATCTCCGTCTCGAGGACGGCAACGGTCTCGAGGTGGTCGAAGCCCTGCGCGCCACGCGCGAGGATGTTCGAATAGTCATGCTGACCGGTTATGGAAACATCGCAACCGCTGTCGTTGCGATCAAGGCGGGCGCCGTCGATTTCCTGGCCAAGCCCGTCGACGCGGATCAATTGACGGCGGCACTTCTTGAGACCGAGCGACCGTTGCCGCCGCCGCCGGACGATCCGATGTCCGCCGACCGCGTGCGGTGGGAGCATATTCAACGGGTTTTCGAACAGTGCAATCGCAATGTCTCGGAAACGGCGCGGCGTCTCAAGATGCACCGGCGGACGCTACAGCGCATTCTGAACAAGCATGCGCCGCGGAGCTGACGCCAAATTGTTAGAAAACTAACGCGTCGTGGCGCGCCGCCGCGGCGGCATTTTCGGAGCCGGGATGTAGTTCCGCTGCCCTTGCAATTGCGAATCGACGAAGCGGCCTTGGAACAGGGTGATCCCTAGATTCTGCCCCACCCGAATCGCCGCCGGCGTATCGCAGCGCGACAGGATGACCCGGGATTTGCCCGTCTCGGCGATATGGTCGATCAATGCCTGTTGGCGGGCTTGCCTTGCATCGTTCGAGAGATCCGTTGTCCAGACCAGCTTGACGAAGTCGACTCCCAGCTTCTTCCGGTCGATGAACTCGAAGAAATTGATGCCAACACCATCGAGGCAAAGCCGATACCCCTTCTCGCGGGCGAAGTCGCGCGCGAACATGAACGCGTTGAAGTCGGCGAATACATCGACCGGCTGCAGTTCGATAACGATTGTTCCGCGGCTGCCTGTTCGCAACGATTTGTCGAATTCGATAAAATCCGGATGCACCAGCGTGTCGACGTTCAAGTTCAAACTTAACGAAGAGAACAGGTCGCTGTCGTCGGCCCGGCTGAGCAATTTCAAGACCCGGCGGTCGAGCGTCTGTGTCAGATGCTGAAACAGCCAGCGGTTGGCGACGAGGTTGACGTCCGGCAGGACCGTCGTGGCCAGATCGGCGATCGAGATGAAGAGTTCCTTGAAAATCGATTGCGGCGGGTTCTCGCCGACAACCGCGCAGATATGCTGCCGGCGCAGTACGCTCGACAGATCGGCGCGTTCGAGAAAGTTCTCGAGCCGGCCCAACTGTTCGGGAGTCAGCGGTGTCCGTTCGTCGGGCGCAGTTTCCACTTCGCCCGTGGCTTCGGCGGCGGCGGCAAGACGCCGCTCGCGGCGCTGCTCTTCTTCGTAAAGCTGCTCGACCGTCTCGAGGAACGAGTTGTAGTTGGACTGGACGTTGTACCAGGTGCAGAATCGGGCGATGTCCTCTTCATCGTTGCCTTGCCCCAAGGGGTCTTCGCTGAAGAGGTAACGCATCCGCATCACGGCATCGTCGATATCGGAAATTTTCGCGTCCTTGAACAGGAACATCAGATCGCAGTTGCTCAGTACGAAAACCTGTCCGTCGTATTGGCTGACGATCTCCTGGAAGGTATTGACGGCGACCCGGATGTGCTGTTCGCGGCGATTCTGCGGCTTCAGGCGCGAAAGATGTATATGAACGGCGCGGCGGCCTTCGCGATGGCGGTCGAGGCGCTGAGCGTAATCGACCAGCAGGTACGCTTGACTGGCAATATTTTCGTCGCGCTGCATGTAAAACGACAACTTGCGTCAGTTTAAAACTACACTAAACAACCATTTATACGGCGAAATTGCAAATGAACTATTAATATGCGTCAAGTAAATTGCAAATCTTCGCTCTAGCCTTTCTTGGGTTAATTCTAGATAGCTACCCAAATCCGCACTTCAGCTCCGATGCAGCCACCAGTTTTTCTCATTGATCGAGTATATCGGCTGGTAATGTCGGATGCGGTCGGCCTGGATCACCTGGGAAATCTGGTTGTCCAGGATCAGCGGCTTACCTTTGTGGTAAACAACCAGTACGGCGTGCGCGACCTTGAGATTGAGGTCACGCAGCACGACGATCCGCATGTCCTTCACGGGCACGCCGAGCTTGCGCAGGGAAATGTATTTCGAAATTGCGTAGTCTTCGCAGTCGCCGTTTTTGTTGAAGAACTGGATCGGTGTCGCCCAATAATCCTTCTTCCCGTAGTTAACGGGGTCGACGATGTATCGCAGGCTGTTGAAATAGGTGTTCACCTTATTGATCTGATCGCGCAACGGCAGCGACCCGACCTTTTTCAGGAAGGTGAGCCATTTCTTGTTGGGACAGCGATTGACTTTCGACACCCGACAATTTCGGCGCTGTTTACCGGCACTTTCCTCGTAGCGCTTTATGACATCGGTCCATTTTCGGAATTTGGTTAATTTCGACGATTTGAACTCGCGGCTGCCGAATAGCTTCGGATAGGCGCCGGAAACCTGCGTCGCGGCGCTCGCCGGCCAGACAAACGATATAACCAAAGCCAGGATCGCGGCGGCGAAAGCGGCCCTCGCACATTTGATAGTGTTGAAAATCGTCATGTGAAAGACTTTACCCGCAGAATGGCAATTTTAAAAATTTACAGTATAAACTCAAAGAATCCGTTAATTGTTTGATCCCGCGATTGAAGAAGGGCCACGGCTTTGAGCGATACGAGCACCGGGAAGGATAATGCCCAACGTCGGACAATGTTCCGCATGGTCGCCACCGGTGTGGTCATCGCAATTGCCGCTGCCGCCGGCATTTTCGCCGCCTATCAGTTCACGGAAAACGAACGCGCGCGGGAGCTCAAGCGCTGGCAACTACGTCTCGGCATCATCGCGGATAGCCGGCTGGCCGATATCGAAGAATGGATGGGGGTGCAGTTCAAGGAACTGACCGATATCGCGGAGAATGAATCGGTTCAGCTTTATGTCACAATTCTCGATGAAACGGGAAACGCGGGCGAACAGGCGGAAGCAACCTATCTGCGGAATCTCGTGACCGTGGCCGGCGAGCGCGCCGGTTTCAAGCCGGAAGTCGCCGCGGCGGCGGTTCGCGCCAATGTCGATCAGTCCGGCACGGCCGGAATCGCCATCTTGGACAAAGCCGGCGTTGCGATCGCGGGCAGCCCGGGAATGCCGGCGATCGGCGGTAAGTTGGCCGCTTTCGTGCAAGGGGCGAGGAAGGGCGAACGCGCGGTCTCCGACATCTTCGCGACACCGTCCGGCGTGCCTGTGATCGCGTTCCTCGTCCCGGTCTTCGGCGTCCAGGAAGATCATACGGCGGACGCGCAGATCGGCACGGTCCTAGGTGTCAAGGAAGTCACGCGGGAACTATACCCGCTGCTCAAACAGCCCGGCAGCATCGACGAAACCGCCGAGGCGGTGCTCGTCAAGCATAGCGGCGCGTCGATCGTCTATCTTTCGCCGCTGGCCGACGGTACGGCGCCCCTGGCGTTGCGCCTGGCCGCCGACACGCCGCTGCTGGCCGCGCATTTTGCCCTGCGAACGCCGGGCGGCTTCGCGCGCCGGAAGGACTATCGCGATACCGAGGTGCTTGTTACCGCGCGCGCGATACCCGAAGTCTCCTGGGCTCTCTTGTACAAAGTCGACGTCAGCGAAGCGCTGGCGGAGTCGGAATCCCGGCTCAGACAATTGCTGATCGCGTTCATGCTGATCATCGGGCTGGTGCTCATCGGCATGGCTGCGCTGTGGTACTACGGCACATCGCGGCGCGCGACCGAAGCGGCTCATCGTTTCGAACGCCTGGCCAAACAGTTCGAGAACCAGCGTAATTTCATGCATCTGGTGACCGACAGCCAGCCTAACTCGATCGTGATCTACGATGCCCAGGGCTGCTATCGCTGGTTCAACAAGGTCGCCGTGGACTTGAGCGGGCTCGACCGGGAATCGCTGTATGGCAAGCCGGTCGCCAGCGTGATCGGGCCGGTCGAGGGGAAACGGATCGTCAATTGGATAGAGGAATGCCTCGAGAAATCCGAACCGGTCAGTCACACCCATTCGATTACCCACGAAGTCGCCGGTCCGCAGGGGGAGGTCGGCGAGCGGGTCTATAGTTCCGATCTGATCCCTCTGCAGGAAACCGAGGATAGTGCCGCCGGCGTGCTCGTCGTCTCTCAGGATATAACCGATTCCGTACGGGAACGGACGCGGCGCGAACGGATCATGCGCCAGCTTGTCAGCACGCTGGTCAGTGTCGTCGATCGGCGCGATCCCTTCTCGGCCAATCATTCGGTCCGGGTCGGGGCGGTATCGCGCGCAATCGCCGGCGAAATGGAGCTTGAGCCCGAGCTTGGCGAAGCGGCGGAGATCGCCGGCAACCTGATGAATCTCGGGAAAATTTCCATTCCCGAAGAAGTGTTGACCAAAGCCGACGCGTTGAGCGAAGCGGAAATCCAACTGATCCGGGAAAGCATTCTCACCAGTGCGGATTTGATCTCGGACATCGAATTCGACGGACCAATCGCCGATACGATCAGGCAACTGCAAGAGAACTTTGACGGCAGCGGCATGCCGGGCGGGCTGGTTGGCGACGAGATCCTGTTGACCGCGCGCGTCGTCTCAGTCGCGAATGCTTTCGTGGCGATGGTGAGCGCGCGCGCTTATCGCCCGGGTATGCAGTTTGATAGGGCGATCGGGATCCTGTTGGAGGAAACCGGCAAGGCGTTCGACCGTCGTGCGGTGTCCGCGCTGGTCAACTATCTCGAGAATCGGGGAGGACGCGACGAATGGCAGTCCTTCGGAGCGCCGATCCCCGGTCCCGAAGACTGATCGATCGCAGATGCTCGGTTGGTTCAAATCGTCTTTCGAAAGTAAGCCGCCTCCCGGTACGCGGGTCTATGCCATTGGCGATATCCATGGCCAGAACGCGCGACTTGACGCCATGCATCGGCGCATCCTGCAGGACGCGAATGGCGCCCCGGAGTCGCGCCGCGTGGTCGTTTATATCGGCGATTTTGTCGACCGGGGTCCGGATTCCGTGGCGGTCCTCGATATGTTGATCGACGATCCGTTACCGGGCTTCGAACGCGTTTATTTAAGGGGTAATCATGAAGATCACATGCTCCGCTTCCTGGATGGCGATATCGAAGCGGGTGCGGGCTGGTACAATTTCGGTGGTGGCGCGACGCTGACCAGCTATGGGATCGATGTCGAAAACAAGTGGCCTGATTTCACGGTTCTCGTCGAGTGGCAGGTCAGCCTTTCGAGCGCCGTTCCAGCCAAACACCGAAACTTTCTCGACGCGTTGGAATTGTCCCATATCGAGGGCGATTACGCGTTCGTACACGCCGGCGTCCGTCCGGGAATGCCGCTCGCGGCGCAAGATGCCGAAGACCTGATGTGGATTCGCGATGAATTTTTTAACTCTCGCGTCGATCATGGCCATGTCATCGTGCATGGGCATAGCGTAACGCCGAAAGCGGTAAGCAAGGCGAACCGGATCGGAATCGACACCGGCGCAGGTTATGGTCGCGAACTGACCGCGGTCGTGCTATGCGGGGCAGAACGCCGATTCCTGCAGGTCTGATTCCATGTGGCGCCGAAAAACGCCCGTTTTCTACAAACCGGCAACATACCGCGTCTTGGCGGTTTGCCCATGACGAGCAGTTCCGAAATCGCCAACTTGATCGCGCGCCTCCCGTCGGCGCGAATTCTTTGCGTCGGCGACTTGATGCTCGACCGCTTCGTGACCGGTGTCGTTGATCGCGTATCCCCGGAAGCGCCGATTCCGATTCTTGAAGTCAAGGATGAGGCCGTCATGATCGGTGGCGCCGGCAACGTCGTGCGCAATCTCGTGGCGTTCGGGGCGCAGGCGGAACTCGTCGGCGTGATTGGCGATGATCCGGCCGGTGCGGAATTGACGGCTCTGCTCGACAGCACGGAGGGCGCTTCGGCCCATCTGGTGACCGTCAGCGGACGGAGAACCACGATCAAGACCCGGTTCATGACTGGCGGCCAGCAACTGCTGCGGACCGACTATGAAGCGAACGGCGCGTTGGAGGAGCCTGTACGGGCGCGGATTTTCGATCTTGTTTCCGAGAGGCTGCCGGACTGCGGTGCGCTAATCCTTTCCGACTACGGCAAAGGCGTACTCGGCGAACGTCAGATCCGAGACCTCATCGGATTGGCGAACGGCGCTGGGAAACCGGTTATTGTCGACCCGAAGGGCGCCGACTACCGCGTCTATCGGGGTGCTTCCCTGCTGACCCCGAACCTGAACGAGCTCGCGCAAGCAAGCGGACTCGCAGTGGCAGGCGACGCTGCCGTGGTCGCGGCTTGCCGTCGAGTGTTGGCCGATTGCGGCGTCGGGGGTGTTCTTGCAACCCGCAGCGAGCAGGGCATGACTCTGGTAGAGGACGACGCGGTACATCATCTGAAGGCGCGTGCGCGGGATGTTTTCGACGTATCGGGCGCGGGCGATACGGTTGCGGCGGCGATGGCCGCCGGCATCGCACTGGGAACGCCGTCACTCGAGGCAGCCCAATTCGCGAATACGGCGGCCGGCGTCGCCGTCGGCAAGGTCGGCACGGCGGCGGCATACGCCTCCGAAATCCTGTCGGCGCTGTACGAGGCGGCGTTCCTAAGTGGCGAGGCCAAGGTCGCGACGTTGGCGTCGGCGCGCGACCGCGTTGACACCTGGCGTCAGCAGGGCCGGCGCGTAGGCTTTACCAATGGCTGTTTCGATCTGCTGCATCCGGGGCATATCTCGTTGCTCAATCAGGCGCGCCAGGCTTGCGACGTCCTGATCGTCGGATTGAACAGCGATGAATCGGTGCGCCTTCTCAAGGGCGAGAACCGTCCGGTCCAGCCGGAGCACGGCCGCGCGGCAGTGCTTGCGTCGCTGTCGTCGGTCGACCTTGTCGTGATCTTCAATGAGGACACACCGCTCGATCTGATCACGGCACTCAGGCCCGACGTTCTTGTGAAAGGACAGGATTACGCCCGCGAGGAAGTGGTCGGCGCTGATCAAGTCGAGTCCTGGGGCGGAAAAGTCGTGCTGGCGGAAATCCTAGACGGCCACAGCACGACGGAGACCTTGCGCCGACTCGCGAGATAGGGGGACGCCGATGGCGGGAGACTTTTTGTCCTACGCCGTGCTCGCTGGGCTGCTTCTGCTGGGCGCTTATATTTATTTTTTGGCGTCTAGAAGCCGCGAGGCGGAACTCAAACGGGCGTTGCGCAAATGCGAAATCGCGCTTCAGGACGCCGAGCGATCTTTGCAGGTCGCTGACCGCTCGCATGCGGACGAAGTTCGGCGGCTGAAAGCCGGGCGTGGACGAGAGGGTGCCGCCATGAGCAGTGGCGAGGCGAAGCTACGGGATGCCAAAAGCGCCTTCGCCCGTCTGTTTCACCCCGACCAAGCGCGTGGCGATGTTCGCGAGCTGGAAATCCGCGCCGAAATGTTCAAGCAGTATTGGGTAGAACTCGAGCGGATCGAAAATCGCGGCTAATCGCCGATGGGCGGATCGTTCAGTCGCATCAAACGGGTCGCCGCCGTTCTGGCGAAGCGCAGGGTCAACGCCTTGCGGCGCGTAGGGTTCATGCTGCCGGGCTGGCTTTCGCGCAGGATTTCGGAACCGTAGCCGTCGGCGACCATCAAGCCGCATTCGGTCGGCAGGATGGCGGTCGGAAAATCCACCGGCACGGCGAAATAGAAGCGGTCGCAGAACTCCAGGTATTCGTGCCATTTATTGTCCGACCGGAAGTCGGCGACGGACGATTTGACCTCGACGACGGTGAAGGCGCCCTTGCGGTCGAGCGCGATGAGGTCGACGCGGCGGCCGGTCTTCAGCGTGAACTCGCTGAGGCAGGTCTCGCCCAGATGATGCATCAGTCGCGATACACCCCGTACGACGATTTCAGCCGTTTCGGTATTGCGTGTTCGTTCGAGCTCTTCGACCATGGCCGGATCATATCAGGGAGAACAAAAGAACAAAATAGGCACATTTGACGTGGCGTGTTCGAATCCGGTTGAGGCTTCGGTCAGGCGATGGAATAAAGTCGCCCCTTGGAAACTCGAAAGGACACGAGAAATGGCCAGGGTCAGCAATATCGAAATCGATGCGGTGCCGGACGACGTCAAACCGGTCTATCAAAGGTTTGCCAGCGAATACGGCCCGTTCCTCAATCAGGTCCGCGTCTTCGCGCACAGACCCTCCGCCGTCAAACACATCATGGGCTTGCTGCTCGATTTGAAGGACGAGCAGGTCCTACCAAAACGATATCTGGAAATCGCCCTGGTCACCGTTTCGAAGCTGAACGAATGCCGTTACTGCGTCGCCCACCACACGCCGCGCCTGATCGAACAGGGGCTTCCGCCTGATACAACGGCCAATATTCTGGAACCGGACTGTCCGGGACTCGATGAAGTCGACCGTCTGGTGCGCGACTATTCGGTCGAAGTAACGGAACGTTTTCAATATATCCGCGACCAAATGTTCGACGATCTCCGGCGGCACTTCGACGAGGCGCAGATCGTCGAATTGACGTTACGGATCGCGCTATGCGGCTTCTTCAACCGCTTCAATGATGCGCTCATGATCGGCATGGAGGACGGCGTCGTGGCCGATATGCTGGCCGCTGGTGGTTCGGCGACCGATTTACCCGAAGCGGCGGCGGAATAGGCAGATGCGCAAGCTGAAAATGATCATCGGTTCGGTTGCGATTACAGCCGAGTTATTCGATACGCCGACGGCGAATGCGATCTATGACAGCTTGCCCTTCACGTCGTCGGCGAGCCTGTGGGGCGATGAAGTCTATTTCTCGACGCCGGTCGGCGTTCCCCGCGAAGCCGATGCGCGCGCCATCGTCGAGGCGGGCGAACTCGCATTTTGGGTCGAGGGCGACTCGATAGCGATCGGGTTCGGCCCCACGCCGATTTCGCAGGGTGACGAAATCCGCCTTGCCGCACCGACCAATATCTGGGGTCGCGCCCTCGACGATGTGCGGCAGCTCAAGAAGGTTCCTCAGGGAGCGGCCATTTCAGTCGAGCGGGCCGAATGACGTAGCGGACCCACCGCAAGTTTACCTAGCTTTTATTGTTAGCAATTGGAAACGGCGGCGAAGCGACCATATAGGTTCGAATCGTGTTACTATCAGGCGCTGTGCTCTCGGGGCGGAATCGTGGTTTCTCAAAATTTGGTGGCCGACCGATGGCAGGCGCATGACATACATTTTTTGGGATGATTGCCTGTGCCGTTTTTGATTCCGTTCGTTTCCAGGGATCACCGGAAGAACGCGTTGACGGCATTGGAGTGCTGGTCCTTGCGTTGGCGCGCCGTTTTCGCTGCTTTCTGCCTGCTCGCGGCGATTTCCGTCGTTTTCTCGCAGGTTGCCGCCAAGGAAGCCGCTTTCCAGACGGGTGGGCTTTATGAAGAGGCGCTTAAGCGGTTTCAGGACAAGGATTACCGCGGCGCTTTGATTCAGCTCAAGAATGTCTTGCAAACGAATCCGGAAAATTTACCTGCGCGCATATTAATTGGCCGCGCGCATCTCGCGCTGGGCAATGCTTTGCCCGCCGAAAAGGAGCTTCGCCGCGCGAAGGTCGAGGGCGGGGACGAAGAATTGCTTGCCGTGCCGCTGGCCAGCGCGCTCCTGCTCATGAAACGCTACGAGGATATCCTCTTCACATTGCCGATCGAAAATCGCAGCCCCGAAGTCGAATACGGGCTGCAGATTACGCACGGCCAGGCCTATCTGGCGTTATTGCAGAACGATAAGGCCGAAAAAGCCTTCCAGCGCGCGGGCCGCCTGAAACCCGGGACCGCGATGCCATATGTCGGATTGGCGCGGGTAAACCTGGCCCGTTCAGAGTTCCAAGACGCCAGGAAAATGGCGAGCCAGGCGGTGGCGGCGGAACCGGAGAACTTCTACGTGTGGTTCGTTCACGGACAGGTCGCGCGCAGATTGGGTAACATGCCGGTAGCCTTATCGAGTTTCGACAAGGCGGCGAAATTCGGCCCGGACCATACGCCGACGCGGATTGCGCGCGCGATGGCGCTGATTCAAGTCGGACGGTATGAGGATGCCGAGAAGGGTCTCGCCGTTCTGACCGAACGGGTGCCGAACAGCCCCCATACGGCGTTTATCGATGCCCATGTGAAGCGGCGCAATGGCGATCTGACCGGCTACGACCATGCGCTGCAGAAGGCGAATACACAGCTGCGCGGGCTCGAGCGCGAAGAACTTTTCGGCGATCCCAAGCTGTTATTGCTCGCGGGAATCGTGAACTACACGCTTAAAAACTACAATGACGCCTACAATTTCCTGCGTGAACATGTATCGCGCGATAGGTACCATGCGGGCTCCAGGGCGCTGTTGAGCCGGCTCATGTTGCGCCGGGGCGAAGACCGCGATGCGTTGACGATGGTCCAGACGGCAGTCGACCTGTCGCCCGAAGACCCCGATCTGTTGCAGTGGCTCGGCACCGTTCAGATGCGCAACCGGCGCTACGAAGAGGCGACGGATGCGTACAAGAAAGCAATCAAGCTCAGGCCGAAGTCGGTTCGCGCGCGCGCCGACCTTGCGCGCGGCTACATACAGATGGGCCGCTCCGACGACGCAGTCGAGGTGCTTAGGAACGCTTTTCGGATGACTCCCAAGTCGGTCGAGCCGGGTATCATGCTTGCGTTGATCCTGCTGAAGCAGGGTAAGTATGACGAAACGTTGGGTATCGCGAGCAAACTCATCAAACGCGCGCCTGAAAATCCGGCGGGCTTTAATCTGATGGCCTCCGCGCAATGGGCGAAAGGCGATGAAGAGTCGGCGCGCGAAAATCTGCAACACGCAATCACGGTGGACCCTAACTACCTGTAGGCACATCGGAATTTGGCCCGAATAGATCTGAAAACCGGTGCGGTGGAATCGGCCAAGAAACGATACCGGGATATGCTTGAGATGCCGGAGGCCGGGGTTCGCCCGTTGATCGATTTGGCCAAGATCGCCACGGAAGAAGGCAATTTGCGCGAGGCGATATCGCTCTTGTCCAAGGCGCGCGAACAGGCGCCCGAAAGGGTGGGTGTCGAGCTCGACCTGATCGCGTTGCTGGCTTGGTCTGGTGACGGCGATTCGGCGATCCGCAACGCGCGAAAACTTTACGAGCGATTTCCCGACAATACGGCCGTTATGGAAAAAGTAGGCCACATGGAACAGGCGTTCGGGAAGATCGACGAAGCGTCGAAGATATTCCGGCGCGTCGCGAAATCGTACAGCGGAAGCGCCGGGCAGCTCTTGCGGATTTCGGAGTATCAAGAGCACGCAAACGACCTTGCGGGCGCGCACGACACTTTGAAACGCGCGCATACCGCCGACGACAAGCATTTGGCCGTGCTCGAACGCCTAATCGGATTGGAATCGCGGCTAGCGCTCTTCGATGACGCATTGCTGAGGACCAGACTGCTCATCAAACAGTCACCGGACAAGGCTTTGGGCTATAGGCTTCGGGGCGATGTATTCACAAAGCTGAGGAAGTTCGCGGATGCCGCCGCCGCGTATAGCAAGGCGATTAAAAGGGACCGCTCCGGCGCGTTGCTCGTCCGGCGTTACATTGCCCAACGTGCGGGCGGCGGCAAGAGCTCGCTCAGGCCGTTGGAAGAATGGGTTTCGAAAAACCCGACGGACTATCCGACGCGCCGGACGCTCGCTTCGGCCTATCTCGATACAGGCAAGAAAACGAAAGCGGTCAAGATTTATGAAGAACTCGCCGCCCTTCGAAAGAACGATCCGGTCGTCTTGAATAATCTCGCGAACCTCTATTTCGAATTGGGCGACGCGCGTGCGATGGAAACGGCGGACGCGGCGTTCAAGCTGGCGCCGAAACAACCGCAAACGCTTGATACGCTGGGATGGCTGTTGGTTCAAAAAGGCGATGTGGAGCGGGGCCTGGAGTTGTTGCGCGACGCCTACGCGCGCGCCTCCCGGCGGCCAAAAGTACGATATCATTTGGCGGTCGCTTTAAGCCGTCTGGGAAAAGCCGCGGAAGCGAAAGAGCATCTTGAGGCGATATTGACGTCCGAAAGGCTTTCGGCGGACCTGGCAGCAAAGACGAAACGGCTTCTCGCGACCCTGAAAGACGGCTAAAAATCACGGTTATGGTTAATTTTCGGCCCGTCGAATGCGTATTAAGTGTCGGGATTCTTTACGGTGACCGAGCGTCGAGGAAAGTTGCCATAACATGCTGAATTGATTGATTAAATTCACGATAATTGGTAATATTAGCGGATTCCGGTGTCGGAATTCTTTACGGAGTCGGGCACTGTCAGATTCTTAAAATTAGTTAACCAACTGATTTTGTTTCATAAAATATTGTGGCATGAAACTTGCTTTTTAATGATCGATATTAGTGAGGATTCGCCGATTTTTGCGGTAGATTTACTGAAACAGGAATTTTGCATTATGCGGAAGTTATTTGGTATTAGTCTTTTCGCGGCTGCAGCGGTGCTCATGGTAGGACCCGCATCGGCTGAAATGTGGAATATCGATTTCGATACCGGCCTCGACGCGAACGGGGACGAGATATCCTTTGCGGCCAACACGATATTCAGCGACCGGACCGGAGACAATTGGCAACGCTATGACGGCCTTTCGGATGGCAATACCAATCCCGGCAATCCCCCCGATGGGGGTATTCCCGATTCCAACGTTGCGGGCGACCGCATAAAGGTCAATATCGACGTTTGGAACGCCCAATGTCAGAATGGGTTTACCGTCGGTTTCGACAGCACGAATCAGAGTTCGCGCGACCCCGATCTCGAGGAGCACTTCACTGCGGTGAGTTCGAGCTTGCCGTACCATACGAGCCAGACAAACGGCTATGACAACGTCCTTATCATCCAGTCGCGTGAAAACAGCGATACGAGGAGCTGCGGCGGCGGCCTTTCCGGGAGCGGCGTGTGCGAGAACAACAAGGCCGACGACGAAGCCAGTGGCGGCGACATCGTTTTCGAATTCGATCGCGAAGTCACGCTGATCAGTATGAATTTCTTCGATACCGAAGAATCCGGCGGCAAGGTGAAGTTCGCCGGTGCGGATGGCATTTTCGACGAGTGGGTTACACTCCCGGCCATTCCGGATCATGGCGTCGGCCTGCTGACCTTCAATGGCGATATCGGCATCAAGGCGCACAAGATGATGGTCCGGCTGGCCGGTTCCGGCGCGATCAACAACATCATGGGCGAAACCGGGACGACGTCGACGGTTTCCGAGCCCGGCGTTCTTGCGCTTTTCGGTATCGGGCTGGTGGCGATGGGCGTCTATCGGCGGCGGCGCGGGGCTATCGAGCCGGCCGCGTAAACAACCGGCTAAATTTTCTTAAGCGTTCGAAACCGCGGCGGTGCATTTAGCGCCGCCGCGATTGATTCGGGGTCACGATTGTCTTGAATTTCAAGCCGACGCGGCTTCACGCAAATGCCGCGACCCTGTCGACGCCGTAAAGCGCGCACAGCCCATCGAACATCTCCATAAACTGTCTGTGACGTAGCTCGGCCCCGTACTGTTCGATATACCATTTCCAGAGGTTGACGCTGTGTGTCGCGACCGATACGTGGTTTGCGAGCAGCAGGTAGGAGGACTCGGCGTTCTCCAGGAAATTCATGAAGGTTTGCGGTCGATCCTCTTCGACAAACTGCTGGTAGCTGTTTTCGTAGGCGCTCAGGACCTTGTGCACGTTGACGTACCCGTCCCGCATCTTCTTCCGAAGCCGGTCGCGCCGTTCCTCGATTGATTTTAGTTCCGGGTCCGACAAACTGACGAAATCGGCGGGATAGCAGAGCCGGTTGTGCCCGACCCACTGGAACATCGTCTTGAGCTGCTCCAGTGTATTGCCGAACCTCACCTGGTAATAACAGACCGCCTTCCATGCGAAGAATATCTCGGGCGCGCGCTTCGGTTCGATCTGCATCGCCTTGATAAAGGGTTCGATGCCATTCACGTCCTTCGCTTCCCAGATTTTCGCGAGAAATCGTTGGACATATTGTTCCCGGGCCGGTCCGTCGACATTGTCACCCATGTCGCTCATCGCTTTGACGACCAGCGCTGAAATTTTGTCGCGGATGGGGCGGCGGATCTGGTCCCATTCCCGGGCGGAAATTGCGAGATAGGCCTCGTGAATGTTTGCCCCGACGTTCAGTTGTTCGGCTTTGGTCTTGAACAGGAACGGGTCGAGACTATGCATGGAGTCGATCATTTTGAGGGCGGTCATATCCGTATCGATGCGCTCTTGCAGATCCGCGGTCGTGCTGCCCATGCCGATCTTGAAGGACAGGTTGCTGTAGAATCCAATGTCGTTGAAAAGAAGCGATTCGCCGCCATCGTACGGGTTTTCAAAATCGTAAGGAAAATAGACGAGCGTGTTGACGACGACCGGTTGCCGCGCCGTCGGCAGCGCAGGCTCGTAGCGTTTCATGAGGACGGATTTGTTCATGATATCGGTCTTGAACAGCATCCCCACCGGATCGTCGGCGGCAATGGATTTGCCGATTGCATAACAATCCAGTGCGATCGCGCGACCTGATTCGATCATGTTTCGTAGTTGCGATCTATCCATCGGACGTTATCGTTCTTGTTGCGCGCGCCGGTCCGCATACCCCCTGCGTGGAAGGCGCTATTCAAACCCTGGCTTTTTCGAGATTAGACTTTACCGCGAATTTTTCCGACGCGCCTACCCTATCGCATACCGAACCGCACAATTATTTGTGTCTCGCCGGAACAAGAAGGATCCGTCTTTCTAAATCTGGTTTGCGTAGTGCGACGACCGAGCGATATTGTTGATGCGGTCGATTCCCGGCTTGATGTTTTGCGCGATATAATCCGCGATACGCCGCGTCGTCGCGTCCTTCTGATGGAACTCCTCGTAAAAGCCGTCCATCTTGATCTGCAGGCCGCACAGCATGCCGCCGATCGTCGCATGATTGCTCTCGATCAGCAGTTTCACCTTCCGGAACGAGCTGGAGTTTAAATTCTCCCACATCGTCGCGGTATGTTTGTCGAAGCTCTCGATGCGGCCGCCGATACTGCCCATCAGCTCGTTCAACTCTTCCTCCACCGTGGCGACGTTATCCATGATCTGCGGAACCCCTTGCAGGCTCGAATCGGCCTTTACCCGCGCGAGTTTGTCGAGGAAGAACTCGGTCTTCGCGGAGATGTCGTCGAAACGATCCTTGAAGTATGCCAAGGAGAGGAAAACGTCGCCGTAATCGGTTAGGAAGGCCGGCAGCTGGGACAGGATGACCTTGAGCTGAGAAGACAGTTTCCTAAGGTTCTCGATCGCGGCCTTGTTGTCCTGGTCGCGGAACGAGCTAAAGAGGTCGCCGATGTCCGTAATGCCGGATTCTTCATTGTCGGAATAGACGATGTCGATCAAGGGCCGCGTGAACACGCGCATATAGCGGTCCAGTTCGCGCTGCTTGGTATCGGATAGTCGAAGGTGTGCGTTGTCGTCGACCTTGATTCCCAAATTTCGAAGAGTCATGCGCAGACTGTAGACGTCGAAACTCTGTAGCAGGCTTAGCTTTGCGATCAGGACGCCGTCGGGGTGCTTTTGACCTTTCGGCCAGCCGAACATCGTGCCCAGCCGGGCCGGGTCGATCTGGCCGCTGCCCGCCTCGTCGTCCTGGAATACTTCGATCATGCTTTCGAACCGGACGTTCTTGATCATCCGGGACTGGCCGAGGCCCGGCGTGTCCAGCGGGATCATGTTCAGCGGAAGGATGTGCAAGGAATCCTTCTCGTAATCGAGATCCCTTTCCGATGGCTGATTCTTAAGTGCGCTTTCGCCGCTCATGATTTGGTCCACGGCCCGGTTGAGGCCAGTTTTACTCGCGTTCTTTTCCTAGTCGACGCACAATACAGTAAGTCCAGGTTAAAAAAGCGATAATATAGGCACGGTAGGAAATCCGTCTCGATAAACTTCCAACCAAGTTAGACCACAATAATAGTTAGAATTCATCGGAACAATCCATTCGGCTTCCGTGCAAGACGATCAATCCATGATCATCGGCTACGGAGGCCGACCGCCAATTGGGATTTCAGACACACGGCGCCAATACAAACGGTGTCGCATCCGATGCCGGTAGCGCGAGATTCGATCGATTCGATATGCGGCTGGACGTAGACTACAGGCTTTCATTGTGGAACCCCGACCTGCAGGTGCCGGCATGCCGATCGTCGAACTGAACGACGTCCCCAAACAGCCCTTTCCGAATGGCGCGACCTATCAGACGATTGTCGGCGACGATGCCGGCTCGACGCCGGTCCGCGTGGGCGTGCAGATATCGCCGCCCGGCTATTCCACCGGCACGCACTCCCATCCCTATATGGAGATCGTCAGCGTCATCGAGGGAGAAGGCGAAGCCTGGATGGAGGGCCAGGAAGGTGTTACCGCCGTCGGGCCTGGGACGACACTCGTATTGCCGGCCAATGTGAAACACGGTTTCCGCGTCACCGGCACGAAACTCTTGAAGACGTATGGCGTGCACGCGTCCGAAAAACGGATCGTAGACCGCGACTAGTGTGATGATTCTGAAGTTCGTCGCATCGAAAGCGACGAAATTTAGGATCTGAATCACACTAGTTTCAAATAGTTGGTGTGCTGATTCACGCGAAATTCAGTCCCTTGAATTTCACGATCAGGACACTAGCGGTCCGCCGCACTCAGCCACCGTCGGCGCCGGCGTTAGAGCGGGCGCCGCATGCGGATTGCGGCGACCCGCTCGCCCAGGTGATTTGATCGCTCCTCGATGGCGAAGGGCGCGAAGCCAAGCTTCGCGTAAAGCAACAGCCCGCCGACATTACGGTTGAAACAGACCAGCTGGACCTGCTTGGCTTGATACGCGTTGCTGGCGACCCCGAGCATGGTTTCGATGAGGTATCGCGCGACGCCCTTCCCCCGTTGCGCAGGATCGACGATGACATTGCCGATTGAACAGCTGTCGCCCGTTTTGCAATCGTAGAAATTGGCGAAGCCCGCGACCGCACCATCCGACAGAACCACGGTCGACGCGTGACGATCGCGGATGGCGTCGCGGAGAATTTCGGGCCGCAGCGGAAAACCGGCGCCTGGGAACATGAAGGACACTTCTTCAAGACTGGCGGGAAAGCTGCAGATCGACGCAATATCGGTGGGCTCCACGGGTCTGCTGCTAAGCCTCGGGTCCAACACGCTCTCTCGCTCCCCAGTGTCCTGATAGTGAAATTCAGGGGATTGAATTTCGCGTGAATCAGCACACCAACTATTTGAAACTACAGTAATTCAGACCCAAAAAATTTGTCGCATTCAATGCGGTAAAAATATCAGAATCACCACATTAGCGTGGCCAGGGACGGATCGCCATGAGCCCGCCGTCGATCGGCAAGAGTAGCCCCGTGATCCAGCGCGCCTCGTCGCTGGCCAGATAAACGGCGCCCCAACCGATATCCCAGCCGGTTCCTTCGGTCTGCAGGGGCACCATCTGGCGACGGCGTTCGCGGTATTCAGGTCCGCGCGAGGCGACCATCGGCGTGTGGACGGTGCCGACGACGATGCAGTTGCAACGGATGCCTTCCGCGGCGTAGTCCGCCGCGACCGATTGGGTGAAGCCGTGCATCCCGGCCTTCGATGTCGCGTAGGCGATTGCGCCCGTGTCGCTGACCAGCCCGCCCGCGCCGACGACCGAGGAGATGTTGATGATCGATCCGCCGCCGGCGCGCTGCATCGCGGGGATCGCCGCGCGCGTGCACAGCATCGCCGATTTCAGGTTGGTGCCGATCACATCGTCCCACTGCGCTTCGGTTACGTCCGCGACCTTGCCCGGCGCCCCGATTCCGATGTTGTTGCACAGAACGTCGAGCCGGCCGAAAACGCTCTCTGCGGCCGAAACGACGGCTTCCGCGTCTTTTGCCACCGTCATGTCGCCGGCAACCGCGATGGCCTCACCGCCGGCATCGGCGATTTCCCGGCGCAGCCGGTCGGCACGCTCCAACGAACGGTTCACCAGGACGACACGCGCGCCTTCACGCGCGAACAGGAGCGACATCGCCTTGCCGTTGCCTGTGCCTTCGCCGCGCGATGCGGCGCCGGTCACGATCGCGACCTTACCTTCCAATCTTCCAGCCATGGACATCCATAATTTCAGGTTAACGCTTTGTTCATATCAAATTTTGTTAATTGAACGAACAATCTTTGGCAACCAACTGTGGGGAGCTGCATGCGATGGGCCTTGAACCGTCGGATTGCCGCCCCTGGAATACAGGTGCGACCGGCTAGTGTCCTGATCGATAAGTTTCTAAGATTAATAAACTTTGATATTCGGAAGC
>CAYLTU010000085.1:0-9486 GCA_964386465.1 uncultured Rhodospirillaceae bacterium
GAGATCGACATCGAACTGTTCGGCGAAAAGGCGCTTCGTCATCGACAGTTTGTCATAATCGCCGAACCAGCCATTGACGTGAATCGAACTGACCTTGGCGCGCGCACCCGCTTCTTCGAACAGCGCCACGATCCGCGCCACATTTTCCTGCGGCAGGGGCGCGACGTCCTCGCGGAAATCGATCGCCAGATCGGCTTCGCGGTAGGGTTGATCGGATGCGACGGCACAGCCCGGTACCTCGGTCAGGATCCTTGTGCGCACTTGGTCGAGTTTACGCCGGTTCTCGGAGCGCTTGGCGTCGTCATGATGATGGCAGGCGACCATGCGGCGCGATTCGCGAAGATAGCGGAAATAGAAGGCGCCGTTCTCGCCCACGACGCCGTCGACGGGCCACATCCGCGCGATGTGGTCGCACCATCCGGCGGGGCGACCCGTTATGGGTATGGTGATCAAACCACTCGCCTGGAGGGATTCGAGGGCACCGTATGCGGCGGCCGTCAGCCGGCCATCCGTCGTCAGCGTGTCATCGATGTCGAACAGGACGCCGCGCACCGTTTCGCGGTTGGATTTGGGAAAAGCGTCAAGCGGTTGCATCGTTGAGCCTCACATCAGCCGGTCGGGATGGTCGCTGATGATCGTGCCCACACCCCAGGAAAACAGCGTGTCGGCGCGTGCCCGCTCATTCACCGTATAGACGTTGAGCGGATAGCCGGCGCGGCGGACCTGCCCGGCATCGGACGCCGTCAGCCTTTTGTGGCCGCAATGCAGCGCCGCGCAGCCAAGGTCGCGCATGTCCCGGTCCCAATTTCCGCCGACCTTCCGGACGAGAAGCGCGCGCGCGATATTTGGCGCGGCCTCCCGGGCGGCGGCGAGCGATGCTGTCTGGAAACTGGACATCATCGGCGGCGGCAGAGCCGACGGCCACTGTTCGCGCAGCATGCGGGCGACCACGGAGCCGGTCTCCGGTTCACGGCCCGGTGAAGGTTTGATTTCGACATTCGCGCCCATGCCCAGCGATGCGAGCAGCCGGATCGTTTCCGCCAGTGTCGGCAGGGATTCGCCGATGAACGCGTCGGAAAACCATTGGCCGGCATCCAGGCCGTTCAATCCGGCGGCCGTGTGTCCGTCGACCGGTCCCGTGCCGTCCGTCGTCCGGTCGAGCGTGTCGTCATGCAGCAAAACCGGAATCCGGTCGGCGGAGAGGTGGACGTCGAACTCGACCCAGCGGACGCCGAGCCGCGCCGCGGTCCGCATCGATGCGAGCGTGTTTTCGGGCGCATGCCCGGCGGCGCCTCGATGGCCCATGATGCGGGGGAGGTTCACGTCTACCGCTCCGGTTTTGGGTCTGTAGAAAACGCTTTGACCGGTTGCGCGGGGCTCTTTCTTGTTTCTTCTCGCCCCCTGTCATATCCCTGTGACCCTGGAGGTGGCGCCTGCGTCAACCGGTCAAAACGGAAAGGCCACCCTAGCGAAAATGGGGCGTCCTCAGCCAATATGCACCCCTCATGGATAGCATTCCGGCGGGCCTTCGCATAGGCCGAATCGTGAGTCTTTGCAGCAGGTTAGAGTCGGATCGTCAGGCTGCCGATATAGATCGCGTAGGCGGCGAGCAAGGCACCGCCTTCCCGTCGCGAAATGCGCCAGCCGGAGACCATGATCGGCAGCAAAACGATGGCGGCGGAGAGCATGACCCATAGATCTACCGCGACGATATGGCCGGAAAACGGCAGCGGTCCGAAGAGCGCGCCCGCGCCGAGCACGCCCAAAATGTTGAAGATGTTGCTCCCCAGGACGTTTGCGATCGCTATGTCCGTGTGGCGTCGGTAAGCCGCCACCATGGTCGCGGCCAATTCCGGCAGCGACGTACCGAATGCCACCAGGGTGAGACCGATAATCGACTGCGGTACGCCTGCCGCCTCTGCCAGCGCGATGGCGGCTTCGACCAGCAGGGATGCGCCAATAGCGAGACCGGCGAACCCGCCGGCGATATAGGCCGCGACTACGAGCTTGTTTTTCGGGATGCCGCTGGTTTCCTCCGCGACCTCTTCATGCAGATCCGTGGCGGCGTCATGGTGGCGTTTGTCTTGAAGATAGCTCCACCACATGAACGCGGCGAGCAGGCTCAGCATGACGACGCCTTGCCAAGCGACAATTCCACCGGTCAAACCCAGCACGCACAGCAGAAGCGTGGTCAGCATCATGATCGCGCCGTCGCGGCGCACCGCGCGCGGGTCGCAGCTCAGTGGCTGTATGACGGCGCCGGCGCCGAGAATAAGCAGGGTATTGGCGATGTTGCTGCCGATTGCATTACCGATTGCGATATCGGCGCCGCCGGACAGCACGGCCTGTACGGTTACGACCAGTTCGGGCGCCGAGGTGCCGAACCCCATCACGGTGAGGCCGATGATGGCGGTCGAGATGTTCAGATTGCGCGCCAAGCCGATCGCGCCGCGCAGAGTGAATTCTCCGCCGAGTATCAATAGCACCAGGCCGAGGACAAGAAAGAGGATTTCCATCAGTTCCCGTACACTCTGTTCCCACCAATTACGGCACGAAGATGTTCGAATTTTGCACTAAGCCGTAAGCCTTTCAATTGGAACCGTTAAACGGTGTTTCAATATCCGCTAGGTTTGAGAGTCTTGTTAGGGGGACATCAATCTTTCCGCCATTCCGGGGTATACTGTTCGTTGGCGTCCGCATGAGGGGGCCGGGGAGAGGAGTGTAGTGGCATTTCGGCGACCACGGTTCTGGTAAATTTGTTGGGTGCGATTGCTCTGCTCCTGTGGGGCATGCGCATGGTTCGTACTGGCGTTACGCGGGCCTACAGCAGCGAGCTGCGCCGTGTGCTGGGCCGTTACCTTGGAAACCGGTTCGCCGCATTCGGCGCCGGGTTGGGCGTAACCGCTGTGTTGCAGAGCAGTACGGCGACCTGTTTGATGACGGCGTCCTTTGCCGGTCACGGCCTTGTTGCCGCGGCGCCCGCTTTGGCGATCATGCTCGGGGCGGATGTCGGCACGACGCTTGTCGCTCAGATTTTCAGTTTCGATGTATCGTGGATTTCGCCGGTCTTGATATTGGGCGGCGTCGTCCTTTTCTACGCCACATCAGGAAAGCGAGCGCGCAGTTTTGGCAGGATCGTGTTGGGGCTCGGGCTGATGTTGCTGGCGCTCGGGCTGATCGTCGGTGGTTCCGAGCCGATGCGCAGTTCGGAGACGGTGCGGACAATCTTCACGGCGCTTTCCGGGGAACCGATCTTGGCGGTGCTCACGGCGGCCTTGCTGACGTGGCTCGCGCATTCCAGCCTAGCCATCGTGCTGTTGATCGTGTCGCTTGTCGGAACCGCCGTTATTTCCCTTCCATTGGCTTTCACGCTTGTCTTGGGCGCCAATCTAGGCGGCGCGATGCCGGCGGTTTTGGCAACGCTCCATGCGCCGCCAGCGGGTCGCCGGGTCGCACTTGGCAATGCAATATTCAAGCTGGTCGGCGTTTTGCTGTTGCTGCCGTTTCTAAGTGAGATCACCGTGTATATTCCCAGGATCGAAACCGAACCGGTCCGCCAGATCGTTAACTTCCACACCGCGTTCAACCTTGGTCTCGCCGTGGTTTTCATCGGTGTGACGGGCGTGGTCGGACGATTGACGGAGCGTTTTATCCCGGACGAGGCGGTGACGTCGAGCGACTCTGCGCCACGCTATCTCGACCCCTATATGGTCAGCCAGCCGACTGTCGCGTTGGCCTCGGCCGCGCGCGAAACGCTGCGGATGGGGGACACGTTGGAGGTCATGCTGCGCGACGTGATCGAAGTCTTTCGCGAGGGCGAAAAGTCACAAATCGTGGAAATCGCGCGAATGGACGATACGGTCGACGAACTGCACGAAGCGATCAAACTGTACCTGACGGAAATCAGCCGCGAACCTTTGGACGAGAAGGAAAGCGGCCGTTGCGCGGATATCATGTCGTTCACCACCAACCTCGAGCACATCGGCGATATTATCGACAAGAACCTGCTTGAGCTGGCGTCGAAAAAAATCAAATACGAACTGCAATTTTCGGAGGAAGGGCTTGCGGACATCGTGTCTTTGCACGGCCGCGTCCAGGAAAATTTGCAGCTTGCGATGAACGTGTTCGTCAGCGGCGACCGGGATCTTGCACGGCAGCTCTTATCGGAAAAGGTGCATTTCCGCGATGCCGAACGGCAGGCTGCGGAAAACCATCACGACCGACTGCGCCACGGGTTGCGCGAGAGTATCGAGTCTTCGTCGTTGCATTTGGATATTTTGCGCGACTTGAAGCGTGTCAACAGCCATCTGACGTCGGTCGCCTACCCGATTTTGGAGCAAGCCGGGGAGCTGCGGCAGTCACGGTTGCGCAAGCCGAAGCGCAAGAGAAATACCGCTTAGTTCAGCGGTTTCGCCGAGAGGTCGCGCGAGAGCGGTTCGGCTTCCGGTGCGGTTTCCCGAAAAGGTTCAGTCGCCTCCAGCCGGTCGGTCAGCTCGGCAATGTTGGGGCAATCGAGGTGCGCGAAAAAGCCAGGTCTTTTCGCGCGTCCGAAGGACCAGAACACGGCGAGCGACAGATCGGCCTGGGTCATGTGATTGCCGCACAACCAGTGTCCCTCGAAACGGTTTTCGAGCCAGCTGAAGCCATCTCGAACCTGAGCCTCGCAGGCGTCGATCCAAGGCTGGTGCCATTTCTCCTTCGGCCGGAAATGCCGCTCGTAGAGGACTGCGACGAGCTTGTCCATGACTCCGGTTTCGATAGCGAGGCAGGTGAGGACGTGCCGGCGCGCGGCGCCGCTTGGCGGTACCAATGCTCGTTTCGGCGCGCCGATCGAGTCGAGGTGATCCAAGATTACCGCACTATCGACCAGGCATTCGCCATCATCCAGTTCGAGCACCGGGACGCGGGCGATCGGGTTTTTCTCTCGCAGCGTATTTTTCGCATCGCCGAATGGCATCACGGCGACATGGCCGTAGGGTATGCCGTACTGGCGCAACGTAACGGCGACGCGCCGAACGAAGGGTGAGGCGTAACGGCCAAACAGCTTCATAGGCGTGGCTGTCCTAGTGGACACAATCTAACATATGGCACCCCTACGATCCCGTATCCCGGCTTCTCGGCAGGAGAAGATCCACAGGCGATGCCGAAGCATCGGCAAGGGGCTTCGACGCACCGAGAATCCGGGATACGGGACCCAAAGGGCGGCTTCCCGAGCCCAGCGGCCGCGTTGCGCGACACTTGTGATGGCCCCGCATCACGGCGCATCGCGCGCCTAACCGCTGGGCTCGGGAAGCCGTCGTAGGGGTACCATATGTTAGATTGTGTCCACTAGATGTTACGCTGCCGCGGATCGGGGACTTGCGGTTTTTCGAAGGGCGGCATCTTGGTCGGGGGAACCGGCGGCGGGATGATCTCGATGTTGAGATTGCCGAGCTCTTCGAGCGATTTGGGCGAGAAGGGCGTGGCGATGGTCACCGTCGAGCCGCGCGACGTTGCATCGTCGACCGCCTGCTCGAGCCGCTCCGCCAGCTCCTGCCGCCAGGGCAGGATGTAGTAGCGCGGTTCCGGAGAGGTTTCGAGCTGCAGCCACAGATAGATCGCCTCACCCTCCTCGAAGCTGACGCCCAGGACGACAGCGCTCAACGCTTCGCGTTCGAACCATTCGAAATCGATCGGTTTCGGCCGGCTCAGCAGCTCGGTCAGTTCGATGTAACCGAGCGGCATCAGAACCGCGGCGGTGACCAGGGCGACGACCCGTATCAACGTCTTGCGCGGCGACCAGATCGCGATAGTCGTCAGCAGCGCGAATAGGGCGATCGTCGCGGCGAAAAAATAGATCAGGAATTCCATCACATCGGCTCCGTGATGAGGCGGCGGCGCAGCGTCGTGACGCTGTCCTCGACCAGGTCGCCTTTGCCGGTCAGGCGGAAACGGAAGGCGGTTTCTTCCTGGTGCCTGCGTTTGAGTTTGACCTCCGTTTTGAGGATCTGCTTGGTCTGCTCCAGTTCCCTGCGGACGCTGACGACGATGGTCGCCGGCACCGTCATGCCGGGCGGCACCGGTCCATACATATGCACGTTCACGATGTATTCGCCGGCCGGGATGCCGCGGCTGTATGCGACCTCGTAGTTTTCGTTTGTCGCATCGCCTTCGATTCCCAGATCATCGCGCAGCAGGTTGAAGACGCGATTGCCGAGGTTCCAGAACCCGACAGGCGTGGAATCCGGTCCCATGACCCAGAGGTCGACATCGACGGCTTGGTTCGACGGCCAGTGTAACTCGACGATCACGTTGCCCGGCGCCTTGTGATCCTGCGCCTCGACTTCCGACTTGCGCAGATGCGGAAGCAGCATGACCACCATCGCCACGAACCCGATCAGGGCGAGCATAATTACGTCGCGGAAGATCGTTCCCGAGGAATCCTCTTCGAAATCTTCAAGCTCGTCCACGGGCTTCTCCCAGCTCGATGATCGCGCCAATCAGATTGACCGAACCGCTCGTCAGGATGCGGTGATTGATTGTCAGCCAGACATATAGAACTGCGCCGACCAAGGTCGTGTACAGCGCGACGGACATGCCGCTGATCAAGGTCGCGACCATATTCGCCACGCTGTCAATTTCCGTCGCGGCATTCGGATCGACGCCGGACAGGGCGATGATGAATCCGATGACCGTGCCGATCAGTCCGAGGAAGACCAGCCCGTTGGCGATCTGCCGGATCACGGCAGCATTGTTGCCCAGCTTGAGGCGCAGGGCGGAAGCGCCGAGCGCGCGGCTCTCCGCACCGCCGCCATACACGATGTGCAGGTACTTCGCCGCGCGCGAGCCGTCCCGCGGGGCGCCGGTACGGATATCGTTCAGCTCGATGCTGGTGTGCCAGACGCGGTTGCCGCAAGATAGCAGCCCGAAAACGAACACGGCGAATATCGTGAGCGAAAGCTCCATGGTGACCGGCACGAAGATGCCGTCGAGCCAGCCTTGCAGCCACGCCGCCGCTAGAAGCGCGAGCGCCACGAGATTGACCAGCAGGAACCGCAAAAACAGCAGATATCTGTGCGGTTTCGAGATCAGTTCCATTTTCTTTTCGTCTCCCGATACAACGCGCTAACATTGCGCGCGGATACCATACCCGACGCTGTTAACAAATGTAGTATGGATCAAGATTTCGGGAAGTGCGGCGATGAATGACCATTATGACGCGATTGTCATCGGGGCCGGCATCATTGGGTGCTGCACCGCCTACGAGTTGGCCAAGCGCGGTAAGCGAACCCTGAACATCGACAAGCTGCCAGCGTCGGGCTACGGCTCGACCAGCGGCTCCTGCGCCATTATCCGCACGCATTATTCGACGGTCGATGGATGCGCGATGGCCTATGAAGGCGTCTTCGTTTGGCGGAACTGGGCTGACTATATCGGGGTCGGGGATGAACGCGGGCTGGCCGCCTATCACAATACGGGCTGTGTCGCCATGCGGACCGAGTCGAACGACTTTCAGCGGCCGATGTGCGAGCGGCTCGATATCATTGGCATCCCCTGGGAGGATTGGGACCAGGACAAGATCCTCGAGCGGTTGCCATTTTTTGATCTTAAGCGTTTCGCGCCGGCCAAACTGATGAACGACCCGTCGTTCGGGGAACCCACCGGCGGCGGTGTCGAAGGTGCGGTGTTCTTTCCGGATGCCGGTTATGTCAGCGACCCGCAACTGGCCACACACAACGTGCAATGCGCGGTCGAAGCAGCGGGCGGGGCCTTCCGGTTCAACGCTGAAGTGGCGGAAATCCGGCACGCGGGCGGCCGCGTCGCCGGCGTCACCCTTTCCGACGGCACGCAGATCGACGCGCCGGTCGTGGTCAACGCGGCGGGCCCGCATTCGTCGCGGATCAATGCGATGGCGGGTGTGCTCGACGATATGAACATCGAGACCAAGGCGCTGCGCCAGGAAGTCGCCCACGTGCCCTCGCCCGAAGGGTTCGATTTCGAAAAGACCGGCTTTGTTATCACCGACAGCGATATCGGCGTCTACTGCCGGCCGGAGACCGGCAATCATATCCTGATCGGCAGTGAGGATCCGGAATGCGACCCGCGCGAATGGGTCGATCCGGATAATTACAACCGAGACTTCACGGAGCAGTGGACGACGCAAGTGCACCGCGAGGCGCAGCGCATCCCGGCCTTGCCGATCCCGAGCCGGATGCGCGGCGTGGTCGATCTCTACGACGTGTCGGACGATTGGATTCCGATCTACGACCGGTCCAACCTCGACGGCTTCTACATGGCGATCGGGACCAGCGGAAACCAGTTCAAGAACGCGCCGGTGGCGGGCGCCATGATGGCGGAACTGATCCTTGCTTGCGAAGGCGGCCATGACCACGACGCCGACCCTGTGCAGTTCGACCTGACGCAAATTGGCCGCGCGATCGATGTCGGTTTCTATTCGCGCCGCCGCGAGATCAATATGAACAGCAGTTTTTCGGTACTGGGCTGAAAAGACCGGGAATCGGTAAACTATGGTGAGATATCCGGGCTAGCGCTATCCTTTGCCCAAAAGCGGCCGGACCTCTTGCGCGAACCACTCGAGTTGGGCGTCGCGCTGCTCCGGCGGGCCGAGGAAGTCGAGATTGACGTGCCGCACGCCGGCCTCGTGGAATTTTGCGATGGCCTCCGCGACGTCTTCCGGGCGGCCAAGTGCTGCGTATTTTTTCGCCGGCGCGCGGAAGTCCATCGCATAACGCACGCTGAGCAGTTCGGTCGCCCGGTCCAGCGCGGCCTCGTAGCTGTTGTCGATCAGCGCGAACAGCAAATGCCCGGTGCCGAACGTGTCGAGGGCGCGGCCAGAGGCTTCGAAGGCGGGTGCGATCTTCTCGAGTCCCGCCTTGTACATCTCCGGTGTCACCACGTAGGAGATCCAGCCGTCACCGATCCGGCCGATCCGCTGCAGCGCCTTGTCGGAACGGCCGCCGAACCAGATCGGTGGACCGTCTGGGTGCAGAGTTGCCGGCTGCATATGGGTTTCGGGAAACGAGAAAAACCTCCCTTCATGCGAAACCGGCTCACCGCGCCACAGTTTGCGGACGACCTCGACGCCCTCTTCAAGCCGCGCACCGCGTTCGTTGTGCGGGATGCCGCAAGCCTCGAATTCGCGCTTGAACTCGCCGCCGACGCCGACGCCGAAGATAAAGCGGCCGTCCGTCAGATGGTCCATCGTCGCGGTCTGCTTGGCGACCGGCGTCGGATGGCGCAGCGGCAGCAGGAAGACCGCTGTGCCGACCGTTAGCCGGTCGCTGCAGGCGGCGACCTGCGCGAGTTGCAGGAACGGGTCGAGCATCGGTGTCGTAAAGGCGATGTGGTCGCCGACCCAGACATTATCGAATTCCAGTTCGTCGAGCTTCTTGGCGATGGTCCGCGTCGCCTCAAGCGTCGGAAAGCGCGTCATCAGGCCGTAATGGTAGGTGTCGCCGAGGGGCAGGTTCATCGCCGCAGCTCCGG
>CAYLTU010000085.1:9586-20621 GCA_964386465.1 uncultured Rhodospirillaceae bacterium
GTGGTGCTGGCGCTGATCATGCAGGTGATGCCGCTGCTTCTGATCCTTACGCTGTTCAATATCGCGATCGGCGTGTCGTCGACCGCGATGCTGATCATCATCCCGATGGTTCTGTTTGGCACGCTGATCGTCGCCTGCAACGCTGCGGAAAAGCACCGCAAGTCGAAGCTTCCGCCGCCGCTGCCGGTCCATATACAACGGCCGCATCCCGATAGTGCCATGCGGCATACGGCAGTCTGTATGCTGCCCTATTTGCGGCGCAGCCGCTTCTTCTAAACGGGGGCCTTAACGGGTTCCGAAGACGCTGAGCGTGCGGAGCGTCATCGCGCCGCCGCCATTGATCACGGTCAATCCGGACCAGGTGTCGCGGAAGGCCGCGTCCGCGACCCGTATCGCTTCGGTGCCGTCCACCGATACCACCATCTCGCCGTCCCGCGCGCGGGTCCATTTGACCGCGTGATCGGCACCGTCGGCCAGGGTGGCGGTCCCGGAGGCGATTGTTATCGCGCCGCTGGCGCCGCGTCGTTGCAGTTGCAAGCCCTCTATCGGGTCGTAGTTCAGGAAATAACCGGTGTGCCGCTGCGGGCCCTGATAAACCGCCAGCGTCATCGGTCCGGCCGTCGATTCCATGGCGAGCTTTGCATCCAGTGAAAATGCATTTGAAATCGGTTGCTCGATATAGGCCTCCGCCGGCGTTACCGGCGGTGGCGCGGCAGGTTGGCGGGCCGGCTGAGGCGCACTCTGCGAACCGCCTTGGTTCTTGTTCAGAATCTGGCCGAGCAGACGCAGCGCGATATCCTCGCCGCGGACCTTGCGCTCGGGCTCCTTCTGCGCCGGTCGGGGCGGCGGGGCTTTCGGTGCCACGACCTTGCTGAACATGCCGCCTTGCCAATCCATATCGAACTGGCCGGACGCAATTGTCCAGGTGGGGTTCGCGGTGTAATCGCGGTCGCCAAAATCCTCCTGCACCAGCAATTCAGGCCAGGGGTTGCTGTATCGGTTGGCGAGCGCCCGCAAATCGTCCAGGAAACGCGGGTCCGCGGCGCGCGCGCGCGCCGCCTCATCCACCAGGCGGTTCAACTCGTCGGTCATGGTCTGCAAATTGTCCGGTTCTGTCCGCCACGCGCCGTATCGCGGTTTGTCCTGCGCCATGGCGGCGGAGAAAGACAGAGCGGTAAGTAGTGTCACTATAACGAGGCTTCGCATGAGCATTCCTTTCGCGTCGAGAATAGGCGTATCCGCTCTGAATTTGAAAGAGAAACGATAGGTTTGACAGGCGTCCGGCACACCGGTTCAATCGGCGTGATCTAAATTTCGGAGGATGTGTCTTGGTGCTCGATGAGCGGGGTTTGGAGTTGACGACCGATAGCGACGCCGCGGCGGCCGCCTTCAACACGACGGTACGGCGTTCGCTGGAAAACCGCGCCGATGCACCGGAACATATGCAGCAGGTCCTGGACGCGGACCCCGAGTTCGCCATGGGGCATTGTCTGAAGGGGCTGCTGCTGAGCGGCTTTCAATCGACCCGCATGCGGCCGGCGGTGGCGGAATGCGTCGCGGCGGCGGAGGCCGCCTCGCAGCACGCGACTTGGCGCGAAAAAGCGAATATCGCCGCATTGCGGGCCATGTCC
Organism: uncultured Rhodospirillaceae bacterium; assembly: GCA_964386465.1. Lineage (GTDB taxonomy): Bacteria > Pseudomonadota > Alphaproteobacteria > UBA8366. The sequence continues at coordinate 11,218 of CAYLTU010000085.1, forward strand.
GAAGGGGAACGCCGCAAGGCGTGCGACATCTGGGAGGATATTCTGGTGCGCCATCCGACCGACCTGCTGGCGTTGCGGCATCTGACCCATGCGTTGTTCTGGAGCGGACGCAGTTTGGAGATGCGCGACGCGGTCGCCCGCGTGGTCCGGTTCTGGGACGAAGCGCTACCCGGTTACGGTTTCGTGCTCGGCATGTATTCCTTCGGCCTCGAGGAGTCCGGCGACTACGAACGGGCCGAGGCGAACGGCAAGCAGGCGGTCGAACTCAACCGCGACGATGTTTGGGCGGTTCATGCCGTCGCCCATGTGCTGGAGATGCAAGGCCGGCTGCAGGACGGGATCGACTGGCTGACCGAATCCGGGCCGGACTGGGCCGATCGCAACCCGTTCAAGAGCCATCTGTGGTGGCATCTGGCGCTTTATCATCTGGAACGCGGCGAGTTCGAGCGCGTCTTCAAGCTCTACGATCTGGCGATCCGAACCGAAGGCTCCGACTTCTATATCGAGATCCAGAACGCCGCGGCCATGCTGTGGCGTCTCGACTTCCTCGGCGTCGATGTCGGCGATCGCTGGTCCAAGCTGGCGGACACTTGCGAGACCCGCATCGGCGATCATGGACTCGGCTTCACGACGACGCACGACATGATGGCCCTGGCCATGGCCGGCCGTGAGCAGGCGGCGCAGGATCTGTTGGCAGCACTGCGCGAGCATGCGGCGAGCCAAGACGGTTACACGTCGGAGAATATTCAGACGGTCACGCTGCCCGTGTGCGAGGCAATTCTGGCTTTCGGCCGCAAGGAGTATGATACGGCGCGTCGGATCCTCTCCGATCGGCGCGACGACTTCATCCGCGGCGGCGCCAGCCATGCTCAGCGAGACATCTACACCCAGGCGCTGATCGAATCAGCATTGCGCGGCGGCGAGACGGAACTGGCGCGGGCGCTCCTGGCGGCCCGGGTCGAAGGCAAACCGCACGGCCGCGGAAGCTGGCTGAAATACGCGGATGTACTGGAAAAGACAGGAGACGCCGCCGCCGCCGCGGCTGCACGCGACGAAGCCGCCAAGTACAATGTCAATTGAGCCGAATATCATGCGGCGCGTCCTGCTGTCCGCAGCGACGGCATTCGTTCTTTCGGCAAGTTCGGCTCCTCCCGGTTTAGCCGACGGACCGGCGAAGCACATCGGCAAGGGCGCCGAAACGCTCCCCATTTTCGATGCCCACATCCACTACAAGGAACCGGCATGGGGCCCCTATCCCCCGGGGACCGTGATCGAGCTGATGGACAAAACCGGGGTCGCGATGGCGCTGGTGTCGTCGACACCGGACGAAGGCACGATCAAGCTTTGGAAATACGCGCCGAGCCGCATCGTGCCGGAACTGCGTCCTTATCACGGCGACGCCGGGTCGTCGAACTGGACCAAGGCCTCGGGCATGTTCGAATACCTGGTCAAGCGGCTCGACGCCTATCCGCACGAAGGTATCGGCGAGTTTCATCTGCACGGCGTCGATCCCGACGACGAGCCCCTATTGCGAAAAATCGCGACGCTGGCAAAATCGAAGAACATCTACATCCATGTCCATTCGGGGAAGGAACCGGTCGACCTGCTGTTTTCGCTGGAGCCGTCGCTCAAGATCATCTGGGCTCATGCGGGCATGTCCGAGCCCGCGCAGACGGTCGAGGCTATGATGGCGCGCTACGGGACGCTCTACGCGGACACCTCCTACCGCGAATGGGATATCCTCGCCTCGGACGGCAGTATAGATCCGGCCTGGCGCCGGGTCCTCGAACGCTTTCCGGACCGTTTCATGGTAGGTACCGATACCTGGGTCAACGGCCAGTGGGACAGTTACGCGGAACTGATCACGGCGAACCGGAAATGGCTCAGCCGCTTTCCGCGCGCCCTTGCCGAAAATTTCGCCTACCGCAACGCCGAACGCCTGTTCGGCCGGAAAGTTTCGAGACGGTTGATCGGAACGCGATAGGGCCGGTCCGGGAAGAGTTGTCTCGAACTTTAGTAAAATTGCGGCAATTCTTAACAAAAGGTTAATCGTCGGGCGGTAGACAGATCCGACGGAACGCTTGGTGGTGGATACGCTCGATCCCGGATACCGAATATCCACCGCCGCAGCGCCTCCGGGAAACGGCCCCTCCACCAACCTTCGAGATACTTCTGATGAAACGCTTTTTCTTCGCAATCGCCTTTCTGGCGGCGACCTGGGTGAGTGCGGCAGTGCCGGCGCACGCTGCCGTGGTAGACGGTAATTCGACGGCATTTATCGCATCGCTCGGAAAATCCGTCGTGGACATCCTGGAAAATCCCAACCTGTCCGAAGGCGAACGCATCGAACAGTACAGCGCGCGCTTCAAAAATGCTTTCGATTGGGACCGGATCAGTGCCTTTGCCATCGGTCGGCATCAACGCGGCATGCCGCGGGAAAAATTTATCGAATATCGCGAACTGTTCGCGCGGCATATGACGCGGCTCTATGCCGCGCGGTTCGCTGACTATTCCGGCGAGCGGTTCGTCGTCAAAGGCGAACGGCAATTCGGACGCGGGGGCAGCGAGGTCACCGCCGTTATTAGCGGCGCGGATGATCGTGATTCGGTCAAACTCGCATTCAAGGTCGTGCGGGACGGCGACCGGCAGAGGATTTACGACGTCGCGATAGACGGCGTCAGCCTGCTCGTTGCGAAACGCGCGGAAGTGAAGGGCATCATCTCGGCCGGCGGCATCGACGGCTTGATCGCGCTACTCAAGAAGGTGAACGCGCGCTAGATCGGTTTCTCACCCGTCTAAGCCGAGCAGTTTCGCCGCGGTGCCGCCGAGGATGGCGATGCGGTCGTTGTCGCTCAAGTCCGGCGTGTTCAGGACGAGATCTACTTCGGTGCTGGTCCACGGAAACGGGTAGTCGGTGCCGACCATGATCTGGCCGGGTCCGGTCTCCGCGATCAGGTGGCGCAGCGCTTCGGGCGTAAACACGATCGTGTCGAAGAAGAGCTGTCCGTCCTTCAGGTAGGCGGTCGGTTGTTTCTTCGGCAGCGGGCCGACCTTGTCGGGGAAGGTGCGGCAGACCGCGTCGGAGCGGTTTGCGTAGGAGCCCAGATAGCCGCCGCCATGCGCGGCGCAGATCTTGAGACCGGGGAAGCGATCCAGCGTGCCCTCGAAGATGAGGTGCGACAGCGCAATGGTCGTCTCCAACGGATTGCCGATCGTGTTGGTCAGCAGCCCGCTGCCGTCGAGCCGCCCGCTCGGCTCCAACGCCTTGGTGCCGGTCGGGTGCAGGAACACCAGCAGGTCCAGTTCCTCGCACTTGGCCCAGAACGGAAGGAATTTCGGGTCGGCGAGCTCCAGCCCGTCGACGCCGCCGCCGACGCTCACGCCGCGCAGGCCAAGGGTCTTGACCGCATATTCGACCTGTTCGACCGCCAGGTCCGGGTGCTGCAGGGCCGCGGTGGCGAAGGCGACGAAACGGTCCGGCGTGGCGGCGCAGATATCCACGAGCGCCTCGTTCTGGATCCGGATCAGTTCCGCCGCCGCGTCGCGTTCGGCATGGTACCAGTAGGGATTGATGCTCAGCGCCGAGACGTCGAGCCCCTGGGCGTCCATCGCCGCGATGCGGGTCGCGGTGTCGTCCATCAACAGTCCGGGGTTTTCCAGCGGGTGTCCGATCACCGCCATCGCGTCGGGGACCGCGCAATGGGCGTGGATGTCCACTGTCCGGACGCGCGTACCGTTGACGACGACCTCGCGGCGATGCGCGTGCGGCGCCGAACCGCCGCCCTGCGGCCCGTCCTGCGTTGCGGGACTGCGCAGCGCACAGCCGACGAAACCGATTTTTCCACTCATCCAGTCGTCTCCTTCGTTTCTGCCGCCTAGTCCGATACCGGCGGAATCCGAAACTCCCCATGGGCCGGCGGCACCACCGCGCGCTCGCGTGGCTGGTCGAGTTGCGGGACCCAGTCGTAGGGGTAGCGGTAGCCGCGGAAGATGTCGCTGAAGAACAGCCCGTCGCGTTCGGCCAGATTGTGCGGGTTGACGAATTCCCAGACGATCTCGCCGTCTGCGGTGACCTCGAACAGCCGCCCGCAATGGCTCTCGGTAATCAGCGTGTTGCCGTTCGGCAGGCGTTGCGCCGCGCTCTTGTAGCGGCTGTAGAAGCGGCTCATATCCTCGCCGCCGCAGGGATATCCCTGGGTCAGAGCGGTGCATTCCCAGACTAGCTCCAGCGTCACCGGGTTGATTTCCAGCACCCGTGAGCAGTCGCGCAGCGCGTTCCAGGTGCCGTCCGGCGAACCGGGATTGGGGTCGCCGAAACCACCCGCGCCGCCATTGTCGAAGACCAGTACGTTGCCCTCGCCCGGCAGGCCCTTGGGGATCATGTGCGTGTGGTGCGGACCGATGATGGTGCCGAGCTTCTTCAGCGCCGGGTCCATCGAATAGTCCGGCCCGACCTTCCAGACGATCTCCTTGGTTTTCTTGGAGATGATGTAGAGCATGGTGCCGCGGTCGTCGGTGATGATGTTCTCCGGGTCGAACCGCTTGTCGCCGGCGTCGAACCATTTGTTCGGCCCGACATAGGAGATGGTGTTCTGGAACACGCCGTGCTGGGCGCGGCAGCGGCGCATGATGGCGTTCTTGGCAGCCTCGCTATGGCCGAACTGCTCGAACTGTTCCGCCGGCATCCAGTCCCAGGTGATCTCGCCGTCCCAACTCACCTCGATCATCCGCGTGGCGCGCGGCAGGTAGTCGCGCGTGACGTCGGGGTAATGGCCGCTGCGATAGCTCAGCATCAGAGTACTGCCGCCCTCGGCCATGGGCGTCATGCCCGGCACGTAATAGCCGACCGGGCAGCCCTCGCGCACCAGATCGTGGTTCTGCCGCGCCGACCAGGCCGGTCCGTCGCCGAGATCGATCTCGTCCGCCTTGTTGAAGCGCCATTCGACACTGCCGTCCCAGGCCTCCTGCACCACGTCGTCGGCGCCCCAGGTATGGTCGTAGACCTTGGAGACGCGGCCCGTCTGCCCGCCCAGGATCGTGCCGCCGGGCAGCAGGTCGACCATGAAGGTGTCAAATTTCGGCCAGGTACGGACCGGGTTGCCGTTCATGTCGATCAGGACCGCGCCCTCTCCCGGCTTCATGGACGGGTAAAGCGTGTAGCCGTTGAAGCATTTCTCGGGCTTGTAGATGGTCGTGCCGGTCGGGAAGACGGTGTACATGGTGCAGGCTTTCTCGTGGGGTTGCGGAGAAGTGCGTAGCCTAGAACGGCTCGGTCCAGCGCGTCCACCGGCGGGAACCGGACATTCGCCTCAATATCCGATACTGTCGCTGAAACGCCGAGCGCACGAAACAAGACAGAGGCGAAAATGAGCGAGCCTGCGGAACGTTCCCTCGTCGACCTGATCGCCCATAATATCGATCAACTGATCAATCTCGACATCAGCGGTTACGGGGTCATCGCGGAGCTCTACCGGGCCGCCCGGGCGCTGCATGACCGGCCGCTTACGCTGCTCGCGGCACAGCTGTTGCGCGACCGGTTGCAGGATGGCGGGACTTTTTTCGTCACTTCCGGATGGATCATGCCGGGCACGTTTCCCTACGGCGAAACCGACGGGCCGATTGGTGCTGCGACCTTGGGGCGGGCCCTGGGCCTCGCGTTCAACGCCCGGATGATCGTCCTGACGGAAGAGCGCATGCTCGACTGTACCATCGCCGCCTGCCGGGCCGCCGGCATCAGCGTCCTGACCGAGGCGGATATGGAAAGCGCGCCGCGCCCGCCGCATCCGCGGTTCCTTCATTGCGTTATCGTCCCGTTTCCCATCGATGACGACGAGGCACTGGCGGAAAGCAAGCGGCTCTTCGAGACCTATGATCCGAAAGCCCTGGTCGCGATCGAGAAGAACGGTCCCAATCACGAGGGCCGTTACAGCATGGTCGACGGATCGGACAATTCCGATTGCGTCGCCAAGGCCGCCCGCCTGTTCGAGGAAGCGGAGCGCCGCAAGGTCCTCACTATCGGAATCGGAGATCGCGGCAATGAGATCGGATTCGGGGCGATCGCCGATACGCCGCGGCGCATCCTCCCCTTCGGCGAGAACGCCACGAATGTCACCATCGTCGATTTGCTCGTGACCGCCACGGTATCGAACTGGGGCGCCAGCGGGATCGCCGCCAGCCTGGCCGCGCTTCTCGACCGGCCCGAGATCATGCACGATCCGGAAACGGAATCGCGGATGCTGCACCGGTGCATCGACGCCGGCGCACTGGACGGGTTTACCTGCCGGCCAGTGCCCCGTTCGGACGGCATGCAGGAATCGTCGCACGTCGCGATCTGCGCCCTGTTGAACGAACTCGTCCGCGCGCCGGCGGTCAATATCGAAGGCCTCTTTTCGACGCCGCTGCACCGTTTGCCTGACCGAACGGATGAAAAGGCAAAACCATGAACTCGCAATTAGCCCACCCCATCCCCTTGATCGATCTGGCGCCGCTGGCCGAGGGTGACTTGCCGGGCGCCAGGGCGGTTGCGCCGGCGCTGCGCGTCGCGCTGGAGGAGACCGGCTTCCTCGTCATCACCAACCATGGGGTGCCGCAAGAGCTGATCGACGCAACCTTCACCGAAGCGAAGCGGTTCCACGACCAGAGCCTGGAGGCCAAGCTGGCGGTGCGGATGAACGCGCGCAACAACGGCTACATGGCGATGGCGCGTTACAACGTCCGCACGTCGCGGGTCAGCGAGGACGCCCTGCCCGATATGAACGAGGCGTTCTTCATCAAGCGCGAACGTCCGGCGGACGATCCGCTGGCGCGCGCCGGACGGCGCTTCGCCGGCCCGAACGGATGGCCGGCGGACCTGCCCGGCTTCCGCGAGACGGTTCTGGCCTATACCGACGCGGTCGATGCGCTGGGCCGCCGTATGCTCTCCGCTGTCGCGCTGGCCCTGGACATGCCGGCTGATACCTTCGACGCCGCCTTCGCCGAGAGCCAGTTCTCGTTCCGCTTGAGCCATTACCCCGCGGTGCGGCGGCGGCCGGACCAGTACGGCATCGCACCCCATACGGACGCCAATTTCATGACCTTCCTGGCGCAATCGGACGTGCCCGGACTTCAGGTCCAGCTCGCTTCGGGCATGGTGGGACGTGCCCTATGTCCCGGGGTCCTTCGTCGTGAATACGGGCGACATGCTGCATCGCTGGACCAACGGGCGGTTCCGGTCGACGGCGCACCGTGCGCTGCCGCCGCTTGAGGGTCACCGCTACGCCATCCCTTATTTTCTCGGTCCCCACATGGACACACTGATATCTTGCCTGCCCAGCTGCTGTGGCGACGGCAACCCGCCCCGCTATCCGCCGATCACCTGCGGCGACTACATCGATTGGTGGTACGACGCGAACTACAATATCGCGGATCAGGAGGACGTCGGGGCAGGAGGGATAAACTGATCGCGTCCGACCGCCGTTCCACGGCGACTGACATATGTCAGTTTTAGCGGTCGCCTATTCAGCTAAAATTTTCCGAAGCTATTCGTCGTAAGCACACCGTGCTCCGAGAAGTTACGCTTGAATCCGTTGCGACATTGTGGGGACGGTTTTGCTCGGGGAGGGATTGATGCCGGCGCTGCTCAATCTAAACCATGCATAAGACCGCCAAATCAGCGGGTAGCCGAATTCTGGCGGCGCTTTGTCTGGTTTACGTCGCACCAATCATGCTGGTTGCCGCCTTGATAATTTGGTGCGCGTCCGGAAGGCCGGTGCTTTTGAAGCGTATCAGACGCATTGGAACCGGCCGTGCGGTTGCCGGGTGGGAATTTCGAACGGGCGTCGATAATGACATGCAAAAGACGCTGTCCACCCGCGCCACGCCTCGTACGGCCTGGGACGCGGTTGTGTACGATTCATGGCTGTCGATGTTGCCTTGGTTGTTCAACGTGCTGCGCGGTGACTTGACTTTCGGCGCTATGCTTGAACTTGGTAAGTTGCAATCGGGCAAAACGCCGGACGCCGCCGCGGGAACCGAGGCGAAAGGCGCGGACGCTTCCGCACAAGCACTGCTGATCTGGTCGATGATGGACCGGCTCGAACTCGATCCACCGCGCCTTGACCGGTATGGTTTCGAAAGAAAGGTCGCGATAATGACGCGACGCTGTGCCGGTTGCGAGAATGTCGCCGCGTGCCGGAATTGGTGCGAAGCACCGGAACCGTTTGAGGCCTATCGAGAATTTTGCCCAAATGCGTCGATGATGGACTCGCTGCCACGCGACCTCGTTTCATAAGCCCGGCCGGACAATCCCGTCGTGTCCGCTCAATCACTTAAATTGGTGCAGATTTGGCCTGAAACTGCCCAATACCTACCCACGACCCTCACGCCGCCAAAAATTCCTTCACCGTCTTAAGGAACCCGTCTAGCTGATCGTGGTGCACCCAGTGCCCCGCATCGGCGAAGTTGGCGCAGCTTGCGTTCCGGAAGTGCTTGGCGCGGCCGTCCTCCTCCGGGTCGCTGGCCCAGCTGTCGAGGCCACGCACCAATAGGGTCGGGCAGGCGATGTTCGACCACAGCTCCGCGCCCTCGTCCGGGCCCATGCCGAAGGGTGGGTTGGCGCGGGTGTAGTTGTCGAACTTCCAGCTGTAGGTCCCGTCCTCGTTCTGGTTGGCGCCATGTATGGTCAGGTGGCGGGCCTGTTCCGGCGTCAAATGCGGGTTCTCCTGCTGCATGCGCTGGAAGGCCTCCTCGATATTGGGATATTTGCGCGGCACGCGGCCGGAAAGCTTGCGCAGATAGTCGACCCATTCGGTGACGCGCTGCTGGGTCGAGCGGTCGGCGCGTTTGGCGATCATGTCCGGCGGCCAGCCGAGACCCTCGATGGCGACCAGCTTGAGCACGCTTTCCGGATAAGTCCCGCTGTAGCGCAGGCTGATCGCGCCGCCCAGCGAATGACCGATGATGGTGACCGGTGTCAGGTGCTGCTGATGCAGCAGTTGCGCGATATCGTAGACATATTCGGAGATCGCGTAGGTGCCGCCGATCATCCATTGCGAGTCGCCGTGGCCGCGCAGGTCGGGCGCCACGATGTGGTAGTCGTCGCGCAGCGCCTCGGCGACCCAGTCCCAGTTGCGGCAATGATCGCGCCCGCCATGCACCAGCAGCAGCGGCGGTGCGTCCGGATTGCCCCAGTCGACATAGTGCAGCCGCAGCCGCTGCGAGAAATAGGAATGGCTTGCCGGGCCGGGCAAGGGGGCATCGGTCATGGTGCAGCCTCCAATCGGTTCGATCCTGTATAACGCTGGGCGTTTGCCGGCGGCAAGCGGGGTTTTGGGCGCAACTGTTGCAACGCCCACGTCGTCCACCCCCTCCTCGGCCCGACCGGGAAGATGGGTAACAGTTTGTACCGGCGACATGGGTAACAGTTT
>CAYLTU010000086.1:0-7138 GCA_964386465.1 uncultured Rhodospirillaceae bacterium
TATGCAGAACCAGGACTCTCCTTATGAGTGAGGGAGCCAAGGGGCCCAGGTCAGATTCAACGTGTCCCATAACTTCAGCTCTTTTTTCCGCTTGGCGCGCATATAACGCTTGAAGTCGGCGCACCAGTGCGTTTCGAGGCCTTTGCGGAATCGCACCATCTCCGCGCTGCGCTTGTTCAGGCCGAGGTCCTGGTTGGCCAACTCTTCATACAGGTAGGCTTCGCATTCGAGATCGATCGGCCGCATCTTCTTCATGCGTTTGCGCTTATGCTGCATGCCGTGCCCGACCAGCTCGTGCGCCAGCACGGCCGCCAGTTCATTGGCCGGCCATTTGACCCCGTGCCGCCCAACGATCACCTGGAAAGAACGCGCGCGCGGCAATGGACTGGGGAGGAATTTGGGCAAAAAGACCGCGATGTTTTCACCCGTGGCCGCGCTCTTTGGCGCATCGCCCTGCAGATAGACGAGCGTTACCGTTCCACTTGCTTTGAGGATGTCGAGCTTTTTCTTGCTGAAAGGCGACTTCGACGTCAAGCGCTTGAGCGCCGCCTTCAGCTTTTTCAATCCTTCGGCGCCATTCAGCAACCGCGTGTCGTACGATTTCTTCGGATCCTTGGGCAGGGCGATGAAACGCACGCCATCCACATTTTCCTCGATCCGGACATTGTTCGCGCTTGCCAAACCGGCAGCCAGCAAAAGGATTGCGGCTAGGGCGAGCGATATGAGCCGGTTAATGGGCATCATTTGGAGGTAGCTGAAGTTTACCGCTGAATCGATGGTCGATATTTTGACGGTCAAACGGCGAGCGTTACCGAAGGCTCGATAGATTCACGATAAGGGCGTCATTCTTCAACCGAATCGCGGTTGCGATCTTGTGCGCCATATCCTGGTCGGCTTCCGGACAATGCAGGGCCGCATCGACGGCACGGTGTTGTCCTTCGAGCAGCGCGCCGATAACCGCTTTCTCGATGATATCCGATACGGCGACCGCCTGTTCCGCGGTCAAAGGGGTCTCAAGCAGCGCGTTGATGCCTTTTGTCGCCTCTTCGGCAATTTCATGCAATCTATCGTCCATGTCGCATTCCCTGCATATTCTGGTCGCGCCTTTGCCAAGCGTCTGCACAAAGTCTACCACAAACGCCGTACAAAGGCGGACCTAAACTGACGCAAATCGGGTCCGCCCGACGGTCCTATCCGCTTACTTCTTCAACGTCCGGATACTGGCTGGGGCGGGAGGATTCGAACCTCCGAATGCCGGTATCAAAAACCGGTGCCTTAGGCCACTTGGCTACGCCCCAATATTGATTGTTCGGCCGGGAATGTATGCGCATCCTTGGGTCGTCGCAAGCCCGGAACGGCGGCAATCCGGCTCGCCGGCGCGCGGTATTTGGCGCAAACGGTATTTCCCTATTGGTTGCGGAATCCAACTGAGGAATAATCCGGCGCGGTAGGGGCGTGCGTACCGTTTTGAAGCCGCGAGGGGTGGGACCGCAATGGTCAGGGAAATCTACGCGCTCAGCGCACTACTGCTGGGTATGAGCACGCTGCTGGTCGGCAACGGTCTGTTCGGCACGCTCACGGCGCTTCGCATGTCGTTGGAGGATTTCGACCCGACGGTGATCGGCATCGTGGTGTCATGCAATATGGTCGGGTTCGTGCTCGGCTGCCTTTACGGGCAGCGTGTGGTCTCAAGGGTCGGCGCCATCCGCTGCCTGACCGCCTTCGCGGCGTTGATGTCCATCTGCGCGCTGCTTCTGCCGTTGCACGTGGTCCCCTATACCTGGATTCCCATTCGGCTTTGCTTTGGGTTCAGTTCGGCCATGGTGTTCATGGTTGCCGAAAGTTGGCTCGCCGGCTCAGCCTCTCCGGCGAACAAGGGCCGCGTATTCTCGGTCTACATGGTGATCAACAAGGGCTGCTTCGCGCTGGGACAACTACTGCTTCAGCTGGCCGATCCGGCTGGCGACCGCCTGTTTATGTTGCTGGGCATCTTGTTCGCCGTCTGCCTCGTGCCGATTGCGCTGGCAAGGCACGAGGCGCCGAAGGAATTCGGCAGCGAGCGGATGTCAATTCGGGAACTCTACCGCGCGTCTCCCGTTGGCGTTTTTGGCGCGACCGCAACCGGGTTGGCGAATTCCGCCATCGTCGGAATGAGCCCCGTTTTCGCCTTGGCGGTGGGACTGGATGTCGCTCAGGTTTCCGCCTTCATGATGATCTTCATGTTCGGCAGCCTGGCGTTGCAAATTCCCATTGGCCGGCTGTCGGATCGGTTCGACCGGCGCGGCGTGCTCGCCAGTGTGGCGGCTGTGGCGGGCGCCGTTAGCATCGTCATCGCCGTTACCGGCGCGTCGGCCGGGGTCTGGCTGCTTTACGCTCTCGCGTTTACGATCGGTGGCCTCAGCGCCGTGACCTATCCGATTGCCATGGCGCATGCCAGCGACCATTCGAGCCCCCAGCAGATGGTCGCTTTCATGGCCGGTCTGCTTCTCGCCTTCGGTATCGGCGCCAGCGTCAGTCCGTTTTTGGCCTCACTAGCCATGAAATCGGTCGGGCCGGGCGGCTTGTATTTTTATGCCGCCGCTGTTTACGCCACGATGGCTTCGTTTACGTTATACCGTATGTCCAGACGAGCGTCGGTGCCGGAAGAAGATCAGTCGGCCTTTGTGCCGCAGCCTCAGACATCGCAATCCAGTCCCGTCGTCACGGGGCTCGACCCTCGCGTAGCGGACAACGATTGATCTAAACGGCTCCGGTGTCGATTTCCGTCGGCGCGACCCACCAGCCTTCTTGCGTGACGGCAGGTGCGGCGGCTTCGGCCGCCGCGAGATCGTCGAAGATACCGAAACAGGTCGCACCGCTTCCCGTCATCCGCGCCAGATGACAACCTGGCGCAGCCTCCAGGGCCGCGAGCACGTTTCGGATAACCGAGCAAAGGCGAATGGCGGCGTCGGTCAAGTCGTTGTCGCGTTTGCCGAGCACCACTGCCAGCGCCGCGGCGTTTTTCGGTGCTTTCTTGAAGCGGTCAGGCGGGTTGAAACCGCCGCGCCGGGCCTGGAAGACGGATGCCGTGACCAACGCGACGCCGGGATTTACGAGCAGCACGCCTGCCTTCGGAAGTTTCGGCGCCCTCTCCAGTTCTTCGCCGATTCCGCCGGCGTAGGTCGTTTGCGCCAGCAGGCAGGCCGGAACGTCGGAACCCAGGGTCAAGCCGAGCCTATAAATATCGACACTGCCTTCAGCGATTCCCCACAAAGCCGCCAGCGCCTTCATCGCCGCCGCGGCGTCTGTCGAGCCGCCGCCAATGCCCGCGGCGACGGGAAGATTCTTGGTGATCGTGATGTGCGCGCGAGCCTGCACGCCGGCGGTGTCCGCCAACAGCTGCGCGGCTTGATAGACCAAATTCCGATATGGCGGCGGCATGCTCTCCGCGAACGGTCCGTCGGAGACGATGTCCAGGGGTTCGTCCGCGCGAATGGTTAGAACGTCGCTGAGTGTCGTGAACCCGACCAGGCTGTCCACCAGATGAAAGCCGTCCGCCCGGCGCCCCGTGATGTTGAAATACAGGTTGATTTTGGCCGGAGCACGGACCGTCGCGATAGATGGCTGCGATTCGTTCATCCGCCCGATCCGCTTGTCTTGGTGTCCTTTAGACCGCTTTCCAACTTGGCCTCAATGTCCAGGATGAGTTTTTCGGATGGCTCGAGGCCAAGCGCGCGGCGCCACTGGAAACGGGCTTCCAGCCTGCGGCCAACCCGCCAATAGGCATCGCCGAGATGGTCGTTGATCACCGGATCGCTCGGCTTCAACCGAATCGCGCGTTCAAGATGTTTGACCGATCCCACGTAATCGCCGAGCCGGTACAGCACCCAGCCGAGGCTGTCGACGATATAGCCGTCGTCCTGCCGTTGATCGACAGCGCGCTCGATCATTTTCTTTGCGCGCTCGATATTCATGCCTTTCTCGACCCAAGAATAGCCGAGGTAGTTCAGGACGTAGGGCTGTTCCGGGCGCAGCTCAAGCGCCTTCAGAAAATCTTTCTCGGCGCGCTCCCATATCTTCGAACGTTCCAGCGCGATACCGCGGTTATAGAAGAAGAGCCAATGCCCCGATCGAATCTCGCCCAACCGCTCGCTGGCCGCGTCGTAGGCCATGACCGCTTCTTGGTAACGCTCCTTACTGTGCAGGATGCCGCCCAACTTGATCAAGGCATCCGTACGTTCCGGTCGCTCCCCGGCCATTGCGCGCAACATCTCGACGGCGCCATCCGTCTTCTCCATATCGGTCAAGTTGTCGGCAATTCTAAGCCGTGCGGACCAGCTGTAGGACGACGACGGGTCGACATCCCGATAGATTGCGTTCGCTTGTACATAACGCCGCTGATTGTCGAACAAATCGCCGAGCAGCAGACGGGCGAGTTCGAAATCCGGTCTCAGATATAACGCGATGCGGGCATAGATCATCGCCATGTCGGCCGAGCGGTCACGCGGCAGGGCAGACGCGATATTGAACAGGCTTTCCGCTATGCCGCTAACCGCGCCCGCGACCAGCGGCTGTGCCGGCTGGCCCGCCTCGAGGCGCTTCAACGTACCGCCGATCGCGACGTTCGCCGGGTGCCCGGAGAGGAAGTCCTGGTAAAGCTTCCGCGCCTCGTCGCTTCGGCCGGTCCGTTCCAGCAGCGACCCCGCAGCGCGGACAACTCTGACAGGTGCCTTGTGAAGCTCGTCGGTGACCGCGCGATAACTTTTCTCGGCCTCACTCGTCCGGCCCGCGAGGTCGTTGATCAGACCGGTGTGCAGATCGCGCATCGCGGAGAAGCCGCTCTTTTTGTCGAGCTCTTCAAGTTTTTTCAATGCCCCATCCGGGTCATCCGCACCGACACTGGCCCATGCCGCGGCGAGTGGCGCGGCGTAGGCCGTGAGACCGCGGCGCGGCAAAGCATCGAATCGCTTTCGCGCATCTTCGAAATCGCCCCTGCCAGCCGAGTCGACCCCGAGCAAAAGCGCTGCCGTCGCCATTCGGCCGCCGCCTTTCTCGACCCGGAGCGCGAGCTCAATTGCCGGCGCGAATTTGCCGGCGGCGAGCGACAACAGAAAAGTCCGCCGCAAGAGCTTCTGATCTTCGGGATTTTCTTCGAGAACGCGGAGCATGAAGGCGGATGCCTTATCCGCGTCCTTCAGGGCCTGGGCGTGGCGTCCGGCAAGGTAGCTGCCGAACTCCGATGTAGCCTGTACCGGTTCGGTTAGGGCGACAGCCGAGACGCAGAACGCGGCCAACAGGCTCTTTCTAAAAAAATTTGCGCGCAATAACATACTGTTCTCCGAGAAGGCGCCTATTTTAGACGAAATCGGGCGTGTTCGACAGTCGCCCGTGCGAGTCGGCATTCATTAAAATTGTGCCGGACGGGGTGGAATCCAAGCATGAATGCTTTAACGCCTACATGTTGGGATAATTCGGACCGCCGCCGCCCTCGGGGGTTACCCAAACGATGTTCTGCGTCGGGTCCTTGATGTCGCAAGTCTTGCAGTGGACACAATTTTGCGCATTGATCAGGAGCTTTGGGTCGCTACCGTCGTCTTCGCGGATGATCTCGTAGACGCCGGCCGGGCAGTAACGCTGTTCGGGCGCGTCGTAAAGCGCCAGATTCGTGTCGATCGGCACGGAGTCGTCCTTCAGGGTGAGGTGCGCCGGCTGGTCCTCTTCATGGTTCGTCGCCGAGAAGGAGACATTCGTGAGCCGGTCGAATGTGAGAACTCCGTCCGGTTTTGGATAGTCGATGGGTTTTGCGTCGCTCGCCTTGGCGAGGGCCGTGTGATCCGCATGGCCGTGCCTCAATGTCCACGGCGCGCGCCCACCGAGCAGTTTCTGATCGAAGCCTGAATAAAGCGTGCCGCCTAGCAGGCCCCACTTGAACGAGGGCCGGAAATTGCGCGCCTTCCACAATTCGTCATAGACCCAAGAGCCCCGGAACGCGTCGGTGTACCCGGTCAGCTCGTCACCGCCCTCGGTGCCCCCGACCAGGGCATCATAGGCCGCGTCCGCCGCGAGCATGCCGGTTTTCATGGCCGTGTGTGACCCCTTGATCTTGGGCGTGTTCAAGGTTCCGGCTTCGCAGCCGACCAGCGCACCGCCCGGGAAGGTCAGTTTCGGCAGCGATTGAATGCCGCCCTCGTTCAAGGCGCGCGCGCCATAGGCGACGCGGCGGCCGCCTTCGAAGGTGTCACGGATATTCGGATGGGTCTTGAAGCGCTGGAATTCTTCGTAGGGGGAAAGATGCGGATTGCCGTAGTCGAGTCCGACGACGAAGCCGACGGCGACCTGATTGTTTTCGAGGTGATAGACGAAGGAACCGCCATAAGTGTTGTTCGTCATCGGCCAGCCGGCGGTGTGCAGGATGAGTCCTTGCTGGTGGCGCTCCGGCTCGACGTCCCACAACTCCTTGATACCGATACCGTAGGTTTGATCCTCGCATTCGGCGCGGAGATTGAATTGTTCCATCAGCTGCTTGCCGAGGCTGCCGCGGCAACCTTCGGCGAAAAAAGTGTATTTGGCGTGCAGTTCCATGCCGGGTTGGTAGTTCGGACCCTGTTCGCCGTCCTTGGTAATTCCCATGTCGCCGGTGGCGACACCCTTGACCGCGCCATCGTCGGTGTAAAGCACCTCTGCCGCGGCGAAGCCGGGATAGATCTCGACACCCAGCGCTTCAGCCTGCTCGCCCAGCCAACGGCAAAGATTGCCTAAGCTGATGATGTAGTTGCCGTCATTGTGCAAGGCTGGCGGCAGCAGCATCGTCGGTAGGGAATAGCAGCCGGACTCGGTCAGGAACAGGAACTTTTCCGCCGTTACCGGCGTGTTGAGCGGCGCGCCCATTTCCTTCCAGTCTGGAAACAATTCGTTCAGGGCACGCGGTTCCAACACCGCGCCGGACAGGATGTGCGCGCCGACTTCCGAGGCTTTTTCGAGGATACAAACGGAAACTTCGTGATCCTGTTCGGCGGCGCGCTGCTTCAGTCGTATCGCCGCCGCGAGGCCGGATGGGCCGGCGCCCACGACGACCACGTCGTATTCCATGAATTCGCGTTCCATTGCATCCGCTCCACAAATTCTCGAAGTTTTTTTGCCGCGCCGCGTTGTCTATAAC
>CAYLTU010000086.1:7238-20585 GCA_964386465.1 uncultured Rhodospirillaceae bacterium
CGCCGCGTTGTCTATAACAAAGCACGCGCATTTTGTAGATAATAGTGAGCGAAACGCCGGCGCGGTAATCACCGCCCGCCCATTCATGACAGGCTCCTGATGTCGCAGTATCGAGATCCCTTTGAAGCATTGCGCTGGACCGTCGAGATGGGCGCGGACGAGGCAATCGGCGAAGAACCGGCCGACCGGTACGCAGAGTCCGTGGCTGCCAAGGCGAGGCGAGCGCCGGAGGCGCCGTCCGCGGCACGGCCGCAAGTTTCGGACAGTGCGCCATTGGCGCCGAGCCAGGGTGCGGCCGATAGCCGCGCGGCGGCTGCCAAGTGCAACAGCTTGGAGGAATTGCGCGACGCGCTGGAGGCGTTTGAAGGCTGCGCCTTGAAACAGACCGCGACCAATCTCGTCTTCGCCGACGGCAACCCAGACGCGGAGGTGATGATTCTGGGGGAAGCGCCAGGCGCGGAAGAAGATCGCCGCGGCTTGCCTTTTGTCGGCGCCAGCGGACAATTGATGGATCGAATGCTGGGAGCGATCGGTCTCGACCGGGACAGTGCCTATATCTCGAACATCCTGTTTTGGCGGCCACCGGGCAACCGCAATCCGACGACCGCCGAAGTCGCTGCCTGCATGCCCTTCGTGCAACGTCATATCGTGCTCGCGCGGCCCCGTATCCTCGTGTTCGTCGGCGGGGCTTCGGCCAAGGCCATGCTGGACCGGACAGAAGGAATCATGCGGTTGCGGGGCAAATGGTACGACTATCAGGGTCCGGGCCTGGATCACCCGATCCCCGCGCTGGCGACGTTCCACCCCGCGTATCTTTTGCGCTCGCCGGGCCAGAAACGAGCGGTTTGGCGTGATCTCCTGATGCTGAAAGCGCGGATCGAAGAACTGACGTGAATGCTACCGCCTTGCGAATGAAGCATTTTTCCACTAGGGATGAGATTGGAAAAAAAGGAGGTCTAGAACCGCTGGGCAAGGCGTTCGACCGCGTGGCTACATGAAGCATCGGATACGTCAAATTGGGTTCGCCGCGGCGTTCCTGCTGGTTTTAGCAGCACCCGCTACGGCGCAGGGACCAACGGATACGGCATCTCTGCCACGCGCCGGCGAGTCGCAGCACGGGACTGAATCCCTGCCACGCGTGCTGTCGGGGGCGGATGCCGCGCTTTATCGTGAAATCTTCACGCTACAGGAGTCCGGCAAGTGGCGCGCGGCCGACAAACGGGTCGAGCGCCTGGCGGATCGCGTCCTGATGGGTCACGTTCTGTACCAGCGCTATATGCACCCGACGGCCTACCGCTCGGAATACAAGGAATTGAAAGACTGGATGGCCGACTATGCCGATCATCCGGGTGCATTGCGGATCTACCGTCTGGCGTTGCGGAGACAACCGAAAGGCTGGCGCGCGCCGAAGCGGCCGGCCCGGGAACGCTCGATGCAGACCAAGATGGAGGCCGGTCCGAGTCTGCGCAGGAAATCCAATCTTAGCCGCTCTCAGCGGCGGCTCGCGTGGCGTGCGTCGAATCGTATCAAGGGCCTCGTCCGGCGCGAGCGCCCGACACAAGCCCTGAAACTCCTGAGCTCAAAGACCTATCGGCGACTCAACGCAGCCAGCTTCGACCGCAACCTCGCGATAATCGCGCGCGGCTACTACCACGCCGGCAAGGACAAGAAGGCGCTCGACGTCGCCAGCCGTGCCATCGGCCGATCGGCCGCCAAGGCGCCGTTCGCGTATTGGTGGGCCGGTCTCGCAGCCTGGCGACTGGAACGTTACGATGTTGCCGCGCGGTACTTCGGCGCGATGGCGCGGGTGCCGGACCTGTCGGATTGGGCGCGGTCGGGGGCGGCCTACTGGTCGGCGCGGGCTTCGCTTGTCGGCAGGGAGCCGGCGCGGGTCGCCGGTATGCTGGAAATCGGCGCCCGTTACCCAAACACGTTCTATGGCCTATTGTCGCTGCAGGCGCGTGACGGGGAGGCGCCCTTCAATTGGTCGCTGCCGCAACTCGGCCCGATAGAGCTGGCGTTGCTTGATCAAATCCCGACGGCACATCGCGCATTGGCGCTGATCGAAGCCGGGCAGACGGTTCGCGCGGAGAGCGAGTTGAAACGATTGACCGGCGCGCCGTCGCCGGAATTGACGCGCGTGCTGCTCGCCTTGGTCGGCAAGGCAAACTTGCCCGACGTCGCGATCCGATTGGGATTCAAGCTGCAGCGGACACGCGGCGAGCGTTATGACGCGGCGCTGTACCCGGTTCCGGGCTGGATGCCTCAAGGCGGCTATAAGATAGACCAGGCGCTAATTTTCGCTTTCATGCGGCAGGAGTCGAGGTTCAAGACGAAGGCGAGAAGCCGGCGCGGTGCTACCGGGCTTATGCAGCTGATGCCGGCGACTGCCCGGTTTGTCGCGCGCAAGCGGACGAGCCGGCAGACGCTGCTCGATCCGGAGAAAAATATTGCTCTGGGACAAAAGTTCATCCAGCACCTGCTCAAGGACCCAACGATCGACAGCAACCTTTTCTACGCGACAACGGCGTACAATGCCGGTCCTGGCAATTTGAGAAAGTGGCGCCGCAAGATCGATTACCAGGACGACCCCTTGCTCTTCATCGAGAGCGTTCGTTCGCGCGAAACGCGTAATTTCGTGGAGCGTGTCATGGCCAATTTCTGGATCTACCGGCTGCGCCTTGGCCAGCGCGCGCCGTCGCTTGCCGCCGTCGCGGCGGGAGAATGGCCGGTGTATATTCCGCTCGATACCCATAACAAGAAGGTTAACCGTGCCAATTAACGAGAACCGGCCGTTTCTGGCCGTATCGATCGCAGTGCTGACCGTATCGGATACGCGAACCGAGGCCGACGACCGGTCAGGCGATACCCTGGTGGAGCGCCTGACCGAGGCCGGTCATACGCTTGCCGACCGCACCATCGTCAAGGATGAAAAGGACTCCATCGAAGCGGTACTGCGCGATTGGATTGCGAATCCGGAAATCGACTGCGTGATCGCGACCGGCGGTACCGGCGTGACCGGGCGCGACGTCACGCCGGAAGCGCTCGATCGGGTGTGCGAAAAGAAGATACCGGGGTTCGGCGAGCTGTTCCGCTGGGTCAGTTTTCAGAAGATCGGAACCTCGACCATTCAGAGCCGCGCCGATGCCGGTGTCGCGAATGGGACTTATCTTTTCGTGCTGCCGGGTTCGACGGGCGCGTGCCGGGATGCGTGGGACGAAATTCTCGTCCATCAGCTCGATAATCGGCTCGTGCCGTGCAATTTCGTTGAAATGATGCCGCGCCTGCAGGAAACCTGACCGCTGCGCGCGGCGTTGCAGACCCAATGTGATCAGAACATAGGGCCGCCGCCGAGCATCCCGTCGAAAGCGACGAAGCTTGGCATCGGTGGCATCGCGTTTTCAGGGCCTGTCTCGACCTCTACCGCGTTTGCGCGTTGTCTTTCGATTTCCACGCGCGACACGGCCCGCTGTTGCGCTTCTTCATAGCGACGGGCGGCGTCGTCATAGGCGAAATCGCCCGCGTCGTTGTAGATGAACAAGGGCGTCGGCGGCGTTCGTGCCGATGAAAGCGGTTCACGGCCAATCCGTTTCCAAGCTTCCAGCGAAAGATCGAGAATTATGTGGCCTGCGGAGAAGCCTGCCCGCTGCCGTTCCGCCTGCTTTTCTTCACGCGATTTGGCGCGCGATTGCGTAACCGCTTCCGTTGGGGCAATTCCCGTGACGAGCATGTTGAGCCTTCCGACAATCCGTCCGACATGTTCATGCGGACGGATGCAGAAAATGTGCCACGCTGCCTCACTTTGTTAAGGCTTTAATTTCAATAGGTTGTCTGTCGGTCAAATGCGCGGTCATCGACTGGCCGGAAGAAGTTTCCCATCGTCAGGGACCGCGCGCGTTGGAATCCGCAGCGGGCGGCAATTTTTTCGGTCTTATACCAAAGGTCACTATCCATGACCTTTGGTATTAGGACTCGATAAAATCCTTTTTCCTCATTTCCGCCAGGATCGCCCCCCACGCGCGATAGATTCTCATGAAGGCGTCGGTAACCGCATTCTCGGCCAGCGGGAAGGTTGTCGAATTCAGCAGGTTCCGTCCAAGACCCAACGTGTCTCCCGCCAGATAGACACGCATCGGCACCGGTTGAGCGTTCAGCTTGTTCGCCCATACGAGCACTTCGGCTACTTTCTCTTTCTTGAGTTTGACGTCTGCAAAACTGCCGACGCTGATGACCTGGCCAACCGCTTTTCCGTCTTTGTCCCGTTGCACGATGCGCGTGTCGATTAACATGACGATCTTGGGCAGGCCTTTCTCCTCGACGGCCTTGAAATTGGCGCGAAGGACCACATCGTCGGGTTTGCCTTTGGGCGACTGTAACGACGAATTGACCTTCAACCTCTCCAGGAGAATCTTCGCGAGGTGGATTTCCGTGTCCTTGAGAGAATCGACGACGCGAAGGAGAACGAGTTTGCCGCTTTCGGCCTGCGCCGAAGCCGGCAGAAGGCAGGCAACGGCAACGATTGCGGCATGAACCAAAGTTCGCATGAGGGCACCTCCAGTTTCGCGCCCGGTATCGGGCGAATTTGTCTCGCCTTGCCAATAAGGTCGCGGACGAGCGGCGTTATCGCGCAATTATGGAGTCAAGTGAAGGCCTAATTATGGCGCCGTCTCTGCCGTGACGAAGGCCTGCGCCAGATCTTGCGCCAGTTTTTCCGGCGCCCGCTCGGCGGGATCGCCATATCCGCCCCCGCCGCCGGTTTGAATCATCAGAATATCGCCTTTCTGAAGCACGAAGCTGCCCTTGGAGGGGAGTTTGAGCATTTCGCCATTGCGCATCAGGCGGGTTTCAGCGCGGCCCCCGGGCTTGCCGCCGAACAGCCCGTCGGGTGCCAAGCGGAAGCGGTCGGAATAGGTCGCGAACGTGACGCCATCTTTAAGGATTTCGTAGTGGCGGCACAGACCCATGCCGCCGCGAAATTTCCCTTCACCGCCGGAATCCGGCCGCAAGCTGTAGGCGACAATGCGGAAGAAGTCGTAGTCCAGATCCATCGACTCGATCGGCACGTTGCCGCAATTCGACATTGGACTGTCGACCGCATCGCAACCATCCTGTCCTGGACCGCCGCCATAACCGCCGCCGAAAATCTCCAATGAGATGCGATAGCCGTCCGGCCCAAGGTGGCTGAGGCAGACCGACTCGGTCGTATCGAAGCCCGTCGCGATCACTTGGTCCGGCGCCGCATGGGCGAGCGCTTTCATGACCGCATTATAGGCACGGTAACTGGCGGTAAGGCGGGCGCGCACTGGCGCCGGCGGTTTTGGATTGAGGATGCTGCCATAGGGCGCCGTGATCGTAACCGGACGCAGGCTGCCTTCATTGAACGGGATGTCCGGGCTGGTCAGAACGGATTTCACCACCGACAGCGCCGTCGCGATGGTAGAGGCGAACGGACAGTTGAGATTCATCGTCACCTGATCGCAGGTGCCGGTGAAGTCGACCGCGATGGAATCGCCTTCGATCGTCACCGTCGCGCGCACGGGCAGCGGCTCGTCGCCGATGCCGTCATCGTCGAGCGCGTCTTCGCCGGTATAGACACCGTCCGGCGCCGCGGCGATGGCATGCCGCATGCGGCGCTCGGAGTAATCGAGCAACTCGGCGGTCGCCGCCTCGAAAGTTTCCACCCCGAACTTGTCGCACAATGCCCGGACGCGCTCGATACCGATGAAGTTGGCGGCGAACTGGGCGTTGAAATCACCGATCGTCTGGTCCGGAACCCGAATATTGGCGCGGATCAGCCGTTCCAACGGGCCACCCGACCAGTCGCGCGCGTGATTGTATTTGCTGGGCGGAACGATCAGGCCTTCCTGATGGACGTCCGTCGCGTGCGGGTTCAGGCCCGGCGCGCCGCCGCCCAGATCGAGGTGATGCGCGACGGTCGCGCTGAACCCGACCAGGTTGCCCTCGAAAAATATCGGCGAGAACAGGAAGATGTCCGGCAGGTGCTGGCCGCCATGGAAGGGGTCGTTGTTGATGTAGAAGTCGCCTTCTTCGAGCGTTTCCGGCGGAAACAGCGCTGCGCAGGGCTTGAAGGTCGCGCCGATCGATCCGAGCTGCATCGGAATGAGTTCGGCTTGGGCGACGACATTGCCGTGCCGGTCTAGCAGCGCGGCCGCGCAATCGCTCGCTTCGCGGACGATAGGCGAGTAGGCCGAACGGATCAGCTTCGCTCCCATCTCGCGGGCGCCGGCGATCAGACCCTGCGCGATGACCGCCTGATCCGCCGGATCGACTCGTTTGCGGTTTGCTCCGGTCATGACCGGGCCTCCTCTTGCCGAATGACCAGATTATCGTGCGAGTCGACGCTCGCGCACCACCCTTGCGGCACATAGGCGGTCGATGTCGCGTCCTCGATCAGCAGCGGGCCGGCGATCTCGCCCGCCGCCCGAATATCGCTCCGGCCGCGCAAACCGCATTCGCGCCAATCGCCATTGTCGTAGACTTTCGTGTCCGCGCCGCGGCCGACCGTATCCTCTTCGCGCAGCGCGGGCAGCTGCGATGGCGGGGCCAGCGCGCCGATCCGGAACGAAACGATCTCGCAGGGGCCGAAATCCGCGCCGCCGAACCCGAACAGCCGGAGATGGGCCTCGGCAAAAAGGGTGGCGATGTCGTGCGCCGTCAGTCGATCCAGTCTGGTGAAGTCGAGCGGAACCTGAATTTCGAAGGCCTGCCCGACATAACGCATTTCCAATGTCGGGGCGAAAACCGGTTCCGCCTCTATGTCGTAAGCGGCGAAGGCATCGCGGGCCTGCGCCGCCATGCCGGTGAACACGTCCCGCATGATCCCGGGCGCGTCGTCGTCGACCAAAACCTTCCGGGTCAACGTGTCGTACTGTGCGAAGTCGGCCGCCAGCAACCCGAACGCTGACAGGACGCCCGCGTTCGGCGGTACGACGACCGTTGCGATGCCCAGCTCCTCGGCGACCCGCACGGCGTGAAGCGGCCCGGCGCCGCCATAAGGGGTCAGAACGTAATCGCGCGGATCGCGGCCACGTTCGGTCGAAACGAGCTGGATGGCGCGGACGATGTTCGCATCGGCGACCCGGATGGCGCTGTCGGCGAAGGCCTCCAGGTCCATATCCAAGGTTTCCGCGAGTGGATTGAGGGCCGCGCGCGCGGCGTCGCTGTCGATGTGCATCGCGCCGCCGAGAAAGGCTTCCGGGCGAATCGACCCGCGCGCGATATGGGCATCGGTAATCGACGGTTCGATACCGCCGCGCGCGTAGCAGGCCGGCCCCGGGTCGGCGCCGGCGGATCGAGGTCCGACGCGAAGCATGCCGCCATCGTCAATCCAAACGATGGAACCGCCGCCGGCGCCCACCGTGACGATATCCAGCGCCGGCGTGCGGATCGGGAGGCCGTCGACTTCCGTTTCGCTCGACAAATCGGCCTTGCCGTCCGTGACGACGCAGACATCCGTCGAAGTGCCGCCCATATCCAAGGTGATGAGGTCCTTGTAGCCCGCAAGCGCCGCCTGCCGTATCGCGCCATTGACCCCCGCCGCCGGTCCCGAAAACAAGCAACTGACGGCATTGTTCGTGATCGCCTCTGCTGGCAGGTGTCCGCCGTTCGATTGCATGATCGAGAATCGCCCGGCGAATCCCTTCGCGGACAGGCTGTCCGCAAACCGGGCGATATACGCGTTGGTGACCGGCTGGACGTAGGCCGCGATCGTCGTCGTCGAGGCGCGCTCGTATTCGCGGAACTCCCGCGTGACGTCGCTGGAGCAGGTAATCGACAGCGACGGGAAATTTTGCGCGACCCAGTCGGCGACGACCCGCTCCTGCGCCGGGTTCGCGTAACCGTTCAACAGACATATCGCGACCGCCTGGTAATCGCCTTCGGCGAGCGGCTGGCAAAGCGTCTCCGCCAAACGTTCCGTCGAAACGGCTTCGATTACCGCGCCGTCCGGCCCGGTCCGCTCGTCGATTTCAAATGTGTCGCGACGGCTGACGACGGGCGCCGGCTTGCCGTAGAACAGATCGTAGATCTGACGTCTGTTGTGCCGCTGCAGCAGCAGCAGGTCGCGGAAGCCTTTGGTGACGAGGAACGCGATCGGCGCGCCCTTGCGCTCCAGGATCGCGTTGATGGCAACCGTGGAGCCGTGAATCAAATCCTCTACCTGCTCCATGGAAAGCTTGGCGGCGTCCAGGGCCGCGAGCGCGCCTTCGTCGGGCGCCGCGGGGACGCTCGGAACTTTGGCGATCCGCACCTGGTCCCCTTCGATCGCGACCAGGTCGGTGAACGTGCCGCCGACTTCTACCCCTACCCGCATGCTTTCCCCTAGTCTCCCATATTTCCAAATACGCCCGGTATCGAGGGCCGTAACAAATGTGATTTGACCTACACCAACGCGATCGCCGAGGCAAACATGCGACGTTCGTTATGGTTGAACATGCGTACCCATCCGGTTGACCCGGCTGGCGCTAGGGGATTGAATAGCTGATCCGCCCGTGCGCTTTTGCGAAGTGTGAGGGATGATCAGAATGTATCAGTTATGATTGCCGTTATCTGCTTTAGGAAATGAACCCTAAAATCGTCGGATAACGGTATCGGGATTCTATAGAAACAGGGAGGCTGACTTATCATGCGAAAACGATTTCCTATTGCGGTATCGGCCGCCGTTGTCGGCGCGGCGATGCTTGCAAGCCCGGCACTGGCCGGAAAGTCCAACGACACACTGGTGTGGTCGACCGACCGCGAAATAAATGCGCCGCTGCCGTACTACGAGCAGGTGCGTGAAATCGTGGTGATGAACTTCCACACCTTCGACACGCTGCTGTACCGCGACCCGAAGACGAACGAGATAGGACCGCTTCTAGCGACGTCGTACAAATGGATCGACGACGTGACGATGGAGTTCGAACTACGCAAGGACGTGGTTTTCCATAACGGCAAGAAATTCAACGCCGACGACGTGGTCAGCACCTTCAATCATGTCTCGAGCCCCGACAGCGGTGTCCTCACCAAGCGCAATGTGAGCTGGATCAAGAACGCCGAAAAGCTTGGTGACTACAAGGTTCGTTTGAATCTGAAGGCGCCGTTTCCTGCCGCGTTGCAGTACCTGTCCGGGCCGACCGGTATTCTCCCGGCCGGTATCTGGAAAACGGCTAAGAAAGACGCGAGCGGCAAACCGGATTACGGAACCGTGCAGCCGATCGGAACAGGACCTTACAAGGTCGTAGATTTCGTTCCCGGCGAATCCATGTCGCTAGAGCGCAACAAAAATTATTTCAACGGACCGAAAGGCCAGGCGTCAATCGGCAAGATCAAGTTCCGCACGGTTTCCGACCCCGAGGCGCAGGTCGCCGAGTTGTTGACCGGCAGTCTCGACTGGATTTGGGACGTGCCAAAAGACAAGTCCGAAGAGTTGAAGGCCAGTGGCCTGGTTCAGGTGGTCAATGCGCCGACCATGCGCATCAGCTACCTGTCGATGGACAAAATGGGCCGAAGCGGCAAGGACAGTCCGTGGACGAAGTTGAAGGTCCGGCAAGCGGCGTCCCACGCCATTGACCGCGCGGCGATCGCCAAGAACCTCGTCGGCGGTGCTTCGATGGAGATTGCCTCGGCCTGTTTCCCGTCGCAATTCGGCTGCACCCAGAACGTGCCGAAATACCCGTACGACCCGGCCAAGGCCAAGAAGCTGCTGGCGGAAGCCGGCTATCCGAACGGCTTTGAATCGGACATCTACGCCTACCGTCAGCGCGAATACACCGAAGCCGTAATGGGGTATCTGCACAAAGTCGGGATCAAGACCAAGCTGAAATACATGCAGTACAAGGCGCTGCGCGGATTGGTCTGGAACGGGACCGGCACGCCGAACATGATGACCTGGGGCTCGTATTCGATGAACGACGTTTCGGCCATCACCAGTCACTTCTTCAAGCACGGCAAGGATGATTATTGCCGCGATCCCGATGTGAAGAAATGGCTCGAAACCGGCGACACCAACACTGATCCCGCGGTGCGCAAGGACGTCTATGCGAAGGCGTTGAACCGCATTCAGGAACTCGCGTGCTGGGCGCCGCTGTTCACCTACGCCAAGTACTACGTGTTCGTGAACGAACTCGACTTCACGCCGACGTCGGACGAAATCCCGCGCTTCTTTACCGCGAAGTGGAAGTAGTCTGAAAGAAGTCTCAGGGACGCGGCCTGCTAGTATGATGATTCTGAAGTTCGTCGCATTTCATGCGACGAACTTTGGAGTCTGAATCACACTAGAGCCGTAAAATAATGTGCTGATTCACGCGAAATTCGGAATACCGAATTTCACGATTAGAACATTGACCGCGTCCCGTTTTTTCTCGGGCATGGGGGTAGGCGATGCTTTTCTACACGCTCAAACGTTTCGGGGTGGCTTTGCTTGTTCTTGTGACCGTCTCGCTCGTTACCTTCACGTTGCTGCGCCTATCGGGCGATCCGGCGGCGGCCATGGCCGGGGAATCGGCGACCGAGGAAGACATAGAATACGTCCGTAAGCATTACGGCTTCGATAAGCCGCTGCCGGTGCAGTACTGGGCCTGGGCCACGAAAGCGCTGCATGGCGATTTTGGAAGATCGGTCTACCTGAAGCGGCCGGTCGCTCAAATCGTTGCCGAAAAAGCGCCGGTCACGATGATGCTGGGCGCCTGCTCGCTGCTTTTCGCATTGATGTTGTCCATTCCACTCGGCGTGCTTGCGGCGATGCGGCCGAATACGATCACCGACCGAACCGCGCTGACGATCGCGGTGATCGGGCAGGCGTTTCCAAGTTTCTTTTTCGCATTGATTCTCATTCTAATTTTTGGCGTCAATCTGCGCCTGTTGCC
Organism: uncultured Rhodospirillaceae bacterium; assembly: GCA_964386465.1. Taxonomy (GTDB): domain Bacteria; phylum Pseudomonadota; class Alphaproteobacteria; order UBA8366. The sequence continues at coordinate 18,104 of CAYLTU010000086.1, forward strand.
GATTACCGGCAACGATACCTGGCTGCATTTTATTTTGCCGTCGATCGCGCTTGGCTATTACGCGACGCCGGCGATCATGCGGATGACCCGCGCCGGCATGTTGGACGTGCTGGGATCGGACTACATCCGGACCGCCAAGGCGAAGGGCTTGCGGCCCCCCGTCGTCCTGTTCAAACACGCGCTCCGCAACGCGATCATTCCCGTGGTTTCGCTGTCGGCGGTTCAACTCGGCTTCATGTTAGGCGGCTCGATCGTCATCGAAACGATATTCTCGCTGCACGGCATCGGGCGCCTCGCCTGGCAATCGATCCAGCGCTCCGATTTTGAAATGATGCAGGCGATCGTCCTGACCGTCGCGTGTTTCTACATAGTCCTGACGTTCTTGGCGGATGTTCTGAACGCGTTCCTCGATCCGAAGATCCGGGTCCACTGAGGACGCGGGAAGGAGTAACGGTTTATGTCCATCAGTACTTCGCCCGACAATCTGCCCAGCGCAGTTGAAATTCTCGAGCCGTCGCCGGCCGCGCTGCTGCGCCGGCGCGCGTTCAAACATTACGGGTTCATCATCGGTGGCGCCGTTCTGGCGTTCATCGTCCTGATGGCGCTGACCGCACCGATTTTGGCGCCATATGACCCCTATGACCAGGAGCTCACGGAGCGTTTCATCCCGCCGATTTGGCACGCGAAGGGAGACTGGGCGCATCCGCTCGGCACCGATTTCTACGGCCGCGACTATCTGTCGCGCACCATGTACGGCGCGCAGGTTTCGCTACTGATCGGCTTCACGGCAATGCTGATTTCCGGTGTGATCGGCACCGCGCTCGGCGTCGCCGCGGGTTATTTTGGCGGTAAGGTCGATATGGTGATCACCTTCATCATCACGACCCGACTGGCTATGCCGGTGATTCTGGTGGCGCTCGTGGTGGTGGCGCTGATCGGCGGCTCGATGTCGGTGGTGATATGGGTGCTCGGGTTGCTGATATGGGACCGCTTCGCCGTGGTCATGCGAAGCACCACGCAACAGATACGAAACCTCGATTACATTGCCGCGGCCGAGGCAGCGGGCTGTTCGATCATCCGACTGTTGCTGACCGAGGTCATGCCGAACGTGGTGAACGCGCTGATCGTCATTGCAACCTTGGAGATCGCACATGCGATCCTGCTGGAGGCGGCGTTGTCCTTCCTCGGCCTCGGGGTACAGCCGCCGACGCCGTCCTGGGGGCTGATGGTTTCCGAAGGCAAGGGCCATATGTTCTTCAAGCCTTGGGTAATTTCGATTCCCGGCTTTGCGCTGTTCGCCCTGGTGTTGTGCATCAACCTGCTGGGCGACGGTATTCGCGACATCACCGCGCCGGAGAATAGAAATTGAGCGCATTGCTTGAAGTCGACGATCTTGTGATCGATATTCCGGTGCCCTCCGGGATACTGCATCCCGTGCGTGGGATCAGCTTTCATGTCGAGGCTGGCGAAACATTGGGTGTCGTCGGTGAGTCAGGCTGCGGTAAATCGCTGACCTCTCTATCCGTCATGGGACTGCTACCTTCGTCCGCGACCCGAACCGCCGCAAAACTCGATCTCGAAGGAAATTCGCTGCTGTCGCTGTCCGAAGCCGAGATGTCGGATTTGCGCGGCGACCGCCTGTCGATGATCTTCCAGGACCCAATGACGTCCCTTAACCCGAGCTACAGTATCGGCAACCAGCTTGCCGAAGTCATGATCCGTCACCGCGGTGTCTCGGTGCGGGAGGCGACGGACCGCGCCGTGTTCCTGCTGGAGAAGGTCGGCATTTCCGCCGCGGCGAGCCGCCTCGGCCAGTATCCGCATCAGCTGTCGGGCGGGCTGCGGCAACGGGTGATGATCGCCATGGCGCTGATGTGCGAGCCGCGGTTGCTGATCGCCGACGAGCCGACGACGGCGCTGGACGTGACGATCCAGGCGCAGATATTGTTGTTGATTCAGTCCTTGCAGAAGGAGTTCTCGATCGGCGTGATCCTCATCACCCACGATCTCGGCGTCATCGCGCGGACTGCGGACCGCGTCGCGGTCATGTATGCCGGTGAAATCGTCGAGACGGGCACGGCGGCGGAAATATTCGAGAAACCGCTGCATCCCTATACGCAAGGACTGATCGATTGCATCCCGATCCCCGGCAGGACCAAGCCGGGCGAGCATCTCGGTTCGATTCCCGGAATCGTGCCGACATTGGTGGGCGATCTTCAGGGTTGCGCGTTTGCCGACCGTTGCGCGCATGTGCGCGGCGAATGCCGGCAGGACGTGAGCGAAAACAGGCTCGGCGAGGGGCGGCAGTTCCGATGCGTCTTGCCGGCCGAACTAGAGGCTCGGCATGCCGTGGCGGCAGCGCAATGACGGCGGTCTTCGAAGCACGCGACGTGCGCAAGACCTTCACGATCAAGCAGGGCCTGTTCAAGCCGAAGAAGCCGCTGCACGCGGTCAACGGCGTGTCGTTCAAGCTGGAGAAAGG
>CAYLTU010000087.1:0-20583 GCA_964386465.1 uncultured Rhodospirillaceae bacterium
CTCTCCTGGATTTTAGCCAGTGACGCCTGCCACTGCGGGCAAGGGCGAAACGAGGTCTGCAACTCGCCCGTCATTCCATTTGACGATACCTCAAGCGTCAATCGCGCGTATCGCTCCAAGGCCTTGGTGACTTTGTAACTGAGCGAAGAGGCCGTCATCGACTCATCTTCGAAGTGCAGGCGTAATGAGTTAAAAAGCGAATGCAGCCCCGGGCATTCCATCCCGACGACTCGTGTCGTGGCGAGAACAAGCGCAATCTGTCCTATCGGAAGCCAACGAGCGGCATTTGGCGCCAGTCGTTCAAGTTGATTTTGATCGAGTCTCAGGGGAATCTCGCCCTGAGCGTCGGCTGCTTCATCGAATGTTAGCTCACGACAGGTAAGTCCTGGAAGGGGCGCCTCAAGACAAAATTGCGGCGGCTCAACTGGCACCAAGGAAAATCGAATGACAGCGGCATCGCCTTTATGTCCTTCGATCGTTGCCTTAACCGCCGGTCCGTCGATCTCAAGTCGCAGCGCAGCCTTCTCACCTTCGCGGATTGGCCGAGAGAAAACCGCTCGAAGCTCGCTAAGCCGACAGTTATTTTCAAGCGATTTCGCCGCCTCGTCTAATGTCCATAGAACCAAATGTAGACCGTGGACAACCGGCACTCCAAATAGCAGGCGGCGTGCTGCCTCTGCGTTTACATGGATCGGATTGGAATCACCCGACAGCCGCGCAAACGCTTGCTGATGTTTTGCAAGAAATTGCTTATGCATGTTCTCATTTTACTTCACTGGCAACGCCAACACCGCAGTGGGGCAGCTTTGCAACCTAATGAAATCCGTGCGGTGCCGCAAGCTGTGCGCGACGCTGTCCGAAAGCTTTGGCAGCCACCCTTCAGGCCGCGTAGTTGTGTCAACGGCGGAGCAAAGCTTGGGGTTCCCCCGGTTTGATGGACACTTTTTCAGTTATGAAGGAGAGTGTTTTTCATGCAGAGAACGAGGAACCCGTACCCTACGGAATTCAAGGATCAGATTGTCACGTTGGCGCCTGCCGGGCGTGGTGTTGAAGAGCTTGCCCGGGAGTTTGAACCCTGTGCGGCAACGATCCATGGATGGAACAAACAAGCTGACCGCGACGGCCACCGACGTGCGGACGGCCTGACGAGCGAAGAGCGTGACGAGCTTCGCCGTCTTCGCCGCTCTGAACAAGGTTCGCGTTTCCGTTAATCCTGCTGCAGCGGTTCGATCAGGCTCGACGTATCCCAGCGCTTGCCGCCGCGGCGCTGCACGTGGGCGTAGAACTGGTCGACGATCGCGGCGATCGGCAACCGGGCCCCGTTGCTCTTCGCCTCGTCGAAGCAGATGCCCAGATCCTTGCGCATCCAGTCGACCGCGAAGCCGAAGTCGAATTTACCTTGCACCATGGTCGAGCCGCGGTTTTCCATCTGCCAGGACTGCGCCGCCCCCTTTGAGATCACGGCTAGGACCTTTTCCATGTCGAGTCCCGCGCGCGCGCCGAAATTCAGGCCTTCGGCAAGACCTTGCACCACTCCCGCGATGCACAGCTGATTGACCATTTTGGTGAGCTGCCCACTGCCCGCCTTGCCGAGCAGGACGCAGGATAGGGCATAGCAATCGATGACAGGTTGGGCGCGCTTGAAGTCCTTCTGGATACCGCCGCACATCACCGTTAGGGCGCCGTTTTCCGCGCCGGCCTGGCCGCCGGAGACGGGCGCGTCTATAAACCCGATGCCCTTACCTTTCGCCATGGCGTATAGCTCGCGCGCCACGTCGGCGGACGCCGTCGTGTTGTCGATAAAGACGGTGCCCTTCTTCATGCCGGCGAAGGCACCGTCCTTGCCCAGCACGACGCTGCGCAGATCGTCGTCATTGCCGACGCAGCAGAACACCAACTCCGCGCCCTTCGCCGCTTCGCGCGGCGTCTTCGCGACTTTGCCGCCATGCTGCTTTTTCCATTTCGCGGCGCGCGCGGCGGTTCGGTTATAGACGGTGACGTCATGGCCACCCGCCTTCAGGTGCCCCGCCATCGGATAGCCCATCACTCCGAGACCGATCCACGCTACTTTCGCCATGTTACGCACTCCCTGTTTCGATAGCGGCGCATCTTAATGTACGGCCCGGCACCGCTTCAATCGGGCATTAGAATTTCATTGATCTTGTGCCAGCTATCCGCCTCCGGCGCACAGAGCAGTCCGCGCGTCCGTTCCGTCGGTCGGTACGGATCGCCGTCCTGCCGCTCGACATAGCCGCCCGCTTCCCGGACGAGCAATACCCCCGGAGCATGATCCCATGCCCACAGCCGGTTATAGAGGCGGAAATGCGAGCCACCATTCACCATCGACATGAACTCTTGCCCGGCGCAGCTCATGCTTTTTTCGATCTTGAACTCTTCCGCCAGGCGTTTGCGGATGGCGGAACGACGGTAATTGTCGATCAGGCCGAAATTGACGCGGCCGACCATCCGCTGCGGCAAGCTGTCGATCCGAAGCGGCTTATCGGCCCGCCGCGCGCCCGAGCCGAGTTCGGCAACCGACATAATTTCTTCAACGGGATCGTAGATCCAGCCGATCCGGGTTTCGCCAGCCACTATATAGGCGACCATCACGGCAAAGGTTGGACGGCTGGCGGCAAAATTCGCGGTACCGTCGACGGGATCAATAATCCACAACGGCCCCCTCTCCTCGCCCAGCCGGTCCAAGAGATGCGGCTTTTGATGCGCGGCTTCCTCGCCGACGACCAGCGCGCCGGGCGTCAAACCACCCAGCAGCCGGGTCAACCGCTCTTCCGCGTCGTGATCGGCTACGGTGACGACGTCGCCCGGCTTCTTCTCCGTCACCTCATGCGCCGCCAACGAGCGAAAGCGAGGCATGATATCCACTTCGGCGGCCTCGCGAATGAAGTCCGCTACGCGGTCCGGATCGGGCGACATTAAATCCTGTACCGTGCTCGCCCTGGCGAGCGTTTCCAACACGTAGAAATGGCGGTGCCGCGTGGCGAACGCGGCACCCTGAATACGCTAGCGATAAAGATTACCGCTAACCGACAACGCCCATGATATCGGATTCGTTCATGATCATCAGGTCCTCACCATCGATCTTGACTTCGGTACCCGACCATTTTCCGTAGAGGACGCGATCACCCTTCTTGACATCCATCGGCGTAATCGACCCGTCGTCGCCACGCCTACCGGGGCCAACGGCGACAACCTTGCCTTCTTGCGGTTTTTCTTGCGCCGTATCGGGGATAATGATCCCACCGGCGGTTTTGGTATCTGACTCGAGCGTCTTTACCAAGACGCGGTCGTGCAGCGGCCTAAGCGACATTTGTGTTCCTCCTCATTCGGGCACGAAATTCGACCCCGGGTGATAGGATTGCTGGCGCACCCTGTCAACCGTGCCCGGCAACTGAATCGCTAAAACGGCGATGGAATCGCGCTTCGTCGGCCTTGTCCAGTATGACCGACAGCATCATTTCGCCGCCATCGCCGACTCGCTGGTCGACAACGTTACCGTGTTCATGCAACCAAGCCAGCGCGGCGCCTTCGGACCCGTCGAGCACCAGTTCGAGAATACGGCTGCCCTGCGCAAGTTCCTCTTCCAGCATTTTCAGGAATGTTTCGCAGCCCTCACCGGTAATCGCCGACAATGGAACCACGGCAACGTTGCGGCGCGCGCGCTCTACGACCGCCGAACGGGCATCGGGCTCCAGCAAATCGACCTTGTTCAGTACTTCAATACTTTTCGGTATGTCGTCAAAACCGAGTTCGCGCAGAACAGCTTCGACATCGTCCCTTTGCTCATCTGACTCCGGATGCGAAATATCGCGGACATGGACGATGATGTCTGCTTCGCGCACTTCTTCCAACGTGGCCCTGAAGGCAGCGACGAGCGTGGTCGGGAGATCCGATATAAACCCAACCGTATCCGACAGGATAATCGTTCGTCCCGATGTCAAATCGATCTTCCGCATCGTCGGATCCAAAGTTGCAAACAACAGATCCTGGGCAAAGACCCTTGCGCCGGTCAGCCGGTTGAACAGGGTCGACTTGCCGGCATTCGTATATCCGACCAGCGCGACGACGGGATACGGGACCCGCTTACGGGCTTCGCGGTGCAGGCCGCGGGTACGACGAACCGTCTCCAACTGACGTTTTAGCTTGGCGATCCGTTGGTCGATCAGGCGGCGGTCGATTTCGATCTGGCTTTCACCCGGACCGCCCATGAACCCGAACCCGCCGCGCTGCCGCTCCAGATGGGTCCAGCTTCGCACCAGGCGGGAGCGCTGATAGGACAGCGCCGCCAACTCTACCTGCAGCACGCCTTCATGGGTTCGCGCCCGCGCGCCGAAAATCTCCAAAATCAAGCCGGTGCGGTCGATGACCTTGGCGTGGACCGCGCGCTCAAGGTTGCGTTGCTGGACCGGCGTCAGCGGCGCATTGATGACGACGATATCAATCTCCAGCGCCTTTATCAGGTCAGCGAACCGATCGACCAAACCGGATCCGAGCAAGGTCGACGGCCGGACGCGCGCGATCGTCACCGTCTCCGAATGAGCGACATTCAATTCAATTGCTTCGGCGAGTGAAACGCACTCCGCGAGCCGCGATCCCGGATTCCTGTCCCGTCCCGGTCCACCGCGGTAGACCGGGTTGATGATAAGCGCGCGCCCTGTGTGCCCGGGATCGGGCGACGTTTCGTCGCTCAAAGCCGCGCCATCATTCTTCGGCGTCGTCCTCGCGCCCAGGATCGAACAGCTGCACCGGCTGCGCTGGCATCACCGTGGAAATTGCGTGTTTGTAGACGAGCTGAGAATGCGCGTCGCGACGCAGAAGAACGCAGAAATTATCGAACCAGGTGATAATTCCCTGCAACTTGACCCCGTTTACGAGAAACACGGTTACCGGCAACTTGTTCTTGCGAACGTGATTCAGGAAAACGTCCTGAACGTTTTGCGATTTTTCCGATGCCATTTTTTTGCCCCGACTTTTGTTGTTGGGGTCCATTCTTTATCGGACCCGATTTCGTCACAGCAGTTCCTGCCGTTGCCCTTATTGATATAGGGGACGCAGCCGACAGGATAAGTCTAAAGATTGAAAAAGGGAATAATGATTAAATTTCTTGTATTAGTCGTATCAATTCTTCAATATTCTCTATTTGATGGAAAGGTCGGTGCCTCTCGAATTCCTCCGGATCCGGCTCGGTATCCTTTACTAGGACAGGCACCATACCAGTCAGATGTGCGATCTCCATATCGACACCGGCATCGCCGACCATCCAAACCTGTTCGCCAGGCGCGATGCCACTGCCATCGAGCGCCTGGGCGACAGGTTCCGGCGCCGGTTTGTCTTTCGCCGCGTCACCGGCCCCGACCAGTTGGCCGAAATAACCCTGCCAACCGAGATGGCGCGCTTCACTGCGCAGGTAGCGGCCCGTCTTGTTGCTGATCACACCGAGATAGAGGTCGTGTTCGGCGAGCGCCGCCAACCCTTCGTCCGCGCCCTCACATGGCGTCAGGCAATCCAAATGAACCCGTTCATAGGCGCCGTAGAAGATATCGCGCGCCTGTGTCCAGCGGTCGCCGAACAATTCCGGGAAACTTTCCCGCATCGACCGGCGAACGCGGCGGCGGGTTTGTTCCAGCGTCCACGGCTCGACGTCCATCGCCTCGAATGTCTGTCGCAGCGCTTCGTGTATCGTCGGCCAGGTATCGACCAGCGTGTTGTCCCAGTCGAAAATCAGGGCGCGCGGCTTCGATATGTCGAGAATCCGATTCACGCCGAACGTTGAAGCCCCGCGCAATAATCGAGATACCAACCTTGCAGCCGACGCGACAACGGTCCTGGTAACCCGTCACCAATCGTCACATCGTCGATCTCAACGACCGGCGTGACAAACGACGTCGCGCTGCTCACGAACGCTTCGCGCGCCGCTTTCGCCTCCGCCACGGTAAAGGCGGTTTCTTCGAACGCGAGTCCCTCTTCCGCCGCAATCCGCAGCAGGCTTTGCCGCGTCACGCCGCGAAGGATATCGTGGCCGGCCGGACGTGTCAGCAGCTTGCCGTCATTCGTAACCATCCAGGCATTCGACGATGTCCCTTCCGTCACGAAGCCATCGCGGTCGACCTGCCAGGCTTCATAAGCGCCCGCCGCCGCGGCCTCGGTCTTACCCATGCAATTCGGCAAGAGGGCAACGGTCTTGATATCGCAGCGGGTCCAGCGAATATCGGGAATCGTGATAACCTTGACGCCGTCACTGAGTTTCTTTTGCGTCAGAAAACGGACCCGCTTCGTCGTCATGACGACCGAGGGGCGGACACCGCTCGGAAACTTGTGGTCCCGCGGCGCAACGCCGCGCGTGATCTGCATGTAGATGAGACCGTCGGTGACGCCGTTTCGGGATATCAGTTCAGCCATCACCAGCTCGAATACCCTGCGGCTCATCGGCATTGCGATTTTCATCTCGAAAAGCGAACGTTCCAACCTGTCGAGATGAGGCGCTGCATCGACCAGGCTATCGCTCAAGATCGGGATGACCTCATACACGCCGTCGGCGAACTGAAACCCGCGATCTTCTATATGTACGGCCGCTTCGCCATGCGGCACGTATTTGCCGTTTACGTATGCATATCGCGCCACGCTAATCCCCCCGCATTCGATTTCCGCGAAATTGCCGCGGACGAACGATCCTAGAAAAATTCCAACTGAACGGAGAACAATTTCTCGACCTTCTTCACCGAACGGGCCGAGGCGAGCAAGATAACGTCGTCGTTGTTTTCTATCATGGTGTCCGCGCGCGGAATGATAACTTCCCCGTCACGAACCAGCGCACCGACGATGACATCGGCCGGAAGATCGGCTTCCCGCAGCGTGTTGCCGGCCAAGGCCGATGTTTCCACCGCCTCCGCTTCAATGACTTCGGCGAACCCGTCCGCGAGGGAATGGACGGACCGTATCCGGCCGCGCCGAATATGCTGCAGGATAGTGGATACCGTTATCGTGCGCGGGCTCACCGCGACATCGATACCAAGCGTCGTGATCAACGGCGCATAGGACGTGCTGTTGATCAAGGTCACCGCACGCTCGACACCATGCCGCTTGGCCAGCAGCGACGCCAATATGTTGGTTTCGTCATCATCGGATACGGCAACGACGGTATCCGCCGTCTCGACCCCGGCTTCCTTGAGGATGTCCGAATCCAGCGCATCGCCCAGCGTGATATTCGTGCTCGGCAGCGCCTCCGCTACGGTCCGCGCCCGTTCCTTGCTGATCTCGATCAACCGCACCGTGATCCCGGCCTCGGTTTCGAGCTCCTGGGCCAGGTTCATGCCGATATTGCCACCGCCGATAATGATGATGCGGTGCGCTTCCTCTTCCTCGTGGCCAAATGCCGCGAGTGCCCGGCTGACATGCGCGGTATCCGCAACGAAATAAACCTCGTCGCCTTCCAGCATGTCGTCGTCGGGTCTGGGTATAAAAGGCGCATCGTCGCGAATAATGCAGACCACGACGATGTGCAACTCGGGGAAAAGCTCGGTCAATTGCCGAAGCGGCGTGTTGACGATCGGACAGGTGTCCGTACAGCGGACACCGATGACCCGGACTTTGTCGTCGGCAAGCGGAATGATATCCAGTGTTCCCGGAACCGTCAGCCGCCGGCGAATTGCCGAAGCGACTTCCATTTCGGGCGAGATGATCACATCGATCGGCATGTTGTCGCGGCTGAACATGCCGGCCCAAACCGGGCTCAGATAACTCTGATGCCGGACGCGCGCAATTTTCGTCGGCACGGAGAACAAGGAATGCGCAACCTGGCACGCCACCATGTTCACTTCGTCCGCGAAGGTGACCGCGATCAGCATGTCGGCATCCTCGGCGCCGGCCCGCTCCAGCGCGTCGGGGTGTGATGCGTGACCGACAAAGGCCTGAACATCGAGGGAATCATTGATCTTGCCGATCAATTCAGGCGACTGATCGATGACGGTTACATCGTTGTTTTCAAGGGACAGGTAGCGTGCGATGTTGAAACCGACCTGCCCGGCACCGCAGATAACCACCTTCATGACGCGACCCTTCGCGACCGGACCGCATTCTGAACGCCGAGAAGTTTCAGCTTGCGGTGCAGCGCGGCACGGTCCATCCCGACGAATTCCGCCGTCCGGCTGATATTGCCGCTGAAACGCGTCAGATGGAAAAGCAGATACTCGCGTTCGAACGCCTCGCGCGCCTCGCGCAATGGCTGATTCATCACATCCGGCGCCTTGTCCCAACGCATGAGGTCCGGCGTATCCTGGCCGATCGCCACCGATACGGCGTCGGACCGGATCTCCGCACCGGCAGGCGCACTGAGCAGCAGCCGCTCGATCACGTTGATCAGTTCCCAAACGTTGCCTGGCCATTCATAGGCCTGCAGCGCCGCCAGCGCATCATTCGCAAGTACACAGGCCGAACGGCCTTTCGCGCGGCACAGGCGCTCCAACAGATGCTGCGCAAGTTCCGGTATATCCTGTCGCCGCGCCTGCAGCGCCGGGACACTGACCGGCACGACGTTCAAACGGTAGAATAGGTCTTCGCGGAACCGGCCGGCCTCGATTTCCTCGCGCAAATCGCGGTTTGTGGCGGCAAGAACCCGCACATCGACTTCGACTTCCGTATCGCCACCGAGGCGCACGAAATTCTTCTTCTGCAGAACGCGGGCGATCTTGCCTTGAGTTTCGAGCGGCATATCCGCGACTTCATCGAGAAGCAGCGTTCCGGTATGCGCTTCTTCGAGAACGCCAATGCGCCGCGGACCGTTGCCTTCGGGTTCCGCGCCAAACAATGCGGTTTCCAGGCTGTCCGGCTTCAGACCGGCGCAATTCAACACCACGAAGCGGCCATCTTTCCGCGCTGATCGGCTATGAACGATGCGTGCAACGACGCCTTTTCCCGCGCCCGGCGGGCCGGTTAGAAGAATTCGGCTTTCCGTCGGCGCCACCTTGTCGATCGCCTGACGCAACTGCGTGATCGCCGGCGACGCGCCGACCAGATCAGCGACACGGTCGACGGCTTGCGCTTGCAGCTCCACATTCTCCCGCCGGAGGCGCGCCTCTTCGACCGCGCGTCCGACCGTGTGCAGCAGCACATCGGTTTTGAACGGCTTGGAGATGAAATCGTAGGCGCCCATTTTGGTCGCCGATACCGCCATGTCGACCGTACCGTGACCACTTATCATCACGACCTGCTGGCTCGGATTGTCGCGGCGAATTATTTCGAGCATCTGCAAGCCGTCATGCTCGCTGTCGCGCAGCCAGACATCGAGGATGATCAGGCTCGGCTGGCGGGCCGTGATCGCGCGAAAGGCGTCGGCGCTATTCGCGGCCTGCCGGGTCTCGAATCCCTCGTCCTCGAGAATACCGGCGATCAGCTCACGAATATCGTCTTCATCGTCGACGATCAGAATTTCATGCGCCATCGCTGCTCGCCTGCTCGCTGCCGGAGCGCCCCGGTTCGCTACCTACGGCCTCACTATCGGGAAACACAAGGCTGACACGCGCGCCCCCCGCGGCACCATCCTCCAATAACAGCTGCCCTTTATGATCCTCCATGATCTTCCTGACAATAGCGAGCCCGAGCCCCGTTCCCTTTTCTCGTTTGGTGACGTAAGGCTCGGTCAGGCTGTTGCGATCCTCCTCCGGCAATCCGATGCCGTTGTCTTCCACCGCAATTTCGCAATCGCCGCCTTCGAAGCTTAGGTGGAGCGCTATTTTCCCCGGCTTCCCGGCCTCACTCCCCTCTATCGCGTCCGCCGCATTCTGCAGCAGATTAGTGACCGCCTGGCTTATTTGACGGCCGTCGCAATTCATCTCCATCGGCGCATGCGGCAGCGCTACGTCATACTCGATATCGCGATGCGTGTTCCTCTGCAGGAAAACCGCCTGCCGGCACAACTCGGTGATATTTTCCGGACGAAATACAGGGGCCGGCATTCGAGCAAAACTGGAAAACTCGTCGACCATCTGTCCGATGCTACCGACCTGGCGAACGATCGTTTCGATGCAAGTCTTAAATACCTCGGCGTCGTCGGTCACTTGCTTCAAGTACCGCCGCTTTAGGCGCTCCGCCGACAATTGGATCGGTGTCAGCGGGTTCTTGATTTCGTGAGCGATGCGGCGCGCCACATCCGCCCATGCAGCCTTTCGCTGCGCCGAAAGCAATGCGGAGACGTCGTCGAAGGTCACGACGAACCCTTTAACCTCGCCCTCCGACCGCATCGCGCTGACACGGACCAGCAACGTACGCGATTCATTGCCCCGGACCACCGCGATTTCGCGCTCCAAGGTCCGGTCACCGACCCGGCGCCGCGCCTCGCGAAGCAGATCCTCGAATTCCGGAGCAACCTCGTCAAGCGGTTCGCCCTGCATATGATCGAGCTCGATGCCGAGCAGTTCCGAAGCGGACCGGTTCGGTAAAGTTATGCGTCCTCCGCTATCCAAACCAACCACGCCGGCCGATACGCCGGCCAAAACGGTTTCCGTGAATGCGCGGCGCGCGTCGATCTGCTGGTTCGCTTCGATTAGTTCGCGCCGGTTCTGCTCCAAATCGTCGGTCATGCGGTTGAACGCGCGCCCCAACGTGTCTACCTCGCCGCTCGACGCGCCATCGACGACGACGCGGGCAGCCAGATTACCCGCGCGGACTTTCTCCGTGGCGGCGATCAGCGCGCTGACCGGCCGCGACACACTGGTGGCAAAATTCAGGCCTACCCAAACCGACGCCAGTAACAGCAGGAGTGCGACGACGACGAAAATCATGGCGAAGGAGATTTGCAGGTCCGCGCGGCTGAGTTCGAGGCGCTCAAACTGGGCGACGGCGCCTTTTGTCCGTTCGCTATGGCCGAGGACCAGCGGATCGACATATCGGCCGACATATAGATAGCTGTCGACAAAACTGCTGAGACGGATCAACGCCCGGACCCGGTCTTCGTTGCCACTGGTCAGAACGGCGACTTCGCCGGACGCCGCCGTTTGAAAGGCCTCCCGGGGCACCGGTTCGAATTCCAGCGCGCCGGTCAATCCGGACCGAGCGATGACATCGCCGCGTCCGGTAAAAACGATCGCTTCGGTCAGTTGCCGAACGTTGGCGAGCACATTCACGGCGTTGATCAATCGCTGTTGGTTGTACTGAAGCTCAAAGGCTTGATTGTCGAGGTTTCGCGCCATGCGCAATCCGTCGGCGACGATATTCCGCTTATGCTCTTCGAGATACGCACCGGCAACCGCCTCGGATTCCTTCAATGCCGTGCGCACCGTATCGCTGAACCAGGATTCGAGACCGAAATTGAAAAACAGGGCCGAGAACAGAGCGACGATGATCGCCGGCGCAACGGAGATGAGGCCAAACAGCTGCGCCAAACGGACATGTAGCTGCGACCCAGCCGACCCACGCCGGCGCGCGCTCCAGATTTTCACGATCCGGTGGACGACGACGAAACCAAGAAGCAGAAGAATGACGAGGTCGATATTCAGAAGGAACAGGATGGACGGTGCGTTCAGCCCAAGGGAGGATTGCGTGAATACTGCGTAGGTCGCGGTCCCGGAAGCCGCGGCCGCTATGGCGAGAGAGAACGCAAAAATGCGACTGAGCCGCCGACGCGCCGACCAAGTGCCCAGAGCGCGAAGTGTACGCCGGGCCGGACTTTCAGCAGGATCGAGGGCTGTCATTCCATTCAGAGTCCGCGTTCATTGCGGAGCCGAGATCGACACCGTCTAAGGATCGAAATCACGGCTATTTTACGCCACGTACGATTTGGATGTCCAATTCCCGGATTTTCTTGCGCAGCGTATTCCGATTCACGCCGAGCAATTCCGCGGCCTTTATCTGATTTCCACGAGTCGCGGCAAGGCAGAGCGAGATGAGCGGGCGTTCGACTTCACGCACGACTCGCTCGTGCATACCCGGGGCCGGCAAGCCATCCCCATGGGCGTCGAAATAGGTCTGCAGGTGCCGCTCGACCGCTTCCGACAAGTTTTCGCTCTCGCTGGACGTTCTAACCGGTTTGGACGGCGCCGCCTCCGCGAGTTCCGCTTCGATGGCCTCCACACCGATATGCTCTTCGCTGTACAGCGCGGCCAGGCGCCGGACTAAATTTTCCAGCTCGCGCACGTTTCCAGGCCAATTGTGCGCTTTCAGGCGGGTTATGGCGTCGCTATCGAGCGATTTGGCGGGGAGGCCCTGCTCCTCTCCTTGGCTGAAGAAATGGCGCACCAGATCGGGAATATCCTCAGTGCGCTGTCGCAACGGGGGCAATCGCAGCGGCACGACGTTAAGCCGATAGTACAGGTCCTCGCGGAACAGACCCTGGGACACGATCTGACGAAGGTCGCGGTGCGTCGCCGCGACGATTCGGACATTGGTGCGAATGGCGGCGCGCCCGCCGACGGTCGTAAATGTGCCATCCTGAAGAACACGCAACAAACGTGTCTGCGCTTCGAGTGGCATATCGCCGATTTCATCGAGAAACAACGTGCCGCCGTCGGCCTGCTCGAAACGGCCCGTATTCCGGTTCGTGGCACCGGAGAACGCGCCCTTCTCGTGCCCGAACAATTCGCTTTCGATCAGCTCGCGCGGGATCGCGGCCATATTAATCGCAACGAACGGGCCAGTGCGACGTTTGCCGTAATCGTGCAGCGCGCGCGCCACGAGTTCTTTGCCGGTTCCCGACTCACCGGTAATCAGGACGCTCAGGTCGGTCCCGACAAGGCGCGCCAGAACGCGGTAGATTTCCTGCATCGCTTGGGATCGGCCGATCAGCGGCAGGTTATCGTCGTCTTCCGCCCCCTCCCCGGTATCCTCGGCGCGCCGAGGCGCCGACCGTTCGGCAAGCGCTCGCCGAACCACATTGATGAGTTCGTTCAGGTCGAACGGCTTCGGCAGATATTCGAATGCGCCCCGTTCGTTCGCTTTGACCGCCGTCATCAGCGTGTTCTGCGCACTCATGACGATGACCCGCAAATCGGGACGAATCTTGCGTATCCTCGGCAGCAAATCGAGGCCGTTCTCGTCCGGCATGACGACGTCGGTAATCACGATATCGCCGATCCCGTCACTGACCCATCGCCACAGCGTCGCCGCATTGCCCGTTACCCGAACATCGCAATTCAGGCCACCAAAGGCTCGGCTTAGCACCGTACGGATCGCCCGGTCGTCGTCGGCAATCAGAATGGTCGCGCCTTCCATGCCGCCGATATCACTCATGACCACCTTCCATCATCGGCAACATGACGCGGAACACCGTGCGGCGGCTCTGCGTATCGAGATCGATGACGCCGCCATGGTCACCGACGAATTTCGCCACGAGCGCCAGACCAAGGCCACTGCCGCCAGGTTTCGTCGAGATGAAAGGATCGAACAGGTGACTGCGCAAATCCTCCGGCACGCCGGGACCGTTATCCTGTATCCGCACGACGAGCGGCACTTTGACATGCCCGTCGCCATTCGGCGTCGCGATGCTGACACCCTGCTGGTAGGCCGTGGACACCACCACTTCACCGTCGGTATCCGGCGCGGCTTCGACCGCATTCTTGACCAGGTTGAGAAAAATCTGGATCAGCTGATCGCGGTCGCCGAAGGCTGGCGGCAGCGAAGGATCGTAGGATTCTACAAATCGAATGTCGGCGCCAAATCCATTCTGCGCCAAACGAACGACATGGTTCAGGACCTCATGGATGTTCACCGCCTTGCGCTCGATCCGCGGATTGTCGGTAAACATCTCCATGCGGTCGACCAACGCGCAAATGCGGTCGGTTTCCTCAATGATCAGCCTGGTGAGCTCGCGGTCCTTGACGTCGCTGGTCTGTTCCAGCAACTGCGCGGCGCCGCGAACGCCCGACAGCGGATTCTTGATCTCGTGCGCGAGCATCAACGCCATCGCGCTGACCGACCGTGCGGCGCCGCGATGGGTTAAAGACCGGTCTATACGGCCGGCGATCGACCGCCGTTGCAATGTGACGACGACACTGTCCGGCCGGTCCGTCAGGGGCACCGCGTCGACGGTGACCATATGCTCACCGAGCCGCGGGGTTGCAATCGGCACGTCGTATTGCGACACGCTGTTGCCTGACGCGCGAACCTTGGCGATCAAAGCCAGCACCGGGCTATCCTCGGGGATAAAGCTTTCCAGCGTTACCCCAACCATTGCCGCCATGCTGGCCTGAAAGAACTGCTCGGCGGAAAGATTGAGATAGGCGATCAAATTGCCTTCGCCGACGACGAATACGGGATCGGCCAGGGCGTTGAGTATCGCGGGCGGCGACTCCGTTTTCATGAATGACGCGGCGACGTTCATCTCAGGCGGCGCACCGGTCGATCGAAACGTTGTAGAAATCTTTGATCCGGGATCGGATTTTGGCTGGATCCTCCAGCCTGTACACTTCATCTCGAAATGCAGCAGAATCTATCAATCCACTGGAATACCACGCAATATGCTTCCGAAAATCGCGAACGCCGCGATATTCGCCATGGTGCTCCAACATCGCTTCGAAGTGCTCCAAAACTATTTCACGTTGAGTCTCGATTGTCGGTTCAGCGGCGCGTTCGCCCGACCTTAGATAGCGTCTTGCCTGACCGACGAACCAAGGCCGTCCATAGGCGCCGCGCCCGATCATGATTCCATCGGCGCCGGACTGGTCGAGGCAGTCTGATACGTCCTGCAGTGTAACGATATCGCCATTGGCGACTACCGGGATGCTTACCGCCTCTTTTACCTGACGGATGAAACGCCAATCGGCGCGCCCACGAAAGCGCTGCGCCCGTGTGCGCCCGTGAACGGTTACCATTTGAACGCCGCTAGCCTCGGCTATTCGCGCCAGTTGCGGCGCATTTCGTTCGTTCTCATCCCAGCCTGTCCGCATCTTCAGTGTCACGGGGACATTAACGGCGCCGACGACCGCTTCGAAAATAGCCGCTGCCCGGCGCGCGTCGCGCATCAACGCCGAGCCTGATAGTTTCCCGGTTACCTTCTTGGCGGGGCAGCCGAAGTTGAGATCGATGATGTCCGCTCCGTCGTCCACACACAGCCGCGCCGCATCGGCCATGATTGCCGGGTCGTGCCCGGCTAACTGCACGGCCATGATGGCTTCATCCGCGCTGCGAGATGCCTTTTTGCGCGAACCTTCGGTCCGCAGCACGGCCTCTCGGCAAGCAATCATTTCCGATGTCTCCATTGCCGCGCCAAGCCGCCGCACCAAGCGCCGGTACGGCAGATCGGTTACACCCGACATGGGCGCCAGGAACACGGGCGCCGACAAACTTATTGATCCTATCTGAATGCTCATTTTTTAAGCAATTTTAAATATGCATTAATTTTGTGCATAGTAGCGTCATCCGAGCGCGACGCAACTGGATTGTTTGATCCCGGTTATCCAATCAGAACATCGGTAACGAATTTCACGCCCGGATAGCCCAAAGTCACCATCAAATAGGCAATCAACACGTAGCGCGCTGCTCGCCGCCCGCGCATGCCGGTCCGAAAATGCACGATCAGTAATACACCGATCAGCAGGAATGCGACGACCGACAGCAGGGTCTTGTGGGACAGGACGAGTAGTGTGCCGGATTCCAGATACTGAGAAGCCATCCCAGTCGCCAATCCGAAACCGAGCACTATTTCAGCAGCGACCAGGAGCCTGACCTGCATGATTTCCGCCGCGACAACCGACGGCAGCGTAGCGGTCAGCCGCGTCGGCCGCTTATTCTTCATTGCCCTTTCCTGCAAAAATACCGCGACTCCGGCAACAGCGGCGAGGGTCAAGATGCCGTAAGTCAGTACCGACAACGCGATATGCGCCTCGATCCACGCAATCGGCGCCTGCGTGGACATCGGCCGCTCCGGCGCTTGCGACCACACGGCTGCGATGAGGCTTAGCAGAATCGTATACGGCAAAAGCAGCGGCGCCAGCCGCCACGCCTCGCGGGTCGACGCCGCCAGCACGGCATAGAACGCCAAACTTGCCGCAACGGTCACCCAAAGCGTGCTGGAAAGGCCCGTGCGCCAAGCACCGGATAGCAAAACGGCGCTCAAGGTCGCGGGGCCCGCGACGGCAACCGCCGTCGCCAGCCAAAATATCGCATCACGTGCCGGATCGCGGCGGTAGGCCGCGATCGCGGCAGGCACGAGCGACAACAGCGCCGACAGAGTGTAAAGCGTCGCGTTCTCCATGCCCGCGCTTATATCCCAATCCGTTAACGCCCGCCATGCTTGCGGTTGCACCGCGCGCGCGAGGCGCTTATGACCGGTAGCCGGGAACGTTCCGACAAATCATGAACGGCCGAATGGCGAGAGGACGAATGACAGGGACCTTGGCGCTAATCGTCGCGGGCGGCCGTGGTATCCGGGCGGGAGGCGGCGTGCCGAAACAGTACCGGCCGCTCGCCGGCGTTTCGGTGCTTCGCCGTACGGTTGAACGGTTCGCCGCGCACGCGGAAATAGACGGCATCTGCGTCGTTATCCATCCCGACGATCATGCTCTGTACGACGCTGCCATGGACGGCCTGTCGCTCCTCCCGCCGGTTCATGGTGGTGCGACCCGCCAGGAATCCTGCCGCAACGGCCTCGAAGCGCTCGAGCCGCGCGCGCCGACCAACGTGCTGATCCATGACGCGGCCCGGCCCTTCGTCGATGCCGATACCGTCAGCCGGGTCATCGAGGCCCTGAGCGTGGAATTGCCCGCGGTCCTTGCCGCAATGCCGGTCGCCGATACTTTGAAACGGACGGACCGGGCGAATAACGTCGAAGCGACCGTGGACCGTACGGACCTCTGGCGCGCGCAGACACCACAGGGATTTCGCTATGACGCAATCTTGTCCGCCCACCGGCAGCAAGCCGGGCGCAACCACACCGACGACGCCGCGGTCGCCGAGGCGGCGGGGTTGCCAGTCGCGATAACGTTGGGAAACGCGGAGAACATCAAAGTGACGACATCGGAAGACTTCGCCTACGGCGAACGGCTGCTCGGCGCGGCCGACCTGCGGACGGGTACCGGTTTCGACGTACATCCCTTCGAGGACGGCGATCACGTCATGTTGTGCGGCGTTGCAATCCCACACAACCAAGGCCTCGCCGGCCACTCGGATTCGGATGTCGGGCTGCACGCCTTGACCGATGCCCTGCTCGGCACGGTCGGAGCCGGTGATATCGGCGCTCACTTTCCGCCGAGCGACCCGCAATGGCACGGCGCGGACTCGGCCGTCTTTCTAGAACACGCCGTCCGGCTCGTTGGCGAACGGGGCGGCGCGATCCGGCATGTCGATCTCACATTGATCTGCGAAGCGCCAAAGGTCGGTCCGCACCGCGAGGCGATGCGGGCGCGTCTAGCCGAAATTTTGTCACTCGATATCGAACGCGTCAGCGTCAAAGCGACGACGACCGATGGGCTCGGCTTTCTCGGCCGCGGCGAAGGAATCGCCGCGCAGGCGGCCGCGACCGTGCTGTTCGCCTGACCCGATGCCGGACCATCGCCCCATAGGCTGGTCGCACCCGGCGCACCTGCTGGCGACCTGGTTCGGCGCCGGACTGCTGCCCAAGGCGCCCGGCACGTGGGGTTCGCTCGCAGCCCTGCCCTTTGCCTGGGCGATCGCCG
Organism: uncultured Rhodospirillaceae bacterium; assembly: GCA_964386465.1. Classification (GTDB taxonomy): domain Bacteria; phylum Pseudomonadota; class Alphaproteobacteria; order UBA8366. The sequence goes on from CAYLTU010000087.1 coordinate 17,619, forward strand.
CAGCAGGCGGTCCGGTCGCCCTGCTGATCGCCGCGGCCGTCGCGCTGGCAGTGGGTATCTGGGCGGCCGGCGTCCTGGAGCGGGCAACGCAGGCAAAAGACCCGGGTCACGTGGTTATCGACGAGGTCGCTGGCCAATGGTTGACATTGGTCCCGGTAGCCCCCGACCCTCTGCTCTACGCCATCGGTTTCGTGCTATTCCGAATCGCGGACATCTCCAAGCCCTGGCCGGCGAACTGGTGCGACCGGAAGCTGGCGGGTGGTCTAGGCGTAATGCTGGACGACATAGTTGCGGGCGCTTACGCTGCCGTCGCGCTGTATTTTATCGCGAAATATTTGCTGTGAGCTCGATAATTCCCCCAGATTTAGCCGACCGTGCGACCGCGATTCTTGAACTATATCGCGCACGGAACATGATGATCGCCACCGCCGAATCCTGCACCGGCGGCCTGATTGCGGCTTGCCTGACCGAGATCGCAGGATCTTCCAACGTGGTCGAGCGCGGCTTCGTGACCTATTCGAACGAGGCCAAGAACGAAGCCATTGGCGTCGACATGGCCTTGATCGAAGCGCACGGCGCGGTCAGCGAGGAGGTGGCAACCGCCATGGCTTCCGGCGCCCTTGCCCATTCGCGGGCCGATGCCGCGGTCTCCGTCACGGGAATCGCGGGGCCGGGGGGCGCCACGGCCGACAAACCGGTCGGTTTGGTGTTCATCGGCGGCGCCCGGCTGGGTCAACCGCCAATTGTCGAGCGGCACGTCTTCGACGGCGACCGCGGCACGGTGCGGCACGACACGGTACTGGCGGCGTTCGATGTGTTGGAGAAACTGACGGTGCCGTAGAGGAACGGGTCGTCCGCTGATCCGTGATTTGTGGAATGAATAGACGTTATTAAGACGTGCCCAGGCTTCCCAGGGTGTTTTCGACGTCCTTGATAGTGAACGGTTTTTCCAGGCACGCGTCGGCGCCGATCTTTCTTGCCGCCGTCACGCTGTTCTTTGCGGACATCTCGCCCCAGCCGCCGGACATAGCGATAATCGTCGTTCTGGGGGATAAGTCCTTGATCTTCTGGATTCCCTCGATTCCTCCCATGCCCGGCATGAAAATATCGGCCATGAAGAGCGCGACATTCGAGCGGCCAAGGACGTCGATCGCCGACTCGTAATTCGTACAGAAAAACGTGTCGTAGCCCTGCCGCATCAGCATCTTGCTGACGAGATCGCCGAACATCTGGTTGTCGTCGACAACCATCGCTACCTGTTTTTTTCTCATCGCACTACCGTTGGATTCACTTTCGACGATCTGCCGGTATCCGTTTTACCGGTCTCGCAATCACCACTTGATTCCTTCCGGAAAACGGTCGCTTGACGGCGATACTGGCGGAAAATCCTTAAACGGCCGTTAATCATAACGAGCACCACGGTAACGCGAGATCAAAACAGCAATCGCCGACCCGGGTCGAAAGAAGGTGTTGCGGCTTTGAAATTGCACGTCGGATGCCGTTGCATTGGTTAGGTTTCGTTGTAACGTAGACGTTGCGCGATACTCGCTACCTTCGGAATTGCGATCAGGGACTCCCAGCATGCACGACGCGATACCCGATAAGCCGCCGTTACCCAACGGTCCGATCGAAGGCCCATCAGCTTGGCGCGCGCGCGACATGAAGCGGGACAAGAGCTGGCGGTACGAGCTCTCCAATTCGGAAATCTATGTCCGCTCCGTCGAACGCTTTCCGGACGTGCCGCGCTTCACGGATGCCCAATTCAAAGCGTTCGATCTCATCACGGAAATAGCCGAAGATCCGGCGAACCACGTCGCGGTTCCTTTCAAGGAAGGCGACATACAGCTGCTCGACAACCACAGCATGCTGCATGGCCGGTATGACTATCGGGGCTGGGACGATCCCGAAAAAAGACGATACCTGCTGCGGCTGTGGATCTGTCCGCCGAACGGACACCCGCTTCCACTTGCCTATGCCGAACGCTACGGCAATATCGACGTCGGCGACCGCGGCGGGATTGTCTGCAAGGACACCGAGTTCAAAGCGCCGCTGGACCCGATTTAGACAACCGGAACGGGTTCGATGGCGAAATTGAGAAAGCTCGACTACGGCCTGCCCTCGGGCAACGATGCGCTGACCGTCAGATTCGGGATCGAGCAGGGTGTGTTCGAAGCCGAGGGGATCGACCTCACCGCGCGGATCGTTTTCGGCGGCCCCGAGCTCGCTGCGGCCTATACTTCCGGCGAGATATCGATCGGTGGCATCGGTTCGCCCTCCGGCCTGCCCTTCATGGCAGAGGGTCATCCATTCAAGATTATCGGCAGCGGCTGCCGGCAGCGGGCCCATCTGTATCTCGGCGTCCGTAAGGGTATCGGGGACTATCAGGCGCTACGCGGCAAGCGGCTCGGCCTTTTGAGCATCGGCAGCTGCCCGACCTGGATCGCGCGCCGGATGCTGATCCATAACGGGCTGGATCCGGACGAAGACGTCGAGATGGTCCCATTGAACCGGGACTACCCGCGCATTGTCGAGATCCTGGCGGAAGGCGGGATCGACGCCATGCTGGCGACCGAACCCAACCTTTCCATAGGCGAAGACCGGGGCGTCCTCGATATCTGGGCCGCGGCGTACGAGGCGTCCTATCTGCCGCACTTCCAATGGATCGTCCGTGTCGCCAACACCGTTTTCATCGAACGCGAGCCGGAAACGGTGACCGCCGTCCTGCGCGGCTGCCAACGGTCGGCCCATCTCGCGTCGGAGAACAAGGACGCGTTCGTCGCCTTCGTTGCCCGGCAATACGGCGCTAGCGAGCGTACGGCGCGGCAGGCCATGAACCGCGAAATGCCGCACTATCAGCTCGATTGCCAAGTCGAAATGGCCGGACTGCAGGTTGCCGTCGACTTGCTGCACGAGTATGGCGGCATCGATCGTCCGATGCAGGCCGAAGCGTTTACGGACTTGCGGT
>CAYLTU010000088.1:0-8621 GCA_964386465.1 uncultured Rhodospirillaceae bacterium
AGCCGGCTGGAACGGCTTCGCCGGCCGACGGCACCAGCAGGTTGTAGAAAATCTGTGCGCTATCGAAACAGCCCGATTCGATCAGCCGATGAAGGGCGTCGGTATCGCCTTTGGCGGTGAAGCCGAGGTAACGGGTTTTGCCTTCGTCCCGCAATTTCATGAACGCCGGAACGATTTCGTCGATGACTTGGTCGGCGGTCAGGTTTCCCCGGTCATCAGGCACGTCAAGCGTGTTGTGGAGCTGGAAGATATCGACGTGGTCCTGCCGCAATCTCGTGAGGCTGGCTTCCAGAGATGTTCGAACCGCGCCTTCGATATCGCCAAGATCCGCATCGGTCAGACCCACCTTGGTGCTGACGACGATACCGTCGCGGTTGGGACCCAGGGCCCGGCCGAGATTCGTCTCCGAGGCGGTATTCCCATAGGACGGCGCCGTGTCGAAGAAATTGATGCCGTTGTCGCGCGCCCAGGCAACGGCACGGTCCTGGTCGGCAGCGCCGCCGGCCGTCATGAGGCCGCCGACCGCACCGCAGCCAAACGTCAACAATGAAACCTCAAGATCCGTACGGCCAAACCGCTTCTTAATCATCGGCATCATCCTTCGGATTGCGATCGTTCCTAAAGATAGGGCGCGCGTCCTGATTTTGAAATGGACCCCTTTGCCAGATGATGGTGAAACCGTCGATCCCGTGACGGCACGCACGATATTCAGGTAGCCCATTGCCGGCGCCACTCTACGGCAATTCAATTTTGGCGGAACAACCGACCGTCCGTGCATTTACGGCCGTTCGGTCGGACCTATATGCTTGCGATATCGGACAACGGTTATGAGAAAGGGACTATCCCATGCATGGATGGCGCGCCCGGATCGGGCTGTTGGTGCCCGCGGTGAACAACACGATGGAGCGCGAGCTGTGGTCGCTGGTGCCGGACGGTGTCACGGTGTCGACGGCGCGCATCGCCTGCGAGCGGGAAGGGACGGCCGACACGCTGCGCGAGATGGAGGTCGAAGGCAAGGCTGCCTGCGAACGGGTCATCATGGCCGAGCCGCATGTCGTGCTGTTCGGCTGCACCAGCGCCAGCTTCTATCAGGGCGCGGCCTGGAACGCCGGTTTCCAGAAGGATCTGTCGGAAATTGCCGGCGTGCCCGCCATCTCGACCAGCGGCGCCATGGCGGAAGCCCTGCGGCGCTACAACGCTCGCAAGGTCGACGTGGTGACGCCCTATGTGGAGACGACGAACGAGCGGCTGCGCCGCTACCTGGAGAGCGAGGGTATCGAGGTCGCCAATCTGGGCACCTTCGACATGCTGGACATGTTCGATCATGCCAGGATCCAGCCGAGCGACGTCTACCAGAAGGTCAAGGAGACGGTGACCGACGAATCCGACGCCGTCTTTGTCGCCTGCACCCAGGTTCGCGCGTTGGAAGTTGTCGACCTGTTGGAAAAAGATCTCGGCAAGCCGGTGTTCAGCGCCAACCAGGCGTCGTTCTGGAAGGCGTTCGATACGCTCGGCATCGATCCGGGGCTCGACAAGCATGGCGACCTGATGCGGTCGCTGAGCGCGCCGAAACCGAGCGCTGCGGACGCGGCTCGAAAATCGGCGTGAACAAGCTTTCGATTGGCGTCGACACGGGCGGTACCTTCACCGACCTGGTGCTGCTCGACCGGGCTGCGGGCGCTCTGGCGATCCATAAATTGCCGACGACGCCGGAGAACCCGGCGCAGAGTATTCTCGACGGTATCGGAGCCATATTGGCCGGCGCTGGAATCAAGGCCGGCGCGATCGACCTTCTGGTGCACGGCACGACCTTGGCCACCAACGCGATCCTGCAGGGGCGGCATGCCAAGACGGGCATGCTCACGACAGCCGGCTTTCGCGACGTGTTGGAGATCGGCCGCCAGCGAAGGCCGAGTTTCTACAATCTCAACGTCTCCAAGCCCGTGCCCCCGGTGACACGCGATTGCATCTTCGAGATTCAGGGACGGCTTGACGAGACCGGCGCGGAGGTCGCGCCGCTCGACGAAACGGCTGTCCGGAATGCCGTCGATAGACTGAAAGAGGCGGAGGTCGAGGCAATTGCGATCTGTTTCATGCACGCCTACGCCAATCCGGCGCACGAGGAAGCGGCCCGCGCCATCGTGCAGGCGATGTGGCCGGAGGTATTCGTCTGCGCCTCCACCGACGTGCTGCGCGAGTTTCGCGAATTCGAACGCTTCGCCAGCGCCGGCGTGAACGCCAGCCTGCTGCCGGTAATCGATCGCTATCTGGAGCGCTTTTCGACCGGGCTCGGCGCGATGGGGTTGCGGCCTGCACCTCTGGTCATGCAGTCGAACGGCGGTAGCGTCTCGGTGGCGAGCGTGCGCAGGGCGCCGATCAACACCTTCCTGTCCGGCCCGGCGGGCGGCGTCGTGGCGGCGGCGAACCTGGCGGCGCAGGCGGGACAGCCGAATCTGATCGCCTTCGACATGGGCGGTACCTCGACGGATGTCAGCCTGATCCGCGGCGGTATGCCGGCAAAGCGCGGGCTGGTCGAGATCGCGGGCTTCCCGGTGCGCGTGTCGACGCTCGACATCCATACAATTGGCGCGGGCGGCGGCAGCATCGCCTGGGTCGATCCCGGCGGTTTGCTCAAGGTCGGTCCGCAGAGCGCCGGCGCCGATCCCGGTCCGGCGCTCTATGGGCGCGGCGGGTCCGAGGCGACGGTCACGGACGCGAACGTCCTGCTCGGCCGCCTATCGGGCGATGCGCTGATCGGTGGTGCGATGACCGTCTATCCGGAGAAGTCGGAAGCCGCGTTGAAGGCGCTAGGGGAACAGGCCGGTCTCGACCCCGTCGCCGCCGCGGCGGGTATCATCGAAATCGTCAACGTCAACATGATGGGTGCGGTCCGCGTCGTGACCATCGAACGGGGCGAGGATCCGCGCGACTACGCGTTGGCGGCCTTCGGCGGTGCGGGACCGCTGCACGCGGCGGACGTCGCGCGCGAGATCGGCATCGGCACGGTCATCGTCCCGCCGCGACCGGGCCTGCTGTCGGCGGTCGGGCTGCTCGACGCCGACCGGCGCGGCGATTTCAGCGTCACGCGGCTGCTGCTCGCTTCGGACGAGAACCTGCCCGCCTTTCGCGAGGGAATCGCGATCCTGGAGGAACGCGGCGCGACGTGGAGCGCGGCGGAAAATCAGCGGTTGGATGAATTAGTGGCGGAATACGCCGTCGACATTCGTTATGCCGGACAGGCCTTCGAAATCACCCTGCCGTTGCCGGACAGCGCTTTGTCAGAAGCCGCCTTGACGACACTCCTCGGAACCTTCCATGAGCGGCACAAGGGGTTGAACGGCTACCATATGCCGGACCAGCCGGTGGAAATCGTGACCATGCGGCTCGCGCTCGCCGTGCCGCCGCGACCCTTTAAGCCTCCGGTGCAGGGGACCGCGCCAGGGAACGCGGCGGATGCGATCGATGCGCACCGTGGTGTCTGGTTCGCCGCGACCGGTTTCACCGAAACGCCGGTCTACCGCCGCCCGGCACTCGGGCCGGGGCACCGTTTCGTAGGCCCGGCGATCGTCGAGCAGACGGATTCGACGACCGTCGTGCCACCCGGCGCCGCGGCGGAGATCGATGGTCTGGGCAATATCCTGATCCGGCTGGAGGGAGCGCCATGAGCAAACGGCTCGATCCGGTGACGACGGAGGTGATCGGCCGCCATGTACTGGCCGCAGCGGAGGAGATGGGCGTGACGCTGATGCGCACCGCTTTCTCGCCCAACATTAAGGAGCGCAACGACTTCTCGACCGCCGTGTTCAACGCCAAGGGCGAGGTCGTCGCCCAGGCGGAGCACGTGCCGATCCATCTCGGCTCGATGATCGGCGCCATCGAGAGCCTCAAGCAGCGCTTCCCGGAGGATACGATCCGGCCGGGCGACATGTTCATAGCGAACGATCCCTACAATGGCGGCGGTTCCCATTTGCCGGACCTCAACCTAGTGGCGCCTGTCTTCCATGACGGCCGCGTCGTCGCCTATGTCGCCAATATCGCGCATCACGCCGATGTCGGCGGCATGGTGCCGGGCAGCGAGGCGGCGGTGTGCGAGAGCATCTTCCAGGAAGGGCTGCGCCTACCGCCGGTGCGCTTCGTGCGCGCGGGCGAGCTGTCGCGCGATATCTTCGAGATCATACTGCTTAACTCGCGCACGCCGGAGGAGCGGGAAGGGGATCTGAACGCGCAACTGGCAGCGAACCATGTCGGCATACGCGCCGTCGCCGCCCTGGTCGAACGCTACGGCGCGGATCTCTTCGAGGCCGCGCTGGAATCCTACCTCTCCTTCACCGAGCGCCGCTTCCACGCCGCCGCCGCCGCGCTGCCGGAAGGCCGCTATTCGGCGGAAGATTTCCTGAGCGGTGACGAATTGGGGACCTTCGCGCGGATCGCCTGCACCGTGACCGTTGCGGACGGCAAGCTTACCTTCGACTTCGCGGGCACCGACCCGCAACTGCGCACCGCCCGCAACATTCCCCATCAGGCGCTGGTCGCCACCGTGTTCTGCGTCGTCAAGGCGCTGCTCGACCCGGACGCACCGGCCAATGGCGGCGCCTTCCGGGTGATCGGCATCGACGCGTCGCCGGGCATCATCGTACAACCGGTGCCGCCGGCGCCTGTCGGCACCCGCTCGATATCCTGCAGCGTGCTGTCGGACGTGGTGCAGGTGGCGCTGTCGCAGGCTATTCCTGGGCGCAGCTTCGCCGGCTCAGGTCCGCACCATCTGCTGGTGCTGGCCGGCACCGACCCGCGGACCGGGCGCTATTTCGTCGATTACGAGACGGTCGCCGGCGCGATCGGCGCGCAGGGCCATCGCGACGGGCTCGACGCGGTTCGGACGCTGACCTCGGGCAGCGCCAACCTGCCGGTCGAGGCGTTGGAGCACGCCTATCCGGTCAGGGTCGAGACATACGCCCTGCGTACCGGGTCGGGCGGCGCCGGGCTGCACCGCGGCGGCGACGGCATCGTGCGCGACTACCGCATTCTCGGCGACGACATCACGGTGAGCCTGAGCGGCGAGCGCCAGGACGTGGCGGCGCCCGGTGTCGAGGGCGGGGCTGACGGCACGGTCGGACTGTTCATGCTCGATCCCGAAGGGGCGGCAAAGGAACTGCCCTCCGCAGTGCAACAACAGCCGCTGCCGCGCGACAGCGTGCTGCGCATCGCCACGCCGGGTGGCGGCGGTTTCGGCGATCCGGGCGCGCGGGAGGCAGAACGGATCGAGAAGGACCGGCGCGAGGGCCGGCTGGCTGAGGAATGAACACGGTCTTCTTCGATCTCGACGGCACCTTGACCGATCCGAAGGAGGGCATTACCCGCTGCATCCAATATGCGCTGAATGCGCTCGACGCGCCTGTGCCGGAAACGGACGAGTTGTTGTGGTGCATCGGACCACCTCTGCGGGCAAGCTTCGCAACGTTGCTGGGGGACGAGGCGCGGGCGCAAGACGCGGTGACCTTATATCGCGATCGCTTCACCGACACCGGACTGTACGAAAACGACCTTTACACCGGGATTCCCGAGACGTTGCAGGCGCTACGCGATGCCGGCAAACGGCTTTTCGTCGCGACCAGCAAACCGCATGTATACGCCAACCGGATCGTGGAACATTTCGGAGTCGACGGACATTTCGAGCGCGTCTTCGGCTCCGAATTGGACGGCACGCGGGTCGACAAGACGGAATTGCTGGCCTACGGCTTGGCGGAAACCGGCGCGGACTCGAAGGACACGGTTATGATCGGCGACCGCGAACACGACATGATCGGGGCGGCGAACAACGGATTATTTTCGATCGGCGTGTTGTACGGCTATGGCACGCGGGAGGAGTTGCATTCAGCGGGCGCGCGACGATTGGCCGAGGCGCCGGACGGCATCTCGGAGATCGTCTTGCGCCGGTGGCCCAGTGCTTCGCTGCGGAGGTCGAATTCCACCTCGTAGCAGCGCGGCGATGCCGCCATGAGTTTCCCGCGAGCGCGCTGGACGCGGCTTTTCATGCCCCACACCGGCAGACCATTTGTTAGCGCGGACTGTCCGGGTGTTCTCGACATCGAGGGCCAGTTGGACTCGCGTGTCCGCACTCCTTCGTCAGGGTTGCTTTAACGATATGACGATGTTCGGTGGAAAGGGACGCGACTATTTCTGCTGTTCTTTGCCGTGTTCCGAGAGCCATATGCCGCAAAACACGAGCAGCAGCGCGACGCCGTGGAACGCTTCGAAGGATTCGCGCAGGAACACCACGGCCAGGATTGCCGCGAAGATCGGCACCAGATTGATGAATACGCCGGCCCGGCTCGGGCCGATCAGCGTGACCCCCTTCAGGAAACAGACCTGCGCCAGGAAGGACGGAAACAGGACGACCATTGGAATAATCATCCACCCCTTTGCCGTCGGCCATTGCGACTGGCCCAGCATCGCTTCGATGAGCGCCAAAGGGACCGAAACGGCGAAGGAGACGGCGACCATGGCGGTGAATAAGCCGAGCGACGATACATCCGGGCGCCGCCGTAGTCCGACCGTATAGCCCGCATAGAGGGCGCAGGCGACGAGCATCAGCAGGTCGCCGATATTGAATTCAAGCGCTGTGAGGCGCGTCAGGCTGCCCGCCGAGCCGACGGTGACGACGCCGACGATGGTGACGATGACGCCGAGCGTCTGAATCCGCGTCACCTGGACCCGGAATACCGCGAACATGCCCAATATGACGAACACCGGCATCGCACCCTGCAGGATGCCCAGATTGATCGCCGTCGTCGAATGCGCCGCGACGTAGAACACGGAATTGAACAGCGCGAAGCCGGACGCGCCCATCAATGCGATGTAAGGCAGCCGGGTGCGCAGAACCGGCCAGTCCTGCACGACGAAACGGCGTGCGAATACGAGCAGCAGGAGCAGCACGCCGAGCCAGCGGAACGACACCAGCAATAACGGTGAAATCTCGCCGACGGCCAGGCGTCCGAAGATCGAATTCGCCGCCCAGCACAAAGAGGCGGTCGCGAGAACCGCGTAAGCGTGGAGGGGGCTGTTTCTTGTTTCTTGTTCGGCGGACATCCGTTTCATGGGTACGCGGCGGCGAGATCACCTGTCTACGATACGCGGGTAACCGTGACCAGCGCCATCGGCGGCGCTGCGGCAAATGCGCCGTCAGATTTTCCGGGCTGGCCCAATCGATCGAACCTTGTTATGTCCTGCCCTGCCGGTCGAAGGGGGTAACGGGTTGTGCCGAAAGACTATTTGAACAAGATCCTGAACGCGCGCGTCTACGACGTTGCGTCGGAATCGCCGCTGGAGACGGCGACGTCCCTGTCCGCGCGCCTCGACAACAATGTGCTGATCAAGCGCGAGGATTTGCAGGCGGTTTTCTCGTTCAAACTGCGAGGCGCCTACAACAAGATGCTGCATCTGACGGAAGAGGAGAAGGCGCGCGGCGTTGTCGCCGCGTCGGCCGGCAATCATGCGCAAGGCGTGGCGCTGGCAGCCAAAAAGCTGGGTATTCCGGTGACTATCGTCATGCCGGAGACGACCCCCGACATCAAGGTGGAAGCCGTCGGCAACTGGTCGCCGCGCATCGTTTTGCATGGCGACGACTACCAGGAAGCCTATGAACGCTCGTTGGAAATCGCGGAGGCCGAAGGGCTGACCTACGTCCATCCGTTCGACGACCCCGACGTCATCGCGGGGCAGGGTACCGTCGGGATGGAAATCCTGCGGCAATGCACCGACGACATCGACGCGATCTTCGTGCCCGTCGGCGGCGGCGGCCTGATCGCCGGTATCGCGGCTTACGTGAAGGCCGTGCGGCCGGAAATCAAGGTGATCGGCGTCGAACCGGAAGACGCGGCGTCCATGACCCGGTCGCTGGAAAGCAATCAGCTGGTTGCGCTCAAGCAGGTCGGCATCTTCGCCGACGGCGTCGCCGTGGCGCAGGTCGGCGCTGAGCCATTCCGTCTCGTCCGCGAACTTGTCGACGACATGGTGCTGGCCTCGGTCGACGAGATCTGTGCGGCGGTGAAGGATGTCTTCGACGACACGCGGGTGATCGCGGAGCCGGCCGGCGCGCTGGCGATCGCGGGGCTCAAGAAATACGTCGCGCAGCATGATATCACCGGCAAAACGCTTGTCGCGATCAACAGCGGCGCCAATGTCAATTTCGACAGGCTGCGGCATATCTCCGAGCGCGCCGAGATCGGCGAAAACCGGGAGACCCTGTTCGCGGTGACAATTCCCGAGCGGCCCGGCAGCTTCCGGACGTTTTGCAACATATTGGGCAAGCGGTCGGTGACGGAGTTCAACTACCGCTATTCCGACGACACCGACGCGCAGATCTTCGTCGGTATCAAGCTGAACGGCGGCCAGGAAGAAAAAGCGGCCCTATTGAAGCGCTTCCAGGACGGTGGCTATCCGGTCAACGATATCTCCGACAACGACACGGCGAAACTGCATATCCGCTACATGATCGGCGGGCGGCCGCAGAACCTGACCGACGAGGTCGTCTACCGTTTCCAGTTTCCCGAGCGGCCGGGAGCGCTCTTGAACTTCCTCAATCAGATCGGCGAGCGCTGGAACATCAGCCTGTTCCACTACCG
>CAYLTU010000088.1:8721-20416 GCA_964386465.1 uncultured Rhodospirillaceae bacterium
AGATCGACGATGACGTAAGTCGCGCCGCGGCCGATCGTATCGGTCGGCGAGCCGGAAAAGGCCGCCGTCGCCTTCCCGTTGACCAGTTCCATGGCCGCGTGGTGATGGCCGAGCGCAAGGTAGTCGCAGGCGCTGGCTTCGATATGTTGCATGGGAATCGGCGAGGACCGGTCCGTTTCGCCGCCATGTGGCACGTAGATGCCGTGCCCCATTCCGAGATACCATTTGCTGCCGGCGGGCCGCTCGGGACAGCCGCCGAGCGGGCTGTAGTCCGGCGAATGTTCGACCATGCCTTTGCCCCAGACCGCGGCGTCCAGCATTTCGACACGCGCGATCGCGCCATGCTCCGCATCGATTATTTGCAGGTTGGGGATGCGGTTGAAGTCGAAGCGGTGATAGATCGAACCCGGTTCCAGGCAGTCGTGGTTACCCGGGATCATCACGACCGGCAGCGGCTGTTCGGCGAGAATATCCATCGCCCAGGCGATCGTCTCCTCACTGGCCGTGTTCGAATCGAACAGATCACCCGCGATCAGAAGCAGGTCCGGCGAATGACGGCCCATCTCGACGAGCGCGCGCGCGAAGCCGTCCTTGTAGTAGTCGCCGCTGGCGCCGTTCAGGCCGGCGGCGTCGCCATCCAGGTGGATGTCGGAACAATGGGCAAGGCGAAGGCGGTCGGTCATGGACAATGCTTTGTTGGGAAAAAGCCAAACGCCGCGAGATTTTCCCGCGGCTGTCTATGACAGCAATATAGGGTGCATTGCGGGAAAACCCAAATAGACAGTGGGTTTTCTCACCCCCGGCAGTCGCTAGCGCAGGTGTCATCGGCTATCCTGACGCCGCAATAACAGAGAGATTGGGACGTAAGGCATGAATTTGAACCTGTTTTCGGAAACCTCCGAGCCGCTCGACATGACCGCCTCGGACGAGTTCGCGAGCCTGCTGTCGAGCGCTGCGGACCTGTCGATTCCCCACGTCCCGGATATCGCCTACCGGTCCTGCAACATCGTGCTGCGCCATCAGCGCTTTCATTTCCTGGAGTGGGGCGCGCCGGATGCGCCGACGATCGTGCTGCTGCATGGCGGGCATCAGTCGGCCCATTCCTGGGATCTGGTGAGCCTGCATCTGGCGCGGAAATACCGCGTGCTGGCGCTCGATCAGCGCGGTCACGGCGACAGCGAATGGGCATGCGACTGGGATTATTCCAACAATACGATGGCGCTCGACGCGGAGGCCTTCATACGCGCGATGGAGTTGGAGAAGCCGGTCGTCATGGCCCACTCCATGGGAGGGCGGAATTCGCTGCTGCTGGCGAAGAACGCGCCGGGCATCATGCGCGGGCTGGTGGTCGTCGATGTCGGCCCCGAGGTGTCCGAGCGAGGCCGCAAGGTGATCTCCTCCTTCGTTCGCGAGAACCAGGAGTTCGACGACCTGGAGCATTTCGTCCAAAATGTCCGGAAATATGATCCGTATCGTAGCCGCGAGCACATCGAGCGGACCGTGAAATACAACATGATCCAGCGGATCGACGGCAAGTTCGTCAGCAAATGCGATTCCAATCCGCGCCGCGCCGGCGCTCAGGCGCAGAAATCGCAGCAGGACAACGTCACTTTGGAGGAGGCGGCAGGGTTCGACTTCCCCGTGCTGATCGTGCGCGGCGAGACTTCCAATATCCTCGAACCCGACGCGGCGGAACGCTTTCGGGATGCGCTGCCGCAGGGGCAGCTCGTCGAGGTGCCGGAATGCGGCCACAACGTGCACTCGCAGAACACGCTTGGCTTCCTTGGCGCGATCGGGCCGTTCCTCGAGAGCCTCGGTTAGCGTAAATGAAGATTTCAGGGAGCAAACAATGGCGTTGATAGAACAGGATATCGTGATCACCACGAAATACGGCCGCATGCCGGGCTTCGCCGCCTGTCCGGACGAACCGGGCCGGTTTCCGGGCATCGTCTTCTACATGGACGCGCCGGGATTCCGTGTGGAGCTGTGCAACATGGCGCGGCGCATCGCCAAACAGGGCTATTTCTGCATCCTGCCGGACATGTACTACCGGCTCGGCACGATCCGCTTCGACCTGCCGCGCCGCACCGACGCGATGGGGGCGGTCGTCATGGCCTCGATGAACCACCTGACCAATGCGGGCGTGGTCGACGACACCGCCGGTATCCTGGGCTTTCTCGATGCGCAGGACAAATGCGCGCCGGGCCCGGTCGGCTGCGTCGGCCATTGCATGAGCGGCCAGTACATCACCACGGTCGCGGCCAAGTTCCCGACCCGCTTCGCCGCCGCCGCTTCGATGTACGGCGTTGGGATCGTGACCGACCGGGAGGATTCGCCGCACCTGTTCCTCGACCGGGTCCAGGGCGAACTGTTCTACGCCTTCGCCGAAAGGGACGCGCATGTCCCCGACCACGTCATCCCCGACCTCAGTGCGGCGCTGGAAGCGGCGGGCACGGCGCACGAGGTGCAGGTCTTCCCCGGAACCGATCACGGCTTCCAGTTCGCGGAACGACAGGTCTACCATCCCGTTGCAGCGGAAGAGGCCTGGGACAAGCTGTTCGCGCTGTGGGAGCGGCGGCTGAAGTAGGGGCGGACGGCTGCGCGCCGCTGTATTCCGAAACCTCGTCGTCCACAGCGCGTCGCGAGGGCCAATTCACAGTTAAAGACATGACCCCTTATTCCCCATATGCTGCTCACCAAGCGAGTCCCGGTATCTTGGGCATGAATTCGATTAAAGAGCTAAATAGCGGTACTCTATTTTTCTGTTTCGGCCCGCCAAAATCGGGAACGACGCTGCTGCAGAGATTGCTGAACCTGCATCCGGATATTTCCTGTCCGTCCGAGCACCAATTTAATCTCATTCTGGATAATTTGAACGGCTTCATTGCCAAATATAACGACGCCTTGCGACAAGTCGATCATATGACGGGCGGGCAAGGCGCTACGTTGATCTCAAGCAATGCAATTCGTTCTATTTTCCGGGACGTCGTTCTCAATATCTTGCAGGACGCGGCGGTCGACCGAACGTTCATCGGCGCGAATGACAATCGAATCCTCAACAATCTTCAGTTTTTTGACGATTTGTTCCTCCGGCCGAAGATGATTGCGATATTCCGCAACCCGTTCGACACGGCTGTATCGTCATGGCATCAGAACAAGCGTATCGGGGATGAAGAGATTTTGCGGCAATACGGCGGCCTTCCGGAATGGGTCGGGAAAACCTGCGAATGGTACGAAAGGGACATCCGAGGCTATCTGGACTTTGCCAATTCGCGCGACAACACCGTGTTGGTTAAGTACGAAAACCTTGTCGCTCAAAAAAAAGATAACGTTCGAGAGCTGTTGCGGTTCCTCGGCGCCTCCGAGAACGAGGATATTTTGGATGATATGATCGAAAAATCTTCGATTGAGAATTTCCGAAAGACTTCGGCCAATCCCAAATTCTTCCGAAAAGGTTCGATGGATTTCGGAAAGGACGAAATATCCGACGAACTGCGCCGGGAGTTGACCGATAAACACCGGGTGGCCCTTCAATTTCTCGATTACGCCAAGTGAATTTTGACGTTGCCGACGGATTGTATCAGCAACGCTACGTCAAACGGCTAGTATGGTGGATATTTAAGCCATTGATAAGGTCGAGCAGTGCATTTGCAATCAAGATCCTCACGTGAATTTCTTTTTTGATCGGATAATTATGGCGTGGGAGAATTTGTACAGCAAATATGTATCGCAAAAATTTTCACCGCTCCCGCAGACTCTCGTTCTCACAGCGCAGTAAAGGCGAAATGATGTATTCGATGACTTTGCGTTTGGGTTAAGTTATCAAGTTTTATACAGACTCGGGAGTACATACGACGTAAATCACACGCCACCCGAACGGGAATGTATAATCAAAAAGAGATATAGGTAGTTAGGCAATAGCGGAAGGAAAACCAACAGGATAGGTTCGGCTATACATGGAGAGTACTCAATACCCATCATATAGGTCTTTTCGCAAGCTATCATTATTGTTAAATTAGCACACCTTCTGATAAAATGTGTTGCCTCCTCGTCTAAAAATGTGGAAAAAGACAATGGAGATACGCCGATCAATATTTCCTTCGCATCATTTGAAGTTTTTATGAGTTGTAGATCGCCCAAAAAAGTGAGCAAGTTTGAAGACGGCGGTAAGATCTCGCCAAAGGCAATTAGCCGAAAAGGGAACCAAGAGTGCGAAGCCTGGACAAACAGCAAACCCTTAACGCCATTTGTCTGAAGGACGTGGGGCGATGCGACCGTTTTGCTGGTTCGGCATCTGCGCTTGACTCTTTTAAGAAATTTACATGGACCGATTAGGCAACAAAGAACTTGTATTTGTCGCCGGTATCGAGGGGTCTGGTACATCAATTATCTTAAAACTGTTAAGCATGCCATCCTTCGCCATAGCACTTGGCGGGAACTATTTTTCCCCCCCAACTCCCGATTACAATACTGAAGCGCAATGTTTACATCTTAATAGTTTGACGGAATCTCTTTGGCGATATTCTATCCCGCTCCAAAGTGGCCAAAGAAAAATCATCTTGGACGAAATTTCAGGGCTTTCCGTCCCTGATAAGTTTACGCATGTGATTTACAAGCGGTCCTATCCTTTCAAAAATATGAACTATTTCCCAAACCTTAAAGATCTCGGCGAAATCACTCATAATGCGCGGGTGATCATTCTACGACGGAGCCTAGCTGAGAACGCCGCTTCGATATTGCGGCGTAAATTTGTCGCCACAATCGAAGACGCCATCGAACGGATCAACCTCGCGAACAAAGTTATTTCGAAACAACTTAAAATCCTAGATGGTATGCGGGTCCTTGAAATTAGCTACGCCGACCTCGTAGCCAGTCCGGTCGATATACTAGACAGGATAGAGGCATTCTTGGAATTCCCAAAAATGTCACTTGTGCGGCATAGCCCTCTCATTAAAAGCCGAAAAAAATCACATGATCTTCTGAAGAAGAATGAAGAATAATTATCCGCTGCGTTGATAAAAAAGGAGACTTTAGCTCCAAAACCGGCGCTGTCACATTAATCGTCTTTCGAGTTGATCGGCGGTGGTCTAGCCGCCAGTGATGAAACCGATCTCTTACCGTTGCCACCGATCCCCACCCCAGGTCATCCAGCATGCCATATAACTTTTTTGCCGCTTTACGCTGAGCTTCCAAGACTTCGAGGATTTGCTGGCTGGCGGCAACGATACCCTTGTCCTTGTTCAGCACCGTGGCCTCGATCTCAAGCGGTGCGTCGACCGGCACCACCATCATCAGCGGCTGCGCCGGGGTGACGACGTCGCCCATCGTGTGCACGTCGAGCTGCTGCACGACGCCGTCGATAGGCGCCACCAGATGCTGCTGGTCTTCCCGCTTCGGGGCCTTGCGCAGGGCGTGGCGCGACCCGCGCCCGGTCGACACCCTTCGGTGGCTTTAAATCGGACTCCTTACCGAACAGCCCGAGCAGCTGATTTCCGGGACCGCAGACCGCCGAATCAATCGCCATGATTGCGCTGATTTCGCAATGCATCGTGGTGTTAATCGACGCCGTGTATTGTGCCGCGTGAACGAAATCGCGCGAATTTCGGCGATTCATACGGCATATGCAGTAGTCAGGCCCGTTAACCATACAAAGTGTTGACGACATTGGGCCGAAATGGTCCGCTATTCCGTGGGAGAGGACATCCGGGAGCCCGTCGTGGGGCTGCTTCGGCGGCTTGTTTTTTGTCGTCACGGGTCTGAATTTGGCAGGGAGAAAGTTGCATGCATGTCGTCGCGGTCGCGTCCCAGAAGGGCGGGTCAGGGAAAACCACGCTTGCCGGGCATATCGCGGTTCAGGCCGAGTTGGCCGGCGCCGGGCCGGTTGCCGTCGTGGATACCGATCCACAGGCGAGCCTGGCCGATTGGTGGAACGAACGGGCCGAGTTGACACCGGTATTCATGCGCACGTCGGTCACCAACCTGACCGCCGATCTGAAACGGCTGCGCGACCACGGCGTCAAGCTGGTCGTCATCGACACGCCCCCGGCGATCACCAGCACGATCGCCGAAGTCGTGCAGGTTGCCGATCTCGTCGTCGTGCCGACCCGGCCGAGCCCGCACGATCTGCGCGCGGTTGGCGCGTCCGTCGACCTTATCGAGGGTTTGAACAAGCCGCTGATCTTCGTCGTGAACGCCGCGACCCGGCGCGCGCGCGTGACGTCCGAAGTCGCGATCGCCCTGTCGCAGCACGGCACTGTGTCGCCTTCCATCATCCATCAGCGTATCGGTTTCGCGACCAGCATGACGGACGGCAGGACGGTGATGGAGGTTCAGGGCCAGAAGCGCGCCGCGGAAAAAATCACCGAGCTATGGACCTATCTCGACGAACGACTGAACAAGACGTTCGGCAGGAAAGTTATGTTGCCGTTCGGTGAAATCCTGACCGCCGCGACCCGCGCGTTCGGCTATGGACATGCCCGGGCCTGAGCTGGCGGGCCGGTCGATGGACGCGTCGCCGCGATTGATAGACCTTTCCGAGAAGCAAGCGGCCCGGCGCGCCGCCGCGCCATTGACGTCGGATCTGCTGGCCCGCAAAGGGGAGGCGGTTTCCGCGGCGCGGGAAGTCCTGAACGCGCATGGCGCGGCAGCGCCGCCACGGGAGGACATGGTTGCGAATCCGGAAGCAAGGCCGCGCGTGGACGAAGTATTGTCGAAACGCTGGATTGCCGTCGCGGCGGTGCTCCTGATCGGGGGATCGGTCGCCGTCGGTTACCTGTCGCGGCCGGCGATCGAGCGGTCGGCCGATGCGGAAACCCGGCCGGCCGGGAACAGCGCACCGGCCCGCGCCGCAAGCCCCCCTGCAGCAATCTCCGCTACATCACGGCCCGGTGACGAGAAGATCGCCGTGGCGTCGGGTCCTCAACAGGCGGCGGCGCCGGAAACCGTCGCGACGCCGTCCGATATTGCAAAAGCCGTTGCTATCGCGCCGGCGGCGGGAAATACGGCGCAAGAAGAAACGGTGACGGCCGTACCCAAGCCGCCGAAGCCGCTGCCACCGATCCCGGCGCCACCCGCGGCAAAACCCCCTGTTGTGAAAGCGCTCATCGAAAAACCGATGCTTCCGGCGACACCAACTGCGGCCGCAGAGGCGACCTCCAGACCCAAACTGGCGCCGCCGCCGGCGCCCAAGACGGTCTCCAAGCCTGCCGTCGAACCACCACCGGCGCCGAAAAAGACCGTTCTGGCGGTACGGACATCGCCGCCTGCGGCCGCGCCCGTGGCGAAGCCGCCCTATGTCGTGCAACTTGCCTCGCTGAAGTCGAACGCGGCTGCGAGCCGCGAATGGGCACGACTGAAGATACGGTACGCGGCGCTCTTCGAGGCTCTTGAGCCGTCGATCCAGCGGGCGACGATACCGAAACGCGGCACCTTCTATCGCCTGCGTGCCGATGGGTTCGCGACACGCCGCCAGGCGGTCGCCACCTGCGCCAAATTGAAGGCGGCGGGACAGGGTTGCCTGGTCGTCAAGCGTTAGGAACCGCTGCCGCCTCGGAAAACGTTTTTTCGCACCGGTGCCTTGTTCTATCCTTCCGGTCCAATTGATTGAATACCGTCTGTCCGTTGCGCCGATAGACCGATTCCAGGGGAGGAACCGTTATGCGCGTCGTCATCGCCATGATGAAACACGAAACCAACACCTTTTCGCCGGTGCCGACGCCGATCGAGCGTTTCGCGCGCGGCCGTCCGTTGCCGCCGCGCGGCAAGGACGCCTACGATGCGTTCAAGGATACCGGGTCGGCGATGGGCGCGTTCATCGAACTGGCGGAACGCGAGGGCTGGGAGATCGTGACGCCGATCGCCGCGCAGGCCTCGCCCAGCGCCCCGGTTCAGGATTCGGCATACAAGGAGATGACCGACGCGATCTGCGAGGCGGTGGCCGAGGGTTGCGACGCGGTGATGCTGGAACTGCACGGCGCCATGGTGACCGAGAGCCTCGAGGATGGCGAGGGCAAGCTGATGACCCGGCTGCGCGAGATCGCGCCCGACGTGCCGATCGCCATATCGCTCGACATGCACACCAACCTGTACCCGGAGATCGTCGACAACGCGACCACGCTGGCCGGTTATTTCACCTATCCCCATATCGACAATTACGAGACCGGCATGCGCGCCGGCGAGGCGCTGATCAAGCTGATCAAGGGTGAGGCCAAGCCGGTGCTGGCCTGGGGCAACCGGCCGATGCTGCCGCATGTCATGCGTCAGGGCACGGACGACTTCCCGAATAAACAACTGCAGGTCCGCGCCAAGCAGATGGAGGCCGACGGCGAGGCCCTGTGCGCGACGCTGTTCTCCGGCTTCCCGCACGCCGATATCCACAACGCGGGGCTCAGCGCCTGCGTCGTGACTGACGACGATCCCGAAGCCGCGCAGCGGTTGTGCGACGAGCTGCTCGATTCCGCCTGGAAGGATCGCGAGGCCTGGGTCTACAAGATCGAACCGCTGGAAGAGTCGATGGCGCGCGCCAAGAAAATTACCGAGGGGCCGGTGGTGCTGCTCGACCATTACGACAACTCCGCCTCCGGCGGGACGCAGGACACGACGACCGTGCTCTCAGCGATCCTGGAAGCCGGGCTGGAGGACGTCGCCGTGTTCGCGATCTGCGATCCGGAAGCGGTGCAGACCCTGATCGCCGCCGGCGTCGGCAACGAGATCACGCTACCGATCGGTGGCAAGATGGACATGCCGTCGATCGGCAAGACCGGCGAACCGGTCACCGTGACCGGCACCGTCAAGCTGATCTCCGACGGGCTCTACCGCAATCTCGGGCCCGCGTCGCCCGGCGTGCTGATGGATATGGGGCCGACGGTGGTGCTGGATACGGGCAAGGTCGAGATCGTCGTGATTTCGCGCCAGACGGAGCCGAACGACAAGAACAGCCTGCTCAGCCTCGGCATCAACCCGGCGCGCAAGAAATACCTGATGCTGAAGAGCCGCATCCATTACCGCGCGGGCTATGGCGACATCGCCAAGGAGGTGATCGAGTGCGCCGGTACGGGCGTGTGCACCTCCGATTACGACCAACTGACCTTCGAGAATGTGCGCCGCCCGATCTACCCGCTCGACCTGATCAACGACCCGAACGAGGGTGGGCGGTAGGCCGGTCGTCCGCGATCCGAGTCGTCCCGGACAAGGTGCGCAGCAGCGCCGATCCGGGACCCAGGCAGCGCCGACGTTCGTTTAAGGGCTGGGCCCCGGATCAAGTCCGGGGAGACAGAGAGTGGGATGGAGATGCGTCAGATAATCCCCTTGCCGAGCAGCTCCCGGATACGTTCAGCCGGCATCCCCAGCAGTTCGCCGAAAATTTGTTCCGTCCCGTCCTTGAAGGCCGGGCCGAGATGGGTCACGCGGCCGGGCGTCTCCGACAGCTTCGGGATGACGCCGGGGATGACGATGTCGCCGGCGACGGGGTCGTTGACGGTCAGCAAATTCTCCCGCGCGGCGAACTGTTCGTCCTCGAAAATATCGGCAATGGAGTTGATCGCCCCGCACGGCACGCCGCCGTCGGTGCAGCGCTGGATGACCTCGATCATCGGGTAGGTGGTGCTGAAGGCCGAGACAGTGGACTCGATGAAGTCGCGGTCGGCGATGCGCTGGGCCGAGGTCTGGTATTTGTCCGGCGCGGCCAGCTCCGGTTGCCCCATGACGTGCGCCAATCGCTCGAACATGCGGTCCGACGTGCAGGCGATGGAAATCCATTTATCGTCGCCGGTCTGGAAGTGGCCGTGCGGGCAGGCGAGCCTGGTGCCCATGCCTTCGCGATGCCGGACCGTGCCTTCCATGGCGTAGGCGGGGACGAGTTCGTCCAGGAAGCGGAAGATCGACTCGTAAAGGCCGACGTCGATGTACTGGCCCCTGCCGGTCTGCTCGACGCTGCGCAGCGCCAGCAGGATACCGACCGCCCCGTACAGGCCCGTCGCGTAATCGGCGAGCGAGGTCGATCCGGGCGTTACCGGCGGTCCGTCCGGCATGCCGGCCAGATAGGTTAGCCCGCCGAAGCCCTGTGCGATGCGTGCGAAGCCGGGCCGCTCCTTGTAGGGCCCGGTCTGGCCATAGCCGGAGACGCGCAGCATGACGAGTTTCGGGTTGATTTCGCGCAACACTTCCCAGCCGAGGCCCCATTTTTCCATGATGCCGGGCCGGAAATTCTCGCAGACCACGTCGGAGACGGCGACCAGTTCCTTGAAGATCTCGACACCTTCCGGCGTACGGAAATCGAGCCCGACGGATGTCTTGTTCCGCGATTCCGTCAGCCATGCCAAGGTATCGCCGTCGCGCGCGGTCTTGGTGCCGTAGCGCCGCCAATTGTCGCCGCCCTGCGGGTTTTCGATCTTGATGACTTCGGCGCCGAACTCGGACAGGACGGTGGCCGAAAACGGCGCGGCGACGAAGGTCGCGATATCGAGGATGCGCACCCCGTCCATCGGCAGCTTGGTGGCTTGGTCGTTCATCGTTTTCTCGCCCCTAAGGTTACGCCGCGGCGAGCGGGCCGCGCAGCACTTGACCGGCAAAGTCGCCGGTCGACCCGCCGTTTTCGAAGGCGATGGCGCAGTCGACGACCGTTCCGTTCCCGATCGGCAAATCCATGTTGATCTCTCGTATGAATCCTCCGCTGTCCGTATTCTTGCATTGCCGGGCCTCGCGTCACAACATGGCGTCAGCCATACACCAACAAGACCTTACGCAAGGAGGATACCGACATGGGCCCGAAACTGGTCGACCATCTGCTGTACGAAAAAGAGGATAACGGTCTCCTCTGGATCAAATTCAACCAGCCGGAAGTGATGAACGCGCTGATCGGAAATTCGGAAGAGAACAGTACAGTCGCCAAGGTCGGCGAGTACATGCGCGCCGGCGACGACGATCCGGACGTGCGGATCATCATCCTGACCGGCGTCGGGCGCGGCTTCTGCTCCGGTGCGAATCTTAAAGGCAAGGCGCCGCCGGAAGTCACCGGCGAAAATTTCGTCGGCAACCGCAGTGGGCGGGAAGGCGGCGATTCCGTGCGCCAGCATTTCTTCCACGGCTTCACCAAGCTGCACCGCGACATCGCCGATATCCGCAAACCGACGATCGCAATGATCAACGGACCGGCGGTCGGGTCCGGCATGGACATGTCGCTGCATTGCGACATCCGCATCGGCTGCGAGAAAACCCGCTTCGTCGCCTATCACCAGGCTGGCCAGATCATCGAGAATGGCGGCTGCTACTATCTGCCGAAGATGATCGGCCTCGGCCGCGCCCTGGAATACGCCTATACGGGCAGTTGCGACGCGGAGACGGCCTATCGCTGGGGCATGATCAACCATCTGGTCGAATCCGAGAAACTCGAGGAATTCACCCGCGAGCTGTGCGGCAAGATGCTCGGCATTCCGCCGCTGGTGCAATGGAACTCCAAGCGCATCATGCGCGCGGCGTTGGACACCACCTTGGACCACACCATGGTGCTGACCTCGAACGCGGCGCTGATCCTGAACAGCTCCGACGACGAAACGGAAGCCCGCAAGGCCTTCGTCGAGAAGCGCAAGCCGGTCTTCCACGGGCGGTAAGGCTCAAAGGCGGTCATTATCCGGCTGCTCCGTTTCCACCCCCACCTGGCCCGACCGGGAAGATAGGTAACAGTTTGTACCGGCGACAT
>CAYLTU010000089.1:0-20150 GCA_964386465.1 uncultured Rhodospirillaceae bacterium
ATCTCCCGGATCAGCGACAACACCGCTTTTTCGGCGTTGTCGATACCGTGCTTTTCACAGTGCAGGATGCAGGCCGCGAGCAACGAGCCGTAGCAGATCGCATCCAAATCCTTCATGCAAGCCGCGTCGCCGATCAGTTTTCGCGCCGCATCGCCGAAGGTTTCGACAACGGTATCGAGAAATTCAAATTCTTCGCCCGAATCAAGCATTTCGCATCACTCCGAACCCGTTGGTACGGTCGAGGTTACCCGGCAAATTTTCGCGATTTCTTGCGGATTACGGCAAAACTTCTTTGGCCGATGCGACATTATACCACCGATCCGGCACTTCGTGAAGCAGCCGGCGGAAATACGGCAGGATCATCGCCGGGCCCGGCCATGCACCCGCTTCATAATGATCGTCGTAGCGAAGCGCTTCGCGGCCCGAAGCGCCAGGCCCGGCACCATCATCGCGCGGCGAACCGGATCGGAAACATCGACCGTACGCCGGCCCAGCGCCGCCAAACCGCGACGCGCGACCGCATCGGGGTCCATGACGTGTGGGAATATGCCTTCATTGAGGCCGGCGCGGTGGAAGAATTCCGTTCGTGTCGCACCAGGACAAACTGCCAGAACATCAACCGCCGTATCCCTAAGTTCTTCGGCAAGCGCCTCGGCGAACAGGAGGTCGAACGACTTGGTCGCCGCGTAGGTTCCAAAATAGGCGAGCGGCTGGAATGCCGCGACGCTTGAAACCACAATGACCCCTGCGCGTCGCCCAGAATCGTCGGATCGCATCATCATTCCCGGCAGCAAGGCTCGCGTCAGAACCACCGGCGCGACGACATTTACTTCGACCATTTCCCGTTCCGCTTCGGGCGGATTGTCGGCGAACGCGCCGAAACGGCCGAGGCCCGCATTGTTGACAAGCAGGTCGATTTTTGCGGATTCCGCGGCAGTGATAACGCGATCCCTGCCGTCGTCGGTTCCTAGATCCGCCACAACCGTTTCAACCTGCCGTCCGTTCCGCGCCATGGTCTCCTTCAACATCGCCAATCTCGACTCGGTCCGGCCTGTCAGCACCAGAGCGGTCGATGCCGGGAGAGCCTCGGCGAAAGACTTGCCGATGCCGAAGGTCGCTCCGGTGATGAGGGCGCAGCGGTAAGCCATGATCAATCTCCTTCACGGAGGCACTATAGCGTGTATGAATGGCGCCGAACGGTCGGAGAATTCTAATGCGGGCATGGCAGCGAATGTTGAGCGGGCGGCGCCTCAACCTGCTCGAGCCATCGCCGCTGGATATCGAGATCGAGGATATCGCGCACGGCCTATCCCGCGTCGCACGCTGGAATGGACAGACATCCGGCGATTGGGCCTACAGCGTTGCGCAACATTCGGTACTCGTCGAAACACTATTGGGCCGGTTCCGCAATGACATGCCGGTCGGCTGGCGCCTCGCCGGGCTGGTTCACGACGCCGCGGAATACGTCATCGGCGACCTGATCTCACCCTTCAAGGCCGCCGTCGGGTTCGATTACAAGAGTTTCGAAATCGACCTGTTAAGCGCCATACACATCCGGATCGGGTTGCCCGCGCAGGTGCCGCAGTCGGCGCAAAAACTCATCAAACGCGCCGACCGCGCCGCGGCTTTTCTGGAAGCGACGCAGCTCGCCGGGTTCGAGAAGGGCGAGGCGAGAAAGTTCTTCGGAAACCCGCGGGGACTGGACGATATCGAACTGGCCGCGGAACCTCCTGACATCGCAAAATCGCAATTTCTCGAACGGTTCGAAGCATTGTCGGCCACGCGATAGCGCCGCTATGATGCGCGCCTTCGACAACGGGTGACCTGAACATGAACGACATCGTAAAACTGACCGCCACCGAGTTGATTATGCGGTACCGCCGGAAGGAGCTCTCCCCGGTCGAAGCCACGGAAGCCGCGCTCACACGGATCGAGGCCTGCAACGGTGCCGTGAACGCATTCTGTGTTGTCGACAGCGACAGCGCGCTTGCCGGCGCCAAGGCGTCAGAGGCGCGGTGGGCGAAAGGCGAGCCCTGCGGCCTGGTCGACGGCGTGCCGACAACGATTAAGGATATCGTCCTCACCAAGGGATGGCCGACGTTGCGCGGCAGCAAGACGACCGATCCCGGTCAAACCTGGGACACAGACGCTCCGTGTACGGCGCGACTTCGAGAGCACGGCGCCGTTTTGCTCGGAAAAACGACCACACCTGAATTCGGCTGGAAGGGTGTGACGGACAGTCCGGTAACGGGTATCACACGAAATCCCTGGAACACCGACCGCACGCCAGGCGGCAGCAGCGGCGGCGCGGCGGCGGCGGCAGCGCTCGGCATGGGCGCGCTGCATGTCGGCACCGACGGCGGCGGTTCGGTCCGAATTCCTGCAGGATTCACCGGTGTGTTCGGGCACAAGCCGAGCTTCGGCCGGGTTCCTGTCTGGCCCAGCAGCGCTTTCGGGACCCTGTCCCATGTAGGCCCGCTGACCCGTACCGTGACCGACGCCGCGCTCATGCTGACCGTACTTTCTGAACCCGACGCCCGCGACTGGATGGCGTTGCCATATGACAAGCGCGACTACCGGGACGGGCTTGAAGACGGTATCGAAGGCATTCGAATCGCGTTCAGTCCGACGCTCGGTTATGCCGAAGTCGACCCCGAGATCGAAGCCCTGGTCCGCACGGCGGCGGCTGTGATGCGCGACCTGGGCGCCACGGTGGAGGAGATCGACCCCGGAATTCAAGATCCCTATGAAACGTTTCGGCGTCACTGGTTCGGCGCGGCCGGCAAATTGGTCGGCGATATGCCGCCGGAGAAGCAAGCGTTGCTCGATCCCGGACTTCGCGACGTCGCTGCGTCCGGTGCCGCCATCACGTACCACGAGTTCCTTGAGGCGATGGAGGCACGCAATCAGATCGGTGAAGTCATGTCGCGATTCCACGAAACCTACGATCTATTGCTGACGCCGACCCTGCCGATTCCCGCATTCAAGGCCGGGCAAGAGACGCCCGATCCTGAAAATCAACCGCGCTGGTCGGTTTGGACACCCTTCACCTTTCCGTTCAACCTGACCCAGCAACCTGCGGCCACGGTGCCTTGCGGCTTTACCAGCGAAGGATTGCCGGCCGGCCTGCAGATCGTCGGTCCCAAATACGCCGACGCACCGGTGTTGCAAGCCGCGCGGGCCTACGAGTCGATCTGCCCGTTCCGGATGCCCGACGAACCGAACGTGCAGCATTGATGGAAGCGAGAATTGCGATCGAACCGGAAATCCTCGACCGGCTGAAGTCGATCGTCGGTCCGCAGGGCTGGATCGAGGACGAACACGACAAGGCAGGATATCTGGTCGATTTCCGCAATCTCTATCAAGGCGCTTCTCCTCTTGTGCTCCGGCCGGCGAGCACCGAGGAAGTCTCGGCGATTGTCACGCTCTGTGCGGAGGCCGGCGTTGGAATCGTGCCGCAAGGCGGCAACACGGGCTACTGCGGCGGCGCGACACCGCACGAATCCGGCAGCGAGATCGTCCTCGCTCTAACCAGGATGAACCGCATCCTAGACATCGATCCGCTCGACGACACGATAACCGTGGAGGCGGGCTGCGTGCTCGCCGACATACAGGAAGCGGCGGATTCCACCGACCGGCTGTTTCCCCTCAGCCTAGCGGCCGAGGGAAGCTGTCAGATCGGCGGCAACCTGTCGACCAACGCCGGCGGCACCGCGGTGCTGCGGTACGGCAACGCCCGCAGTCTCGCGCTCGGGCTAGAGGTGGTCCTCCCCGACGGTCAGGTCTGGGACGGGCTGCGTTTGTTGCGCAAGAACAACACCGGTTACGATTTGAAACAGCTTTTCATCGGTGCCGAGGGTACGCTCGGGATCATCACCGCGGCGACGTTGAAACTCTATCCCCGACCCCTCGAAACCTGCACCGCCTTTGTCGCGCTCGCGAATACGGAGGCTGCGGTCAAACTCCTTGCGCGAACCAAGGACGCCAGCGGCGATGGCACGACGACTTTCGAATACCTTCACCGATCCTGCCTCGATCTGGTCTTTGCCCTCGACCAGACCCTGGCCGATCCATTCGGGGAACGGCACCAGCATTACGCGCTGATCGAAATGTCGGCCAATCAGGCGATCGCAGAGGCGGTGCTGGGCGACGCCTTCGAGGCGGAGGAGGTCGCCGATGCGGTCATTGCCGCGAGCGGGGGCCAGTCGACCGCACTTTGGAAACTTCGCGAATCCATCCCGGAGGCTCAAAATCATGCCGGCGGCGTAATCCGGCACGATGTATCGGTGCCGGTTTCCCGCGTCCCCAATTTTCTGGAACGCGCCCGCGGTGCCGCGGACGCTATGATCGAGGGCGTCCGCGTCGCCCCGTTCGGCCATATCGGCGACGGCAACATCCACTTCAATCTGGTCCAGCCGGACGGCGCCGACCGCACCGAATTTCTCGAACGGACGCACGAGATCGAAGTAAAGATCCACGACATTGCGACCGACCTCGAAGGCAGCTTCAGCGCCGAGCACGGCATCGGTCAGCTAAAAAGAGACGAACTGGCACGCTACAAACAACCGGTGGAGCGCGAGATGATGCTGCGGATCAAGACGGCGCTCGATCCCAAAGGATTGATGAACCCGGGCAAGGTGCTTTAACCCATGAAGGTCGACGGTATGATGGCGACCGTCACCGGCGCCGCGCCCGGCCTCGGCGCGGCAACGGTGGATTTACTGGCCGATGGGCTGAAGGATGAAGGATGAAGCGTAGAAGGAATTCCTCAAGGTCGTGCCTTTCCTCAAACGCATGGGCAAACCACGTGAATACGCCGTGCTTGTCCGCCACATCTGCGAAAATGATATGCTGAATGTTGAAGTAGCCCGCCTGGACGCGGCGATCCGGGCGCCTTGAATGGGAGTTTGAGCGATGGGTGATGTGTACGTCATTGGCGTCTCGATGACGCCGTTTGGCAGGTTCTTCGACAAATCGGTTAAACAGCTGACCGCCGAAGCGGTGACCGCCGCGTTGAACGACGCCTCGCTCGATAAAGGCGCGGTAGGTGCGGCCTATTTCTCCAACACCACCCAAGGTCTGCTGGAAGGCCAACATCTGGTGCCGGGTGAGATGGCGTTGCGCGACATGGGTTTCGAAGGCATCCCGATGATGAATGTGGAGAATGCCTGCGCCAGCGCATCCAGCGCCTTCCAAAGCGCCTTTTTGGCGGTGAAGGCGGAGATGGCCGAGGTCGCGCTCGCCGTCGGCGCCGACAAGATGTACGACCAGGATAAGGCGAAGTCGTTCAAGATCTTCGACGGCGCGCTGGACGTCCATAATGTCGAAGCCACTTTTGCCGGGCTCGAAGCGCTTGGCGAAGGCGTGGAACCGCCGGACGGCACCAGCATCCCCAACGAACAGCGAAGCCCGTTCATGGACGTCTATGCCAGTTTCGCCAAGTTCCATATGAAGAATTTCGGCAGCACGCAGCGCCAGTTCGCCGCCATCGCGGCCAAGAACCATCAGCATTCGACCTTGAACCCACTGTCGCAATATCGGGATACCTACTCAATCGACGACGTGCTCGACGCCCGGCTGATTTCCTGGCCGCTGACCCTACCGATGTGTTCGCCCATAAGCGACGGAGCCGCGGCCGCGATCCTCTGTGGCGAGGAGTATCTGGACAAGCTGGATGAGACGGTGCGCGGGCGCGCTGTACGAATTGGGGCCTGCGAAATCGGCACCGGAATCACCCGGTCGGCCGAAGAGGTCGAAAAACACGTCACGCATCTGACCGCCAACCGCGCCTATGATCGCGCCGGCATCGGTCCAGGGGATATCTCGGTGGCGGAAGTCCACGACGCCACCGCTTTCGGCGAGGTGACGCAGACGGAGAATCTCGGATTTTGCGATTTCGGCAAGGGCGCCTGGATCGCCGAACAGGGCGAAACCACGCTGGGCGGTCGCATCCCGATCAACCCGTCCGGCGGGCTGGAATCGAAAGGCCACCCGATCGGAGCGACGGGCCTGGGACAGATCTACGAGCTCACGACGCATCTACGCGGGGAGGCGGGTTCGCGACAGGCAGCGGACGCCCGGTTCGCCATCGCGGAAAATGGCGGCGGCATCTACGGCATCGAGGAATCGGTTTGCTGCATCACCATTCTGGCAAGGGACTAAGATAGATGCCGGATAAAGGCGACGCCTATCACGAGGTGCGCGGCAACGCGCTGTGGCTGACCCTCAATCGGCCGGATGCGATGAACGCGATCAACGATGGGGTGGTTGCCGGCCTGGAGGCAGGGCTGGACGCCGCGGAACATGATCCAAACCTCTGCTGCATCGTAATCCGCGCGGCGGGCCGAGCCTTTTCCGCCGGTGCCGATTTAAAGTCTGTGCAGGAAAAAACCGCGCGCGGCGAGATGGGAAACTTTGTCGAGAAATTGTGTGCAACATTCAATCGTATCGAGGCGTTTCCCCGTCCGGTCATCGCCGCGGTCAACGGGATGGCCCTGGCGGGCGGGCTGGAGCTCGTGCTCTGTTGCGATTTGGTCGTCGCCGCAAAAAGCGCCAAACTGGGCGACGCGCACGCCAATTATGGGCTGATCCCGGGCGGCGGCGGTTCGGTGCGGCTGCCGCGAAAAATCGGGCCAACACGCGCGAAATACCTGATGTACACCGGCGATTTCTGGGATGCCGCCGAATTGGAGCGTATGGGCTTAATCAATAAAGTCGTTGAAGACGATGCCCTCGAAGATACCGTGACGGCCATCGCAGGGCAATTGGGTGAGAAATCGCCGCTCGGCCTAAAACTGATGAAACAGCTGACGGACGACGGGTTGGATCAACCTAAGGAAACGGCGCTTCGCAACGAGTTGATGGCGATCGCGGTACACAGTCGGTCAGAAGATTGGGCGGAAGGGCTTGAGGCCTTTAGCGATAAAAGGAAACCGCGGTTCACTGGCCGCTAATCGAACCAGCGCTGCAGCTGCTCGATCTCCGCTTCGCGAAAACGCAACCCCAGCTTCGAACGCCGCCACAAAATATCGTCGGCGGACGCCGCCCATTCGTGGTGTTTGAGATAATCCACTTCAGCTTCGAAGAGGCCCGCTCCAAATTTCTTACCGAGGTCGCCAAGCTTTACCGCCGTTCCGAGTACCCTGTCGATCCGGCTGCCATAGGCGCGCGCAAGGCGCTCGGCGAGTTCATCCGGAAGCCAAGAATGGCGCCGCTTCGTCTCCGTCAGGAATGCGGGAAAATCCGACCCGGGTATATCGCCTCCCGGCAGCACGGCATCCGCTGTCCATCGGCCTTTGCCACCGCCCAAATGCGGTTGCAGCCGATCGAGTGCTTGCTCCGACAATTTCCGGTAGGTGGTGATCTTGCCGCCAACGACCGTCAATAACGGGCCCTGCCCTTCAGCTGTCTCCATGTCCAGGCGGTAGTCGCGTGTCACCGAAGCGGCGTCTCCCGCACCGTCATCGAGCAAGGGACGGACGCCCGCATAGGCCCAAGTCACATCGTCTGGCCCGATACCCGGATCGAACCAACGATTCACGGCATCGCACAGATAGGCGACGTCGTCGTCGGAACAACACACCTTGCCGGGATCGCCGTCATATTCGGTATCGGTCGTCCCGATCAGCGACTGATCCGCCAGATAGGGAATGACGAAGATGACGCGACGGTCGGCATTCTGCAGGATATAAGCGTGCTCGCCTTCATACAGTTTGGGAACCGTGATGTGGCTTCCCTTCACGAGGCGAATCTTCTTGGACACCGCACCATCGACAGCGTCTCCAACCCAGGGTCCGGCGGCATTGACGACGGCTCGGGCGGTTACCGTCTGATCATGGTTGCTTTGCGCCTGACGAACGGAGACCCGCCACTCGCCTCCTTCCCACCGCATCCCCGTTACGGCGGTGCGCGGCCGGATTTGCGCGCCGCGTTCCAAGGCATCAATGGCGTTGAGCACGACGAGCCGCGAATCGTCGACACGGCAGTCGAAGTATGAGAATCCGAACTTCGCGTCCGCCGAAAGAGGTGTCCCGAGCGGGCTGCCGCGTAACGCGACACGTTTCGACGCCGGCAGCCGCTCGCGTCCCCCCAAATGGTCATAGAGCGCCAGTCCCAGTCGAATCAACCAGCCGGGCCGCAGGACGCTGCTGTGCGGAAGAACGAAGCGAAGCGGTTCCACGATATGCGGCGCGGCGCGCAACAGGACCTCCCGCTCTCGCAAGGCCTCGCGAACCAGCCTGAATTGATATTGCTCCAGATACCGCAATCCGCCATGGATCAGCTTGCTGCTCGCCGACGAAGTCGCTTGCGCCAAGTCTTCCCGTTCGCACAACAACACCGAGTAGCCGCGCCCCGCTGCATCGCGCGCGATTCCGGCTCCGTTTACACCGCCTCCGATAACCAGAATGTCAAATTCAGCCACTCACGGAACCTCCACGCCACGGGAACAGGATCAATATTGCCGCGAAATGTCAAAGTCCAGCGGTGCCGCGACGATGGGGCGCAGAATTTGCTCTTGATCGCCATCCCTTTTTGCAATTTATTCGGTCCCAACTTTGCGTGTGTCGGCGCCGTTGCGCCTCTTGAAACATGGAGCATTGAACATGAAGAAATCTCTTCTGCTGGCATTTGGTCTAGCGCTTGCACTCGGCAGCACATCCGCTTCAGCCGCCGACCTCAAAGCGGGCAAGAAAATTTTTAAGAAATGCAAGATCTGCCATTCACTGAAAGCAGGCAAGAAGAAGGTTGGACCGTCATTGAGTGGCGTCCTCGGCAAGAAGGCCGCCCAGGTGAAGGGTTTCAAATATTCCAAGGCAATGAAAAAGGCCGACATCACCTGGGACGATGCGACCCTGGACGCCTATCTGACCAAGCCGAAGAAGTTCCTCAAGGGTACGAAAATGGCCTTCGTGGGCCTTAAGAAGAAGAAAGACCGAGATAACGTCGTCGCTTATATCAAAGCGAACACCAAATAACGTCATTGTTTGGGAGCGGCGCATCGGCCATCTGGAGCCGCGCGCCGCACCTAGTATAGACTGCGGCCGATGTTGAAGCCGCATCTCACCGGTCTGAACTGGCCCGTTGTACCGAACCAGCTCAATGCCGCCGCCCTGTCATTGGTCTATCAATTCGACCAGTCGCAATGGTGGCCGGAGGGACAGCTGTTGGCGTATCAGCTCGGTCAAATTGGACCGATGCTTCGCCATTTCAACGACACGTCCCCTTTTTACGGCGAGCGGATGGAGGCGACGGATCTCGACCTCACCGCGCCATTGACCCTCGAAGGTTTCCTGTCCATTCCGCCGCTTACGCGAAGCGATATCCAATCCGCGGGAATATCGCTGCTCAGCGGAAAAATTCCGAAGGATCACGGGCGCGTGCTGACCGCCTCGTCGTCAGGATCGACCGGTCGGCCGGTGACCGCGTACAAGACGAATGTCAACCAGACCTTTCACCGCGCGTTGAACCTGCGTAACCACCTGTGGCACAAGCGCGATTTCAGCGCCAAATTCGCGACGATCCGCGGTTACGATCCGGGAGTCGCCATGGCGCCGGAAGGTAAGCACAGTCAGACCTGGACGTCGGTCTACAAGACGGGACCGTCGATCCAACTCAACTCCGCGCATTGCACGCTCGGCGAGCAGGTCCATTGGATCACCAAGGAACGCCCGCCATACATCCTGTCCTATCCGACGAATTTGCACGCGCTGGCCCTGCGCTGCGAAGAACTCGGTTTAAGAATGCCGTGGCTGAAATCCCTGATCACCTTCAGCGAAGCGCTATCGCCCGGACAGCGCGAGGTGATCGAGGGATATTTCGGCGTTCTTGTCGAGGACATGTACAGCGCAGCGGAAGTATCGATGATCGCCGTGCAATGTCCCGACGTGCCGGAAAACTATCACGTCCAGTCCGAGAACGTCCTGATGGAAGTCGTGGACGATGACGGCTCACCCAGCCCAATTGGCGAGACCGGCCGTATTCTGGTCACCGATCTGCATAATTTTGCGATGCCGTTCATTCGTTACGAGATTGGCGACCTCGCAGTCTTTGGGGAACCCTGCACCTGCGGCCGCGGGCTGCCAACGGTGCGCCGCATCTTCGGACGCACGCGAAACATGTTGCGGCTCGAATCCGGCGAACAGATTTTCCCCGATATCGCGGCCCTGCACCTGAACGAGATCGCGCCTCTGCGCCAATATCAGATGATCCAGAAAACATACGCCGATATCGAGATGAAGCTGAACCTGGCCCGCCCCTTCGAAGGCGACGAAGAAGAACACATGCGCAAGATGATCCTCGACGCGCTGGGGCGGCCTTTCAACCTGCATCTCGTGCACGTCGAAGATATTCCGCGGCATCCGAACGGAAAATTCGAGGATTTCATATCCGAAGTCTCGGCTTAGCCCGCCACTTCTTCCGCAGACGTCCGCTTCGCGCCTTGTCGACAGATCACCTGACGATTTGGACGCGGCCGATTTTGCGTGCCGCATTAAGCCTTCGTCAATATTGCCGCTTTATACCGGAGGCAAGGAACGGCATTGGAAACCGGGCCGGATTACCGGCCCCGACCGATCCGAAAATGGTGGTAGGGCCAATTCGTACGATGATAACCACTCACAATAGAATTCCGGATGCACAAATTCTTATAGTGGACGATCTGGAGTCCAATATCGAACTTCTCGAAAGAATGTTGCTCAGGTCCGGATACAAAAATATCACCGGAATTTCCGATGCGCGCGAAGCCAATCCGCTCATCAAAAAAAGCGATTTCGACTTGATAATTCTCGATCTCAATATGCCGCATATGGACGGCTTCGAGATCATGAACCAACTGGCCGCCGACAAGCACGACGATTACCTGCCGATCCTGGTACTTACAGGCGATTTCGACAAGCAAACGCGGAACCGTGCCTTGAAGGCCGGCGCCACGGACTTCGTGGCGAAACCCTTCGACCGCAACGAAGTCGTCAACAGGATAGAAAACATGCTCGAAGTCCGGGCGCTCTATAACGATCGCAAGCGTCAGACCACAATTCTGGAAGAGACCGTCCGGGAACGCACCCAAGAACTTCGCAGCCGGAACCAGCAGCTCGAACAGGCGCGTCACGAGGTTATCCGGCGCCTCGGCCGTGCCGGGGAATATCGCGACAACGAAACGGGCATGCATGTCATACGCATGAGCAAGTCCTGTGCGAGCCTCGCGAAAGCGGCTGGTTTGAACGAAGAGTTCGTCGAGAAAATCCTGGAAGCCAGCCCGATGCACGACGTCGGGAAGATCGGTATCCCGGACCGTATTCTACTGAAGCCGGGTAAGCTTGAGCCCAAGGAATGGGAGATCATGCAGACCCATGCCTCGATAGGCGCCGACATTATCGGCGAATCCAATTCCAACCTGTTGCGGATGGCCCGAAGCATCGCCTTGACCCATCATGAAAAATGGGATGGATCGGGCTATCCGAACGCGCTGCGGGGCGAAAATATTCCCGTCGAAGGGCGGATCACCGCGGTAAGCGACGTTTTCGATGCGTTAACCTCGGACCGGCCCTACAAGACCGCGTGGCCGGTCGAGGAAGCAGTCCGATACATCGAGCAAAACGCCGGCTCCCACTTCGATCCGGATTTGGCCACAGCTTTCCTCGATATACTTCCGGATATCTTGGAAATTCGGGAGGCCTACGCCGATACCGAAGAAACGGAACGGTCCCCGGCCCTTGCGGCGGTGTAATTGCCGTTGGCGTAGCGCAGCGGCTTATCCCTTTTAACAACTGTCCGATTGAGTAACCGGTTATCGGTTGCGCTGCCCTGATTCCGATGGGCACACTGGATAGACTCCCACGGCCCGGCACGGCGGCGTGTCCGGCCAACAAGAAATGAGGTCGCGCCATGATATTGTTCGGTGGTTTTGGCTCCCCCTTCCTCCGGCGCGTCGCCATCACGATGCGCTTCTACGAAATCCCGCACGAACATCGACCGCTCAGCAGCGCAAAGCCGGACGAACGCGTCCAGTTGCAGGCCGTCAATCCGCTGGCGCGGGTGCCGGCCCTGATCACCGAAGACGCGGGAACTCTTGTCGACAGCGCGACGATCCTCGACTATCTCGACAGGCTGGTAGGACCGGAGAAGGCTTTGACCCCTGTAAATGGGCCGGATCGCACGCGCGTGATGGCGTTGATCGGCCTGGCCATCGGCGCCGTCGAAAAGTCCATTGCCGAGTACTACGAGCGCGGCAAGCGACCGGAAGAGAAGTGGCACCATCCCTGGATGGACCAGTTGCTCGAACAGTCGAAAGACGGGTTTGCGGCCGTGGAAAGCGAGGCGGCGGCGCCCTGGCTGACCGGCGACAGCATGACCCAGGCCGACGTCAGCACGGTAGCCTTCTGGGATTTCGCCCTGCGCAACCGGCCGTCAGGCGCGCCGACACTGGACTGCCCCAAATTGGCGGCGCTTTCCGAGCGCGCCAACGCATTGCCGGAATTCGCGGCAACGCGGCCGCCGGGATAACCGGCAGGCGTCTTCGGCCTACTCCTGTACCAAATGAACGGTGCGCTGCGGGTAGGGAATATTCACGCCCGCCGCATCCAGCGCTTCCTTGATCGCCTTGGTCAGATCGAACTTCGCGCCCCAATAATCGGCCGCGTTGCACCAGATCCGGACGGTAAAGTTGACCGAATTGTCACCCAAATCGGTCACCGCGACGAGCGGCGCGGGGTCGGCGTGCGAGCGGCCGTCGCCTTCGATGACACCGGTAATCGTCGCCATCGCCTTGTCGATATCGTCCTCGTAACCGATACCCACAACGATATCGACCCGGCGCGTCGCGTGGTGGCTGAAGTTCACCACCGACGATCCCCAGACCTGAGCATTGGGTACGACGATATGGACATTGTCAGGCGTCGCCATCTCGGTGACGAACAGTGAGATTCCCTGGACGGTGCCGGCGTGGCCGGCGACATCGACGAAATCGCCGATCTTGAACGGCCGGAACAGCAGCAGCATGACGCCCGCCGCGACGTTGCTCAAGGTGCCCTGCAGCGCCAAGCCAATCGCCAAACCGGCGGTACTGAGCACCACCAGCAGGCTCGCCATTTGGACGCCGAATTGCGACAGGACCATGATGACGGTGACGACGAGGATCAGGTAGCGCACCGCGCTGACGAAGAAGCGCGTCAGCGTTTCGTCCATCCGCTCGATCTTGCGCAACCCTTTGCCGGTCGCGCCGGAGATCCAGCGCGAAGCGATCCAACCCACCACCAGGATCGCGATTGCACCGATTACCTTCAAGCCGTAGACGGTGATAAGCGCCATAACCTGCTCGGCTATGGCGCCAATATCCTGTTCCATATCTCAATCCCCCAATACTTCCGGCGCACGATATTCGAACGGCCTTGTCATGCGCGTTTCTTCGTTAACCTGCCCCTCGGTTGCGCCGCAGCTTTAAACGAAACCGGTTTTGCGAATCAAGCGGTATCGTTGCCGAGGATAAACGGTGCGCCGCAGTCTTCCGCAACCGCGCGCACTTCGTCGAACAGCGTTTCCGTCATCGGGATGCCGTTTGTCAGCCGCTTCTCGCGTTCGCGGTGTTCCGGGTCACCGGCCACGAGAACCGGCTGGGCCGGATCGACCGGATCGGTGCCGTGCAGCATGTCGATCAGATCGTCCAACTCTTCCTCGAAATCACCCTCTTCTCGAAACGCGGCCGGATTGAGCGCCAGGCAAAAGTGACCGACATTGATGAATTGCTCCCGGTCCCCGGATTTCAAATTGTAACCGCCGATAAAGGAACCGGACAGGACGCTCGACAGGATATCGACCATCATGGCGAGCCCGTAGCCCTTGTGCGATCCCAGCTCCCGCGAGCCGCCGAGCGGCGACAGGCGCTTCGGTGTCGCGGCCAGAGCGACTTCCGGATCGGTCGTCGGGCGGCCGTCGGAATCATGTGCCCATCCCAACGGCAAAGGCTTGTCGGCGCGCCGGGCAATTTGGAGCTTGCCGACCGCCACCGTACTGGTTGCCATGTCGAGCGAGAACGGGTCGTTGCGCTTTGCCGGGGCCGCGAAGGCGATCGGGTTGGTGCTGTAGCGCGGCTCCTTGGCAAAGGTCGGCAGCACCGAACGCTGCGTCGTCCCCGTGGTGCACAGTCCGATCAGCCCGCGGTCGACCGCCATTGTGGAATACACGCCTGCCGCGCCGAAATGGTTCGAGCCGCGCGCCGTAACCGCGCCGACACCGAACTGCTCCGCCTTGTCGCAAGCCAGTTGCATGGCGCGCGTCCCGGCGACATGACCGAGACCGTGATCCGCGTCGATCAGGGCCACGGCCCCGAAATCGCGCACCACCCGGACATCGGGCGTCATGTTCAGGGCGCCGTCCGTGCGCAGCCCGTCATAACGCGGCAGCATACCGACGCCATGCGAATCGATCCCGCGCAAATCGGATTCGACCATGTTCTCGACGATGACTTCGATATCATCGTTCGGCATGCCCCAGGCGCGATAGACTTCGGTGAGTTGTCGGCGCAATACGTCCGGCGAAATGTTGAACATTTCGGCTCCTACTTACGGGGAAACTACCGCCTGCGGATGCGGTGTGCGCAGTAAGGTTGCGCTACCGCACCGGTCGCATGCAACGGCTCAGCTGTCGAGTTCGGGATAGTGCCGGAACACGCCGGACTCGTTGAAGGATATGCGCCGTTCGGAATCGAGATAAGCGGCAATACGCGGTAACGCCGCAATCGCGCCATGCAACGACGAAACACTCGGAAAATCAGGTTCAATCCGCGTCATGGCCTTCGGGAAGGCGTAGCGCAGCCCGGCGACGCATTGGAACACGGAAAGGTCCGGATAGGTCGGGCCGTCTCCGACAAGTGTTCCGGAACCGGCAGGATTGCGCAGGATCGCGTTTTCGAAATAACCCAGATATTTAGGAACCCGCAAATCGAGGAAGTTTTCCGTGTAGCGCTTCGCCTCGTCCGTCTGATCCTCGTAGTACAGCGCGGAGGCGACGGGATGATGCGTGTCGTGGATTTCCTGAACGAAATCGGTGACGGTCAACTGCAATTGGTGCGCCCACAACCGGCCCGCCTCGTCCGGCGGTGCGATATCATGCTGCGTTCCGAGATACAGCAGGATGTTGGCGACCTGGGCAATCACCAAGTCGCCCGCCTTGAGAAAGGGCGGTGCGAAGGGCAGCGCGCCGCGTTCGTTGCCCGCGGTAAAGGCTTGCATCGCCTCCATGCCGCCTTCTTCGCGCGCGACGTCCGCATAATCGGCGCCGGCATGTTCCAGCGCCAAACGGACGAACTCGCCGCGCCCTTGGATACCGGGCCAATAGTAGAAGTTGTAGGGCATCACTGCTTCCTCATTCCCGAACTTACAACACCTTCAGGTAAACCGAATATGGGACACCGCGAATAGGCGGCGCTTCACGCACCAATTCGAACCCCATCCGCAGATACATCGGAAGCGCCACCGTCATGATCGGACTTGTGTGCAGCGCGATGACGGGAGATTTGTCCCGCGCCGCACGATCGATGCATGCCTCGGTCAACGCCCGGCCGGCTCCAACGCCGCGACAGACCGGATCGACAACGAGCATTCTTACAATTGGCCAGGACGGGTCGAAATAAGGCGCTTTCTCCTTATCCGGCCCGACATATGCCACTGCGCCTAACAGTTGACCACGATCTTCCGCAACGATGATTTCGTATTGATCGGCCAAAGCCGACATCCTGCCCAGACTCGCCGACATCGCGGCCCAATCATCGTAATGCGCTTTCAATTCATCGAAAGCCGCAACTGCGATCTGGTTGACCCTATCGCTGTCGCTTTGATGAAAATTCCTAAGTTGCATTTATACGCGCTTCCGAGCGAGCACTTGCAAAGTCGGCGCGTACCTTTTGTAGTAGCGCTTGACGATATCGAAGCCGTAGGCGTCGAACAGGCGGGTCAAGGTCGCCTCGGTGAACAGCTGCACGTGGCGGGGCGGCGAGAACATGTCCCAATCCGTCACGTCCTCCGGCACCGTCGGGTGGGCGATGTCCGGAGTGGTCAAGAAGACCTTCGCACCCGGCCGGGCGATGCCGGCAAGGAAAGACATATAGCCCTTCAGATCACCGATATGCTCGATGACCTCTGAGCTATGGATAAAATCGAAGGTCTCGCCGCGCGCGAGGAAAGTCTCGAACGTTTCCTCGAAGAAACGCACCTTGGGAGAGGCGTCACGGGCATAAGCGATCGAGCCAGGGCTTATGTCGAGCCCGGACGCGCGCGCGCCCAACCTCCGCATCGCCTCGGCCACGAAGCCGCCGCCGCAGCCGACATCGATCGCATCCTTGGCGAAGAAATGCGGCCACAGTCCAAGCGCCCGCATGGTCGCCCGCCGCATGCGCGATTTCGCCTTCGGATAGCGGCCGATATCGAACGCATCGTCGTCGTAGACTTTCGCCAACGCCGCCGCATCCGGCATCGGAAACAGGAACACGAAGCCGCAGTTCCGGCACGCCACGAAATCGTAGCCGTCCTGACGCGCGTAGAAGGCGGTTTGTACGCCATCACATATGGGGCAAGCGTCCATCGCCGACTGTCTATCGCGCAGGAGAGGCGGACGCTATGGGAAAATTCGCAATGAACAAGACATAAAACACCTGTTATCCGTCGTACTCGGGCTTGACCCGAGTACCCATGTTCATGCCACGCTCACGCCATTTCCTACTATGTCTACATTCTTGCACGCCAAGCACTGGGTTCGAGACTGGAAGATTTTTCTAGTTGAGCGAGAGAACCCGCATTGGGAGGATCTTTACGAAGCTGTCTGCGGTTGAGAATTGGGTACTCGGGTCAAGCCCGAGTACGACAAACAGAAAGGGAAACGGAAACTCAGACCGCCGCCAGCACGCTGTCGCGGATGTCCACGTCGAACTGCAGGGCAGCGAGCCGCGCGTACAGCCGATTGCTTCGCAGCAACGCCGCGTGGCTGCCGATAGCGACGGCGCGGCCCTCGTCCATCACGACGATCCGGTCGGCATTAACGACGGTCGACAGGCGGTGCGCGATGACCAGGGTCGTCCGGCCCGCCTTCAGTTTCTCCAACGCCTTTTGCACCAAGCGCTCGTTTTCCGCGTCGAGCGCACTGGTCGCCTCGTCGAGCAGCAACACCGACGGATCGCGCAACAGGGCGCGGGCGAGCGAAAGGCGCTGGCGTTGTCCGCCCGACAGGCGCACGCCCTTCTCGCCCAAGAAGGTCGCGAAGCCGTCCGGCAAACGGTCGAGGAACTCCGCCGCCGCGGCCGCTTCCGCCGCCGCGCGGACCGCCGCGTTGTCGGCGTCCGGACGGCCGTAACGGATATTCTCCCAGGCGTCCGCGCCAAAGATTACCGGGTCCTGCGGCACCTGCGCATAACGCTCCCTAACGGCCTGTGGGTCAGCCGCCCGGATATCCACACCGTCGATTCGAATACATCCCGCTTCAGGGTCGTAGAACCGCAACAGCAGTTGGAACACGGTCGACTTGCCTGCCCCAGAGGGACCGACAAGCGCCACCGTCTCGCCGGGCTTCACATCGAGCGAGAATTCGACCACGGCCGGCAGATCGGGCCGCGACGGGTAATGAAATGTGACGTTCTCGAACCGCACGCGCCCTTCCGCCGGGTCCGGCAAGGGCCGCGGGTTGTCGGGCGCCGTGATCTCCGGCTCCGCTTCGAGCAGCTCGATCAGCCGCTCGGTGGCGCCGGCGGCGCGCTGCAGTTCGCCATAAACTCGCTGATCACGCCGACCGAGAACGCAACCATGGTGGCGTAGAAGACGAAGGCGGTAAGCTCACTGGCCGTGATCTCGCCGGCCTGCAGATCGCGCCCACCGATCCACAGGATGAAGCCGACCGATGCGAAAACCAGCAGGATGACGATCGAGGTCAGGAAGCCGCGCATCAGGATACGGGAAATCGCAACCCTGAAGGCATTGTCGACCTCGCCGGCGAACCGCTTGCGATCCTCGCTCTCGTGCGTAAACGCCTGCACCGTGCGCATGGCGTTGATCGACTCCTCGGCGAAGGCGCCGACATCCGCGACCCGGTCCTGGCTGGCCCGCGACAGCCGCCGCACCCGCCGCCCGAAGATCATGATCGGCGCCACGACCAGCGGCACGACGAGCAGCACCATGCCGGTCAGCTTGGGGTCGGTCAC
Organism: uncultured Rhodospirillaceae bacterium; assembly: GCA_964386465.1. Taxonomy (GTDB): domain Bacteria; phylum Pseudomonadota; class Alphaproteobacteria; order UBA8366. The sequence goes on from CAYLTU010000089.1 coordinate 18,179, forward strand.
GAACAGCATCACGACGCCGCCGACCAGGTTGAGCACGTTGCGCAGCGCGATCGAGGCGGACGACCCGATAACGGTTTGCAGCAAGGTGGTGTCGGTGGTCAGCCGCGACAACACCTCGCCGGTGCGCGTCGTCTCGAAGAAACCGGTGTGCAGTGACAGGATCCGGTCGAACACCGCCTGCCGCAGATCGGCCACGACCCGCTCGCCGATCCAGGAAACGAAATAGAATCGCGCGAAGGTGCCCAGCGCCATGACGACCGCGAGCGACAGTAGGAAAACCAGCGCCCGGTCCAGCGCCGCCGCGTCGCCCGCCGCGAAGCCGCCGTCGATCAGCGCTTTCAGCCCCTGCCCGATCGCCAGCCCCGTCAGCACGGTCACCAGCAACGCCGCGACCGCCGCCGCGACACGCGCCTTATAGGGCTTCAGAAAACCCGCGGTGCGCGACAGGTATCGCAGATTACGGCCCTTGGGCCGGTCGAAAGATGCTGTGTTGGGCGGCACAAGCCTGTCCTAAGCGGGTGGAGCGTATACATGTTGCGCGGCGTGGAAAAAGGCAAGGGCGCGCAACTCTTTCATCGTCGCCCTCGGGCTCGACCCGAGGGCCCATGCTGATAACGGAACGCGACGGCTAAAGGATTCGCATTACGGCGTTGCGTATACCAATTCAGCCCAGGGAGCAGTTGCAAGTTGGGTCCTCGGGTCGAGCCCGAGGACGACGCGTTGAACGGCAACGACCCCCGCCCACCTCTTGCTCCGCCCCAGCCCACCGCCTAGGATCGGCGGCCTTTTTTCAACGACCACTGGAATCCGACCCGTGAGCGATCTTGCCGCCGAGTACCCGTCACTGCACGACATCGTGCAGCGCGCCTTCAACAACCTGTCCGACGGGGCCTGGGGCTATCTGGCGGGCGGCGCGGAGAGCGAGACGACGTTGCGGCGCAACCGGATGGCGCTGGACACGCTGGCCCTGCGGCCGCGGGTCTGCCGCAACGTGGCGAAGCTGGACACCAGCGGCACGCTGCTGGGGCAGAAGATGCGGATTCCGGTGCTGCTGGCGCCGATCGGCTCGCTGGAGACCTTCGATCCCAGCCGGCGCGGCGGACCGTCGTCGGCCGAGGCGGCGGGCGAATTCGATATCGTGCACATGCTGAGCTCGCGCTGTGCGCCGGGGCTGGAGGAGACGGCGGCGGCGGCGGACAATGCGCGCATCTTCCAGCTCTATGTCCGCGGCGGCGACGATTTCGAGGACGACTACGTCAAGCGCGCGCTCGACAACGGGTTTTACGCCTTCGCCATCACCGTCGACACGGCGCATTACAGCCGCCGCGAACGCGATTTCGACAACCGCTTCGTCAAGACCTGGCGGGTCGGCGCGGGCGGCATGGAGTACCAGGCGCTCTACACCTGGGACAACGTCAAGCGCTTTAAGGACAAGCACGACGTGCCATTGATCCTCAAAGGCATCGCCACGGCGGAAGACGCGGCGCTGTGCGTCGAGCACGGCGTCGACGGCGTCTACGTCTCCAACCATGGCGGCCGCCAGCTCGACCACGGGCGCGGCTCGATCGACGTGCTGCCGGAAGTCGTCGAGGCGGTCGGCGGCAAGGCGGCGGTCATCGTCGACGGCGCCATCAACCGCGGCACCGACATCGTCAAGGCCATCGCGCTGGGCGCCGACGCGGTCGGCATCGGCCGCATGCAGGGCTATGGGCTGGCGGCCGACGGCAAGGACGGGCTGGTCCGCGTGCTGGAGCTGCTGGAAGAGGAGATCCAGATCGCCTTCGGCCTGCTCGGCGTCACCAGCTTCGCGGAGCTGGACGCGAGCTATCTGCACAAGGCCGACCCGGTCAACCTGCCGCACGTGACCAGCGCCTTCCCGATGATCGATCTGCCGCACCGGTATTAGGTAAATCGCCCTCTCCCTCCGGAGACCTCTGCAAAATGGCGAAAGTGGCCGCCGTCCACCCCCACC
>CAYLTU010000090.1:0-19912 GCA_964386465.1 uncultured Rhodospirillaceae bacterium
CATGTCGCCGGTACAAACTGTTACCCATCTTCCCGGTCGGGCCAGGGTGGGGGTGAACGGCGGTCAGGCCTGACTTATCCCAATCGGTGTATTAGGGCGCGAATTCATGTCCTGCGAAACCATCCGCTACGAGATGCCGGCGGACGGCGTCGCCCGTATCGTCCTGGCGCGCGAGGCGCAACGCAACGCGCAGAGCAAGCGCATGACCTACGAGATGAACGACGCCTTCGACCGTGCGGCGCAAGACAATGCGGTCAAGGTCATCGTGCTGGCCGCCGACGGGCCGCATTTCTGTTCCGGCCACGATTTGCGCGACAAGACGGAGATGTCGGAATACGACACGATCTCGACCTGGGGCGGCTTCGACAAGCCGGGTGCGGAGGGACGCCAGTCGCGCGAGGAGGAGATCTATTTCGGCATGTGCTGGCGCTGGCGCAACATCCCCAAGCCGACCATCGCACAGGTTCACGGCAAGACGATAGCCGGCGGTCTGATGCTGGTCTGGGTCTGTGACCTGATCATCGCCAGCGAGGACGCCACGTTCTCCGACCCCGTCGTGGCGTTCTGCGTCAACGGCGTGGAGTATTTCGGCCACCCCTGGGAGTTCGGTGTGCGCAAGGCCAAGGAAATGCTGTTCACCGGCGGCATCATGTCGGCCCGCGAGGCGCAGTCGCTCGGCATGGTGAACCATGTGGTGCCGCGCGACGATCTGGAGGATTTCACCCTGTCGCTGGCCAAACGCATCACCGAACGCCCTTCGATGGGGCTGCGGTTGGCGAAGCAATCCTGCAACCAGGCGCAGGACGCCCAGGGCTTCTGGACGGCGCTGCAGGCCGCGATGTCACTGCAGCAGGTCGGTCATTCGCACAACGCTGAACGGTTCGGCATGACCGTCGATCCGAGCGGCGCGGATATTATCCGGCGGGACGCGAAGGCGAAGGGTTAGCGCAGCATCCCGCCATCGATAATGATGGTCCGCCCCGTCACATAGTCCGAAAGGTCCGTCGTCAGGAACTCCACGACCTTGGCGCAGTCCTCGATCGTGCCTTCGCGCTGCAGGGCGACACGCTCCTTGGCCATTTCCGCGCGGTCGCCCAGGCGGCCGGTGCGGATGATGCCGGGGGCGATGGCGTTGACGTTGATGTTGAAGGGGCCGAGTTCCTGCGCCAGGGCGCGGGTGTAGTGGATGATCGCGGCCTTCGAGGTGCCGTAGGGATGGTAGCCGCCCTTGGCGTCGACGCCGGCGGTCGACGACACGGTTACGATCTTGCCGCCGCCCTGCGCCTTCATGTAGGGCGCGACGGCCATGCAGGTGTACATGCAGGTCTTCACGTTGATGTCGAGCACGCGGGTTAGCATGTCCTCCGGCGTGTTGGACGGCGTGCCCGTGGTGACCTCGTCGAGCGCGTCGTTCGCGCCCTCGCGCGGCTCGCGTTCGTCGGCGAAGGTCACCGTGCCGCCGCCGGCGTTGCACACCGCGATATCGACGCGGCCGAGCGTCTCGACGACTTGCGCCACGGCCTTGTCGGTCGCGTCCCGGTCGGTCAGATCGACCTCAAGCCCCATTGCGCGGACGCCGAGCGCCTCGCATTCCTCCATCACGGTCGCGGCGGTAAGCTGCTCGCGCTCGAATTCATAGACGTCGGCGGCTTTGAGGTTGCGGTCGACGATGGCGATGTCGGCGCCAAGCCCGGCGAGGCGCAGCGCATAGCCGCGTCCCAGGCCGCGCGCGCCGCCGGTAATCAGGGCCGTCTTGCCGGATAGTTTTTTCGTGCTCATGGGAAACTCGATACTGTTGGGAGGAGCCTTGGCGAATTTGTACTACACTGTCACGGCAAGGCAAAAAGAGGCGGAAGGAAGCGCGCATGACCGAGTTCAGAACACCGGACAAATCGAAGCGACCCTACGGGTCCCGGGCGCGCATCGGGCTCATCGTGCCGTCGCCCAACACGGTGTCGGAGACCGAATTCTGGCGCATGGCGCCGGACGGCGTGACCATCCACACGACCCGGATGCTGCTCGCTGAAAAGGCGAAGGATCCGCTGAAGGATATGGAGCAATATTTGCCGCGGGTCATCGAGGAATTGCGCGGGCTGGAGGTGGATGTCGTCGCCTACGGCTGCACCGCCAGCGCCCTGAAGACGCCGCACGAAGTGACCCGCGACGAGATCGCCGCTGAACTCGACCTGCCGACGGTGACCACGATGGGGTCGGTCCTGGAGGCGTTCCGCGCCCTCGGGGTCAAGAGCGTCGCCGTGGGGTCGCCCTACACCGACGACATCAACGAGGCGGAGCGCCGATATTTCGAGAGCCAGGGACTGACGGTCACCGCGGATGAAGGCGTGATGCTGTTCGAGGCGCAGAAACGCGGGCGGCACATGAATCTGGTGCCGCAGGACTCGGTCGAAGAATTGGCCCAATCGATCGACAGCCCGGAGGCGGACGCGATCTTCCTAAGTTGCTCGGACATGGCCACGCTCGGCTCGCTCGACCGGCTGGAAGACAAGCTCGGCAAGCCGGTGGTTTCCAGCGCACAGGCGACCTTCTGGGGGGCGTTGCGCGCCGCCGGCATCGACGACCGGATCGAAGGCTGCGGAAGCCTGCTGCGCGAGCACTGACGCCAAGATTTTTCGTACAGGAGAGTAGTCATGGCGCGCATCGCCATCGCCGGGTTCATGCATGAAACCAATTGCTTCGTGCCCGATCCGACGGATTACGAGGATTTCGCCACGCCGCCGGACCGGCCCAATCTGCTGCGCGATGAGGCGATGCTGGCGGAGTTCGAGGAGAAGGGGGCTTCGACGGCGGGTTTCATGGCCGGCAACGACGGCAATCATGAAATCTATCCGTTGCTGTGGGCGAGCGCGACACCGGGGGGCGCCGTTACTACGCGCGCTTATGAAATGATCGCCTGCGAGCTGATCTCGCGCCTGTCGCAGGCGCTGCCGGTCGAAGGCGTCTATCTCGACCTGCATGGCGCGATGGTGTCCGAGGAGTTCGAGGACGGCGAGGGCGAGCTGCTGCGGCGCGTCCGGGCGGTGGTCGGCGACGAGGCGCCGATCGTGATCAGCCTCGACTATCACGCCAATGTCACGGCGGAAATGGTCCGCCACGCGGACGCCATCCTACCCTACCGCACCTACCCCCATGTCGATCAGCACGAGACGGGCCAGCGCGCGGCAACGGCGATGAAACGGCTGCTGATCGAAGGCCGTCCGGCGGGGCGCGCTTTGCGGCAGCTCCCCTTCCTGCTGCCGCTCAATTTCCAGTGCACGCTTGTCGAACCGTCCAAGGGAATCGTCGAGACGGCGATGGCTCGGCAGTCCGAGGACATGTTGTCACTCGCCTATCTGGCGGGCTTCCCGCCGGCTGATTTGGGCGCCTGCGGTCCCACCGTGAGCGTCCACGCCTACAGCCAGGAGGAAGCGGACGCGGCGGCGGACGAGATTGCGCAGACCGTGGCCCTGAAGGAGGCGGAGTTCGCCGAACCGCTGTTGCAGCCGGACGAGGCGGTGCTGGAGGCGATGCGCCTTGCCGCCACGGCTGCAAAACCGATCGTCGTCGCCGATACGCAGGACAATCCCGGTTGCGGCGGCAGCGCGGACACCGTGGGCATGCTGGCGGCGCTGGTGCGCAACGACGCCCAAGGCGCGGTTTTCGGCGTGGTCAAGGACGAGTTGGCCGCTACCGCCGCGCACGAGGCCGGTGTCGGCGCGGAGATCGAGCTGGATTTGGGCGGTCGTACGGATCTTCCGGGCGTCGAGCCCTTCCACGGCCGCTTCATCGTCGAAGTCGTCAATGACGGGCGCTACGACACGACAGGGCCTGTCTCCCAGGGCAAGCCCTACGATGTCGGCCCGTCGGCACTATTGGCCATCGGCGGCGTCAAGGTGGCGATCAGTACGCACCGGGTGCAGGCGCTCGACCGCATGGTCTTCGAGCATCTCGGCGTCGTGCTGGAGGAACAGAAGATCATCGTACTCAAGAGCACCTGCCACTACCGCGCCCATTTCGACCCGATCGCGGAAACCACTTTCGCTGCGCTGGCGCCCGGCGGCCACGGCGCGAATCCGGCCGACTTCGCCTTCACGAAACTGCGGCCGGGCGTGCGGTACTACCCGCTCGGTCCGGTGCATGAGGAGTAGCGCTTACGGTTTCAGCGTTCGTGTAAAGAACGCGATCGTGTCGTCGAGCGCCTGACGTTGCGACTCGCGGGTTCCGTAAAGGCTTGCGCCCCGCGATCCGCATTCCTTGAAAACCGCGACGACCATTTTGGCCCAAGTCATGCCCTTTTCCGATATTCCCCCTTGGAACTCGTGATAGCCATCGTCGTTGATGATGCTCGTACCGCAATCGTTGAAGGTCGCTGCATTTGCGAGATGGCGGTCCTGCACCTTGACGAAGCCGTGCCCGGCGTCGTCATACACTCTTAACGTCGCGGGGACGCCGGCGGCCTGCAGCTTCGGCATATATTCCTCGCAGAATTCGGCCGGCGTGTAGTCGTCCTGGCGGCCGACGAGGAACAACATGGGACTGCCGGTCATATCGATTTTCTCGCGGTGCGAACCGCAGCTGGGATAGACGGGCAGATGCGCGGCGAACTTCAGGTCCGGGCCGAGGACGGCCTCGGCCGTACGCCGGTCCGCCGTTTCGATGGAAACGATGCCGCCGAAGGAATAGCCGGTGACGCCGACCCGCGCGCCATCGATCTTGGGATGCGCCGCCAGCGCCTTGAGCGCCATCAATGCATCGACGACGCGGGCCGCCTTGGACAGGGCGCGCTGATCGCCGCTCGTGCCGGAGATTCCGCGGCCGCTATAGCTGTCGGCGACGAAGGCGGCGATGCCGGCGTCGAGCAGGGCGGGCACTGCGACATCCCACCAGGCCTTCAGGTTTCTCGGATGCCCGCTGCCATGCTGCAGGACGACCGCTGGGAAGGGTCCGTCGCCGTTCGGCAGATGCAAGTCGCCGGACAGTTCATCCTCGGAAACGGCCCAATCGCCTCGATAGATGTCCGCGAAGGATTCGGGCCGGTAGCCGCTATAGGTGATTTCCTCTTCCGCGTTGGCGGTTGGGGAGGCCGCTAACGCCAACAGACCGCATAGAGCAAGGACCGGCAGGGTTCGGAACAGACCGTTACTCATTGTGTTCCTCGGGTTACGTCGCTAGCGCGGCGCGCGGGGACCGCCATAGGCTTCCGTCACGGGCAAGGCGCTATCGGCGAAAATGTTCTCGCCGCGGCTTTTTGTCGATGCGAGCCAGGTGGCCTGTTCTTCGGGGCCGAATTCGCGCTCGGCGGGCCGGTCCGGGTCGTGATTGTCGTAGGTGTCCGTCCCGCGGACCAGCATTGCCGACTCGCGTTGACGGTGCGAGCGAGCGTGTGTCGGCATCATTTCGACCAGCAGCATGATCCGGCGATCGTCGCCGCTGTTGATGCCGGAGCCGTGTATGACGCCCGAATTGATCATACCGAGTTCGCCCGGCTTCAGGGCAAGGTCGACGGCCGACGATTTATCGAAATCGGTTTCGATAAACTGGCCGCGCGCGAGAATGCTGTTCGGGTCGGCCGCTTCGCCGTGCGGCAAAATCGGTCCTTTGTGCGATCCGGGAATGACCTGGAGGCAACCCTGTTCGGTACCGCATTCCGAGAGCGCCAGGGCGCCGATCACAAGGACCGGTTCGATGGGCAGGAAGAGCGTGTCCTGATGCCAGCCGGCGATCGTCCTGCCGTCGGCATTCTTGATCCGAAACGCCATGCTGTAGCACAGGATATCGGGGCCGATGATATCTTCGTACGCATCCAGGACACGGGAATGGCGCGCGATTTCAACGACCCAGGGGCATAGCAGATGCGATTTGGTTTTCAGCTTCGCAACGTCGTCCGGGTGTTCGCGTTCGAACGCTTCGAGGCGGTCTCGAAAATCCGCGACTTCATTCGCATCCAGCACGGGTACCGGGTCGCAATAGCCTTGTTCGTGAAACTGTTCGACTGCTGCATCCGTCAGTAGCTTCGGCATCGATCTTCCGTCCCGTTTCCCATATTGCGTGTAGGACACCATGAACGGCCGCCGGCCGACAAGCGCCTATTTCAAATGGCTTGAGCGACGGGCTATCTGACAATCTAGGATCAAGGTTTCCAGGGAGAACGAACATGGGTTCCCCGAAGCATTCGACGGACCTCGTCGCCGATTTTCCATCGACCGGGATTGGCTGAGTCATATCGCGTTGGAGCATGCTGTAACATTTCTTCCGGAACAGGTCGTGCGGAGTGATACGGTATTGCTACGCGGCTCGCAGGCGCATGTCGCGCAGGGAGCATCTTCGTAAAACTGAGAGAGCGAGTATGGCGGAATCAATCGAAATACCGGCGCGGCGCGGCAAGGCGTCGCGTGTTGCGCGGGGCCAATCCATAAAGGTCGTGAACACGCATGGCGCACAGGTCGTCGACACCTGGGCGTTCAATTCGGACGATATGGATGAGAGCATGTCGATGGAAGCGACGCGGGCGACCGTTCTGAAGATGCGGCTTGACGTCGGCGACGCATTCTACAGCAACAACCGGCGCGCCATGCTGACGATCCTCGAGGATACCTCGCCTAGCGTGCACGACACGCTGATTGCCGCCTGCGACAATTACCGGTACGGGTTGCTGGGCTGTACGGAATACCATGACAACTGCACCGACAATCTGCACGCCGCGCTTGATGCGTTGGGCCTGAAGGCGCCGAAAACGCCGAGCCCGCTGAACCTGTTCATGAATATACCGTGGACCAATGCCGGCGGCTTGAGCTTCGAGGCGCCGGTCACAAAACCGGGCGACTACATCCTGATGCGGGCGGAGATGGATTTGGTGATCGCGTTTTCCGCCTGTCCACAGGATATCCTGCCGATCAACGGCGAATTGCGCGAACCCGTCGAGGCGCATTTCGAGATCATTTGATTGGTGTATCCATCGCGTGAATCACGGCGGGTATAGCCTAAAACTGTATTTCCGTTAGTATGACAAGACCAAGATCATGCAGTTGGTCCATAAGATTAGAACAATCAATTAGTCAGGGAGGAACAAATGCTTAGAAGAATTTTCATCGCGGCGACGGCGGTCGCGGCGGCTTTCGCGATTTACCCCGCGCAGGCGCAGAGTGGGTCGTACGTTCTCAAGCGCATCAAGGAACGCGGTGTCGTGAACATGGGACATCGGGAATCCTCCGTTCCCTTTTCCTATATCGGCAAGGACGGCAAGCCGATCGGTTATTCGGTGGATATCTGCCATGGCGTCATCGACCAGATCAGAAAAACGCTCAAGATGCCGGACATCAAGATCAAGTATGTTCCGGTGACGTCGCAAACGCGGATCGCCTTGATGGCCAACGGTACGATCGACATCGAGTGTGGCTCGACGACCAACAATTTAACCCGTCAGAAGCAGGTCGATTACCTCGCGGTGACTTTCATCACTGGTACAAAACTCGGCTCCAAGAAAGGCTCCGGAATCAAGGAGCTTGAGGATATGGATGGCAAGGTCATCGCCCTGTCGCTCGGCACGACCAACGAGAAGGCGGTCAAGCGGGTGATGAAGGCGAAGGGCCTCAACATCAAGATCGTCTCGGTTAAGGACCACCCGCAAGCCTGGCTCGCGGTACAGACGGGCCGTGCCGACGCCTACGCGACGGATGACGTGCTGTTGTACGGCCTGATGAGCAAATCCAAGGATCCGAGCAAGTTCCAAGTGACCGGCCGTTTCCTGTCCTATGACCCGTACGGCATCATGGTGCCGCGCAACGACAGCACCTATCGCCGCCTCGGCAATGTCATGCTGGCCGACATGATGCGCGACGGCCGCATGCTGAAGCTTTACAAGAAATGGTTCGATCCAGGACCCACGAACATTCAAATGCCGATCAGTGCGACGCTTCGTAAGGCCTACGAAATTCAGGCTTTGCCGCACTAACGCCGCGCCGTTTTTCGGGATGCACCGGTGGCTTCGGCTATCGGTGCATTCCGGGAAAATGCGCCATAGTGTCGGGGGTCGCGGGGAGGCACCATGAATTACAATTGGGACTGGAGCATCCTTTTCTGTTTCGAGGCCGATCCCGTAAGCAGTTGCACGCAACCGTTTTTTTATTGGGTTGTCTCGGGCTTCGGTTGGACGATCAGTGTCGCTGCTGCGGCTTGGGTTATTGCTTTTAGCCTCGGTTCGGTTATCGGCGTCCTCAGGACGGTTGAAAACCGTTACCTGCGCGGCTTTGCGACTGTCTACGTCACCATATTTCGGAACGTACCGTTGCTGGTCCAAATGTTCCTGTGGTTCTTCGTGTTCCCGGAACTGTTGCCGGAGGACGCCGGGAAGTGGGTGAAGCGCGGCATGCCCTTACCGGAATTCTGGACCGCCGTCGTTTGCCTTGGGACCTATACGGCCTCCCGGGTCGGCGAACAGGTCCGAGCCGGCATCGAGGCGATTACGCAAGGCCAGCGCTATGCAGCTATGGCGATCGGCTTAAGGCCTGTTCAGGTCTACCGGTACATTCTGCTGCCCGTCAGCTATCGGATCATCATCCCGCCTTTGACCAGCGATTTTCTCGGCGTTTTCAAGAATTCTTCGCTCGCGCTCACGATCGGCGTCCTGGAATTGACCGCGCAAACCCGGCAGATCGAGGAATACACGTTCCAGGGTTTCGAGGCCTTCACGGCCGCGACTCTCCTCTACATCGTCGTCACCGCCATCGTCATGACCGTGATGCGCGTCGTCGAGGGCAGGGTCGTCATCCCAGGCATGATCTCGTTGGGAGCGAAGTAGATGTTCGAAAACTTCGATTTCGAGATCATCGTCACGTCGATCCCATTCCTGATCGAAGGGATGGGCCTGACGCTTCTTCTGACCGTACTCGCGATCATCGGCGGTCTGGCGCTCGGAACGATCCTGGCGTTGTGCCGCCTCGCGCCGATCAAATGGCTGTCCTTCTTCGCCGGTTCATACGTCAACTTCTTCCGTTCCATGCCGCTGATCCTGGTGATCTTCTGGTTCTATTTTTTGGTGCCCTTCATCGTCGGGCGCCCGGTCGGCGGATTCTATTCTGTGCTGGTTGCCTTCATCATGTTCGAGGCGGCCTACTATTGCGAAATCATGCGCGCGGGAATTCAAAGCGTACGCCAGGGCCAGGTCTATGCCGGGCAGGCCCTGGGCCTCACCTATCGGCAAAATATGAGCTATATCGTCCTGCCTCAGGCATTCCGGGCGATGATCCCGATATTGCTGACGCAGGCCATCATCCTTTTCCAGGATACGTCTCTTGTCTACGTCGTCGGGTTGAGGGATTTTCTGGTCGCGGCGGACATCGTCGCCAATCGCGACAACCGCCTGATCGAAATGTTCCTGACCGTAGCCTTGGTCTATTTCGTGATGTGCCTCGCGGGCCAGCTTGGTATCCGGAAAATTCAAAAACGATATGCAACGGGTTGAGATAGGAGCGCTCGCGCGATGCCGATGATTGAGATGACCAAAGTCAGCAAATGGTATGGGGATTTTCAGGTCCTGAACGATTGCAGCACTCAAGTTGCGAAGGGCGAGGTCGTCGTGGTCTGCGGGCCGTCGGGTTCGGGCAAAAGTACCTTGATCAAGACCGTGAACGGGTTGGAGCCCTTCCAGGAAGGTGACATTACCGTTGACGAAATCTCGGTTGGCGCCCCCTCGACGGATTTGCCGGCGCTGCGCGCGCGCATCGGCATGGTGTTTCAGAATTTCGAACTTTTCCCGCATCTCAGTATTATGGAGAACATCAAACTCGCGCAGCTGAAGGTTTTGAACAGGAACGATCAGGAAGCGACCAAGCGTGGCATGGATCTCCTGGAGCGCGTCGGCCTCGCCGACCAGTCCGAGAAATTCCCGGCCCAGCTTTCCGGCGGCCAGCAGCAGCGTGTAGCGATCGCGCGCGGACTCGCCATGGACCCGATTGCGATGCTGTTCGATGAACCGACCTCGGCGCTCGATCCCGAGATGATCAATGAGGTGCTGGACGTCATGACCGCGCTCGCCGAAGACGGGATGACGATGATGGTGGTCACCCACGAAATGGGCTTTGCGCGCCGTGTCGCGCACCGCGTGATTTTCATGGATGAGGGCCGCATCGAGGAGGATTGCACCAAAGACGATTTCTTTGGAACCGAGCGCGGTGAACGGGCACAGGAGTTTCTTTCGAAAATTCTGACCCACTGATCCTTTTGAACGGAGCGGTCGTTGGCGATATGAACAGGCCCGATTCGCTGGCGGGCCGGAGCGCGATACCGCGTTGGCTGCGGCCGTTCCTCGACCGCCTCTACCGGCATGCGACCCGGCCTGAATTCCGTTGCCGGCATCGCTGGCGCGCCGGCGATCTCGTGATATGGGACAACCGTTCGACCTTGCACTTCGCGGTGAACGACTACGACGGATTCGACCGGCTGCTCTATCGCACGACGTTTGCAGACGATAGCAGACCTTTCGCGTGACCGGTATTGCGAGAGGATCTTTGGAGAAAGAATTGAACGCGCGTCCCAAGTACAATTGGTACGGATTGGCCGCGCTCGCTTTGGGGGCGGGGGTCATTGTTGTGCTGCTGTTCTTGAACGCACGCAATGGGCCATGCTGTCACGACGAAGAGCAATATGTCTACGGTGGTGTATTGGCGGTGCAAGGCAGCTTGTATCGCGATTTCGTACATCTGCAGCCGCCCTACCATCCGATTATCTTATCCGCGGTATTTCAGTTTTTTGACGAACGCTACCTGCTTGTTGCCCGGATGGTGACATTCGTCTTGTCGCTTGGCTCGGTATTGTTGATGTATTTGCTGGGCCTCAGGATTACCCGCTCCGCGATGGCGGCGGCCGCGATTGCCGCGCTTTTCTTGACTTCGGAGATTGTTTTGGGCGCGTTCGGAAGCGCGCGCAACGATATCATGCCGTGCTTCTTCGCCTTGCTTGCCGTCTATCTGGTTTCCCTGGCGGAATCGCGGGAGCGCTTCGGTCGCGCCTTGTATCTCCTGGCCGGATTGGCGGCGGCTATATCGGTTGGAACCAAGCTGCTGTACGCCTTCGTACCGGCGGTTCTTTTCCTTTTCCTGCTCCTGCGCAACGACAGGCCGTTCGGCGCAAGATTGCGCGGGATGGTAATTCCCCTGGTCGGCGGCGGCGTACTTGGTTCTCTGCCGATCGTCTATTTCGCCTGGATCGGCCTCGACGGTTTTCTCTATGGCGTCGTGACGTTTCACACAACGGCCACGTCGTACTGGTACACGACTTTCCTAGGCCGCGAAGACGCGTCGTTGCTTCGTCGGCTGATCACTTCGACGCGGCTGTTGCTTCGCGACGGGGTTACGATTGTCTGTCTCGTGATCTCGTTCTTCGTATTTTGTGCCGCATTCTCAAGCGGTTCGTGGAGAACGCTACGAAATCATATACGCCGGCCGCAGAACGCGCTCATCGTCGCGTTGATGTTGTTTTCATTGCCTCTCGTGATGGCGCCGTACGTGAGCCTGACCCAGTACTACATACCCTTCGTACCGTTTTCCCTGTTGCTGGTTGCCTGCCTGTACGGTTGGATCGAAGGCTTCCAACGGGGTGTCGCTGCGCCGTTGCTGGTCGCGGCGGTGCTGGCGGCGGCGGCACCGGGACTGTTCGTGTTGGCGAAGAATGCAAGTCAGCCCGCGACGGTCGACAAGGTGTACGCGATCAGTACGAATATCAGGAGCGCGCTGTCGCACGCCGGGCTGAAAGGTAAGGTCGCCACCTTATCGCCGATCTTTGTCATCGACGCCGGGCTTCCCGCTTACAGCGAGTTGGCGACGGGGCCGTTCTTCTATCGAACCGCCGATCTTCTGCCACCGGAAACGGTAAGGGCTTTGAAGGCGGTTTCGCCCGAAACACTTTATTCGTTGCTGGACGCCGATCCGCCGGCCGCGATATTTACCGGCTACCAGACCATTTCGATACCCGCGAACACTCAGGACAGCAGGTTCGAAGCCTATGCGCGGAGCCGTGGCTATAGACGGGTTTCCGGTGCGTTCGGAAAGGGGAAGCTTTTCCTGCGGCCGTCTCGATAGCGCGAACGTCCGGGTCTCGAAGTTCGTGGTACGGCTTCCTTGTAACGGAATAGGAAATAGGCGAACAGTTCATCAATTTCTCGCAAGGACGCGAGCAGGCGCCTGACGGCCGTCGCCATGTGGGATTGGTTGTGGACGACAAGGAGGCGGTAGCTCAACGGCTGGTGGAAATGAAGGTCGAGATACTGCCCGGCCGATTCTTGGATTTCCTCGATCCGTGGGGTAACCGTATCGAAATCGTCGGCTATCGGAACATTCAGTTCACGAAGGCGCCGCACGTCTTGCGCGGTGTGGGCTTCGAAAAACTGGAGAAAAATCAAAGCGCTATCGGCGAGCTTGCCGAGAAGGGCATGGCGCCCGATTGAGGGCGTTTCCGGCGCATTTGAAAAAAGTTACGCCATGTGACGCCTGTCACAGCAATCGGTCCAATTCCCTGCCATTAACGTTAGTCGGAGTGGGAGAGTTTGGTGAGGAAATGGGACGATGGAAGCGGAACGGATCGACGCCATTAGGGCGATCATCGGGAAAATTGAAGCCCTGAGCGCCGCGGTTGGCGGCCATTTGCGGGAAGTGCAGGACGGTTCCGACGATCCAGATGACGAAGAACTGGAACAGCGTCTGGAATTTGCGTTTGCGGAGCTGCGTGCCGCCCGCCACGAATTGATTGAAGCGACGAAGTACGAACTCTCGGCCGCGTAGGCAAGGCGGCTATCGCTGCATCGTCCGCGGGGCTCGACCCGACGGTCAACCGCCGTTTATTACTCTTTTTGCAACCAATTGCTTTGCCTTAGCGCGCCTCGCGGCTGATGGCCGTCCGCGGCGGCCTTGCTTCGGGATCGATGATCGCATCGATGATGCACGGCTCACCACTTGCGACGGCCGCGTGTAACGCTTCACCGAAACCGCCCGGGTGGTCGACGCGGTAGCCGCGGCAGCCGAACAGTTCCGCCAGCTTGGCGAAGTCGGGATTGCCGTGATCGACACCGATGACGGGACCGTATGCCTCGACCCTTTTGCGCTGTGAACCCAACCTGAAATTGTTGAACACGACGATTACGACGGGCAACCGTTCGCGCACCATTGTCTCGATATCGCCGAGCTGCAGCATCAGGTCGCCGTCGCCGATGCAGGCGATCACCGTCTGATCCGGCCGCTCCAGCTTCGCGCCGAGCGCGGATCCCAAAGCGCAGCCCATCGCGCCAAGCCTGGTCGACATCAGGTGCGCGCCTGGATGCGCGACCGGCACCATGAAGCCATAGAAGCCATGGTCGCCCGCGCCGTGGGTGAAGATCGTATCTGAAGGCAGATCGGCCATGGCGCGCACCATTTCCTGCGGCTGGACCTTGCCGTTGTCCGGTGTCGCATCGTGCCAATCCGCATGCCAGGCCGCGATACGGTCGATCAAGCTGCCGACCCAATCGTTTCGCGCTTCCGGTATTGAAAGTCCCGCGCCCTCGAGCGCCTGGTTCAACGCTTCGGTGAAGGCGCGCGCGTCCGCGACGACGCCTACCGCGGGCGCGGACTCACGGCCGATCGCCGTGCCGTCGATATCGACCTGGACGATCGGTGCGTCGGCGGGCAACAGCGCGCCACGCGAGGTTTGGATATCGGAAAGGCGTGATCCGATGGCCAGCACGAGGTCCGCTTCCTCTATAGCGGCGCCGATCGGTTCGTATCCGACAATGCCGGAGGGGCCGAGCACTAATTCGTGCGTTTCCGGGACGGCGGACCGGGATGTCGGGGAATTGACGACTGGCGCATGCAAACGCTCCGCCAATTGCAAGAGAGCGTCGCCGGCGCCCGAGAACGCGGCGCCGCCTCCGACCAGCAGGACCGGCCGTGCCGTCTCGCGAATAAGATCGACGCATTTTTCAACGGCGGACGGGTCCGGCCAGGGCCGGTGCAGGGGCGCGCTATGCGGAAAGATTTCCGGTAAAGCGACATCGCCCAAGTTTTCGGTCGACACATCGATGGGCATATCGATTTGTGCGACGCCGGGCCGGCCGGTGACGGATTCCCGCAACGCGCGCCGGACAGCGTCGACCGCCTGGTCCGGGCGTTCGACCCGCGTCTGCCATTTGGCCGCTTCGGCGAGAGGTTGAAGCACGCCCAAGGTTTGCCACCAACCCTTCTCCATCGCCTGTTTTTCCTGCGTCGTGCTGAGTGCGATCATGGGAACCGAGTCGAGAGCGCTGGACGCGATACCAAGACTGGCCGCCAACAGCCCCGAGGCGCCATGCGTCATGACACAGCCGGGCCGTCCGCTGAGCCGCGCCGTCGCGTCGATCATCGCGGCGGCGACCTGTTCGTGCCGGATACCGATATAGCGCGCGTCGTTTCGGGTCGCGAGGCTGCCGGCGTAGGGCGCGCTGGTCGATCCGACCATGCCGGCAAAATAACGGACGCCGCCGCCGGTCATCTGGTCAAGAACCGCTTCGTAGACTTTCATTGCGTTTTCGCCTCGTTCATCGACATGCCTAAACCGCCATTGCCGAAACTATTGAGGTCGTCCTGAGCGGTCAGGCGCATATTGAAGGCTTCGTCCTTGCTCACGGTTACTCCTCGGCACTAGGCTCTCGGTATGATCCATGTCTCGAACATTACAGGATTCCTCGGCAGCGGAAAGACTACCCTGCTCAACCATCTCGTCCGGCAACCCGGCATGGCGGATACGGCGGCGATCATGAACGAGTTCGGTGAGATCGGGATCGACGATCCGCTCCCGTGGGATGCGGTTAGAGCGTGGCTGGAGACCGTGGCGTCCCTTCGGGGCGCGGACCTGCAGCGGGTAAAAGGCATCCTGAATGTATCCGGACATGTTGGGCCGGTCGTCGTGCACGGCGTACAACATGTATTCCACCCGCCGGTCAAACTGCGCGAATGGCCGGATGCGGCGCGGACGACGCGCATCGTGTTCATCACGCGAAATCTAGAAAAAGCCGCTTTGGAAAACGCGCTCTCCGCCTTGGTGGCGCGGGAGAGGGCGGCTTAAAAGCGATAACCGAAACAGGGGAGCGAAATCATGATTGAAACGGCGGTCTTCGAGGCGGGCAACTACCGCTATGTGCGCGGGCCTTTCCAGTATTCCGGCGGCGTGGCGGCGCAGCCCGGCTATGCGATCGAGCGCGTGCGCTTCGCCAAGCGCCCGAACATGGTCGAGGGTTTCCAGGCCATCGAGGCGCACCTGACCGCGCGGGGCCGGCCCTTCACGTCGTTCTGCGCCTGCGAATTGCGCTCTCCCGCACCGTTCACGGAGCAGGGATTCATCGATTTCAACCGGGTCTATGTCGGCACCCTGGAGCGGTGGGGTATCTTCAAGGATGAGGAAAACCCGGTCGCGCGCTCCAACGTCTGTCCCGAACTCGACGGGCCGCCGGAACCCTGCTTCGAAGCCTTCTGCTACACCGTGCCTGCAGACGACGTGTCGCCGGGACGGGCCGATCCCAGTTTCGTCATTGCCGGTTCCGCCGAATCGCCCGAGGGCCCGGGCGGCTATGAGCAACGGATCATCAAACTGGGCGACACGTCCGACGCGGCGATGCGCGAGAAGGCGCATTATGTGTTGGGAGCGATGGAAACCCGGATGACGGCGCTCGGCGTCGGCTGGCCGGTGGCGACGACGACCCAGGTCTATTCGATCCGCGACCTGTACCCGTTCCTCGCGGACGAGATTGCCGGCCGCGGCGCAACGCCGGCCGGCCTCACCTGGTACTACGCACGGCCTCCGGTCGAAGGGCTGGAATACGAGATGGACGTACGTGGCGTGCCAATCGAAAGGGTGATTTAGAACAATGAACGACCGTAAACCGCGTGGGATGTATTACGAGGATTTCGAGATCGGGCAGCGCCTGCTGACGCCGCGGCGAACCATCACGCAGGCCGATATCGTCAACTATGCCTGCCTGTCCGGCGATTTCAACGCGCCGCATGTCGACTGGGAGTTCTGCAAGACGCAGCCCTACGGCGAACCCATCGCGCACGGGCCGCTGGTCTTCGCGATCGCGACCGGCCTGTCCTGTCAAAGCGGTATCAATGACGGGACTGTCGTCGCGTTTCTCGGCCTCGACAACTGGCGGATCCACTTGCCGGTGAAACATGGCGATACGATACACATGGCCAATACGGCGACCGAGAAACGGCTCACGAGCAAAGGAGACCGCGGTATCGTGACGATCGCACGGGAGATCATCAACCAGCGCGACGAGATCGTGCAATCGATGGAAACCACCACCATGTATCTTTGCCGGCCGGATTGAACCGGAAGCTGGGGTCTCAATGAAAATCGGACTGTTGTTGAGCCAGCATGCGCGGCGGTCTCCGGACAAGGCGGCAATCGTCTATGGCGAAGAAGTTCTGACGTTCGGCGATCTCGGAAGGCGGAGCGATCGCATGGCGAATGCCTTGCTGGCAGAAGGGCTGAAACAGGGCGACCGGGTCATTCTCTATGTCGGCAACTCGCTGGAACTCGTCATCGCCATTGCCGCGCTGTGGAAGGCCGGCGCCCAGCCGATTCCGATCACGACCTGGACCGTCGGCCGCGAATTGGCGTTCCTGGTGTCCGATGCGAAACCGTTCGCGGTGCTGTACGGCCCGGAACAGCTCGATGCGGTGCGGAGCGCCGAGCTGCCCGACGGCGTGATGCACATCATGACGGAACCGGCCGATCACGCGGTCGATTTGAAAGCATTGATCGCGGCCGGTGAGGAAATACCGCCGCCGGCTCTTCCCCCGCAACCGGACGATGCGATGATCGGCTATACGTCGGGAACGACCGGCAGCCCGAAGGGCTCGATCATGACCCATTCGAACCTGATCACGACGCAGCTGATCACCTCGGCCGTCACCGGCGCGCGCGGCGAGGACACCTATATGATCATGACGCCGATCGCGCACCGGGTTGGCATGGCGCGGCTGGTGACCTGCTTTTGCCTGGGGGCGACGGTGATCGTGATGCCGAAGTTCGAACCGAGCGACGCGATTGCGCTGATCGAGCGGCATCGGATCAGTATCATCTCCCTGGTTCCGACGGTGGCGCGGCTGCTGCTGGAACGGATCGAGGCGACGCGTGCGCGTTGCGAGAGTCTGCGCCTCATCACAGCGACCGGCGAAGCGTTCCCGGAAAGTTTGAAGGCGCGCCTGTCGTCGGTTCTGCCGCATGTCGGGCTCTGGGTCTTTTACGGCATGACGGAAGGCGGCGTGCCGGCGGCGATCGGTCCGGAGGCGCAAAAACTCAAACCCGGCTCCGTCGGCCATCCGATGCCCGGCGTCGAAATCCGCCTGCTGGACGAGGCGGGCGCTGATGTTCCGCCGGGGGAATCCGGCGAGGTCGTGATGCGCAGCGGTGCGCCGGGGCACGCGATGGTTTCGCGCGAATATTTCAACCGTCCCGAGGCCAATCGCGAGACCTATAGGGACGGCTGGTTCCGCACCGGCGATCTGGGCCGCTTCGACGAGGACGGTTACCTCTATCTCGTCGACCGGGTGAAGGACATGATCCTGTCCGGCGGCCTGAACATCTACTCGCGAGAGGTCGAACAGGCGTTGGAGGCTGCGTCGGCGGTGCGCGAAGTGTCCGTCGTCGCCGGTCCCGACGCCGACTTCGGCGAATGCGTTGTCGCCTATGTTGCGCTGAAGCCGGAAACCGTGGCGACCGCGGAGGCGCTTATCGACCATTGCCGCGACCGGATCGCCAGTTACAAGAAGCCGAAGTTTGTGTTCTTCTTGGACGCCTTGCCGCGCAACGCGAACGGTAAGGTTACTAAAGTGGCGTTGCGCGACCAGGCGGCGCGGGAGCTTGCCAACCAGAAGGGAGACCCTACATGACCGACGCATATACAGGCGGCTGCGCCTGCGGCGACATCCGTTATCGCTGCACGGGCGATCCGCTCTATATGGGCAATTGCCACTGCCGCGACTGCCAGCGGGCGACCGGCAGCGCCTTCTTTCCGGCGGTGCTGTTCAAGGGCGAGAACTTCACGTTGGAGTGCGGCGAGCCGAATTGGTACGAGGCGACGGCGGATAGCGGTAGCAAGATGCGGCGCGCCTTCTGCCCGTCCTGCGGGTCGCCGGTTTTCATCATCAACGGTGCACGATCGGACAATCGCATTCTCTATGCGGGCAGCCTGGACGACCCGAGTCGCTACGAACCGAGCCGCAACATCTATACCGCCAGCGCACAGCCCTGGGCGATGATGCATCCTGACCTGCCCAAGGACGGTGGGATGCCTGGCCGTTAGTCTTATTGTCGGAGCCTGCCATCTTTGCGTTCGGGTGCCGATTTACCGGTCAGATAGAAACGATGCCTAAAAAGAAATGATTTTCAGGGGTCTGTATAACCGGTGGATGCTCAGCCCCGATAAATTATGGGGATAAGATGCGCATGGCCACGATGGCGCGCCGAATCGGATTAAAGGCACGGGATGAAGTTAACGTCGCCGACCGGCGGTCGATCCACGGTTGGCGCGGTTATCGAATGCAATCTTTGAACAGGTCGTCGTTGTATCGGGTCTGATCGGAAGACGGCGCATCGGGATCTTTGGGCGCCGCAGTAAGGCAAAGCGGCCCTCACCGTCGATCTCGCGCGCTGCACGAACTTCATATTGTCGTCATCGAAATTTCATATTTGCGCTCTAGGGTGTCGGAATATCTTACAGCCTGAAGACTATGAGAAACCAGTAATGACGCTTGGTGTTAAGTGGTTGATAAACCGTGTTTATTAAAGGTGTGTCTTGGCGTTCGATTGTAGAATCACGGATCAGATCGGAAATTTAGTGTCGGATTTCTTTACGAATTTGCCGCCTCTATAAGGCAAAAGTCTCATAAGTAATTGAAAAATAAGTATTAAGAAATTTGGCATGGTAATTGCACAGACCTTCACAAATTCAACTATTACAATTTCGGTTGGAACGAAGAAATATTGTTTCGGCATAACGGCAGCGAACGCAATTGAAATCACACAATAAATATGTTAAATATACTTATTATGAAGCCTCTCACTGTGGTATATCCGCAGCGCTCGGGGGAGCCCTTACCTCAGACACAACATATCTCCACTACGAGGCGAACTATAAGTTGACCATAACGATAACAGACAATGTTGACGTCACCCGGTTCCATGTGCCTAAATTCCAGGCAACGAAAAATATAAGCGTCGCGCTAATCCTAATGCCTCGGCGGCGTTGCAAATCAGGACCTGGGGGAGGGATGTCTGGTATGAACGGAGCCAACAACGGCGGCGTGCCATTGGATTCGTCTGATGTTGGCGCAGACGACGAGAAAATCAAAATACTCGTATTCTATCAGCATCCATTTCCGGAAGACGAGGCGTCCGAAAAGACGAAGGTAAACGAGCGCGCCTCTTTCGCCAAACTCGCGATAGATGCAATTAACCTGGAAGGTAATTTCGAAGCAGTTGTCATCGCCGACAATATTTACGGCTTAACAACTTAGCGTTTCTCAGCTTTCGCTTTCGCCACGGTGCTCGCAGCCCAGTCGCGCTTGACGCCGTCGAACGCCATGCCGTCTTCCAGGATCGCGCCGGCCCCGGCGATCGAACCGACGAACTTGTCGCCGACCATCAGGATGCCCGCGGCGATGCCGGCCTGCGGATTGGCGGGCAGCGAGTCGCCGACCAGGCGCGCCACCAGGGCCGTCGGGGTCAGCCCGTGATCCATCAGGATGACGAGCGAGGCGTCGAACACCTTCAATTGCATGGCGTTGGGTTGCCGTCCCGTCACGATGAAGTAGAACGCTTCGGCGAAGCTCATCTCGCCGACGATCTCCTCCAGGACGTTGCGGCCGCGGATGCGCAGGCGCTCCGTGTCCGAAGTCGGCGTGCCGAT
>CAYLTU010000091.1:0-17171 GCA_964386465.1 uncultured Rhodospirillaceae bacterium
CCCTGACCGCGCGCTGGATCAGCCGCCGCTTCACCGCCGAATTCCACAACGGCATCTTCGACGCCGCCATCGTCGCTGGCGGCGGCGTGCTGCTGTGGCAGGTGTTCGCTTAATCCAGCGGCAAACCAGCCGCACGCCTTAACCGCCCTTAAAATCCGGCTCGCGCTTTTCGCGGAAGGCATTGAGTCCTTCTTGAAGGTCCTCGCTCTCCAACTGCGGGAAAACGTGTTCGACGAGGTGGCGTTCCGTGACAGTGTGCGGACTGTCGACCGACTTGTAGAACCCTTCCTTCAGGTTCTTGATGTAGAGTGGCGGTATCCTTTTCAGGAGTTCAGCGTACCTTTCCGCTTCCGCCAGCAGTTCGCCTTCCGCCACGACCTTGTTGACGGCGCCCAGATCGAAAGCGCGCTGGGCGCTCATCAGTTCGCCGCCTTTCCAGGACAGCATCAGGAATTCCAACATGTGTTTGAATGGCGTAAAGGGGAGATACGCATTGTGGCGTAACGCCACGCCCGCGCGCGCTTCCGGAAAGCCGAATTGCGCGGATTCCGCAGCGACGCATATGTCGCAACCGCGCACGGCCAGATAGAACCCGGCGCCGAGCGCGTAGCCATGAACGGCGCCGACGGTCGGCTTGAACCGGAGATATCCGTTTTCCGTGTAGGTCCTGTGCGCGAGCAACGATCGGCTCTCCGCCCCCGCGCCGCCATCACCGCCCTTCAGATCGGCGCCGGCGCAAAATGACGGCCCGTTCGCTTTTAGCAACAGGACACCGACGTCGGGGTCCGCTTCCGCACGGTCCTGCGCCGCGATGAGCTGCCTGGAAAGTTCTACGCCGAGCGCGTTCAACCGGTCCGGCCGGTTCAGCGTGATGTAGGCGATATTGTTTTTGACTTCGTACAGAACGAATTCGTCGGCCATTGGGTCCTCTCGCAAAAGATACGGTGATGCTGTCGCTCACTTTGGGAAACCTCTGCGATTTACCGTAGACGACATCGTTTCACCCCCCATCCTAACCTTCCCCCGCAAGGGGGGAAGGGAAACTTACTTAGTTTCAATGGATTATCCCCTCCCCCTCGATGGGGGAGGGCAAGGGTGGGGGTGGACGGCGTCCACTCCCGCCATTTTGCAGAGGTCTCCTTTGGCGCGCGCGAAGTCAGAAGTCGGTTGATCAGGATCGCGTGCCGATTCCGATACGCGCCCTACCAAGTGTTCGGGATTAGCGAGAGGCTACGCCCCGTCCATCCCGACGACGCAGACCGAGCACACATTCTGGTGCGGGAAGCCGCCCAGATTGTGGGTCAGGCCGATGACCGGCGGTTCGGAGCGCTGGCGCTCGCCGGCACGGCCCAGCATCTGCAGGTACATCTCATAGATCATGCGCAGGCCCGACGCGCCGATCGGGTGGCCGAAGCATTTCAGGCCGCCGTCGATCTGGCAGGGGATTTCGCCGTCCGCGTCGTAGAAGCCGTTCATGACGTCCTGGATGGCACCGCCTTCCGGTGAGATGTGCAAATCCTCCATGGTCACCAGCTCTGTGACGGAGAAGCAGTCATGCACCTCGATCAGGCTGACCTGCTCGCGCGGCTTGTCGATGCCGGCTTCCTCGTAGGCGCGCTTCGCCGCCGTGCGGGTCGTGATGAAATGGCTGCCGTCCCAGGAATTGTGCTGCGCCTCGGTGCCATTCGAGACGGAGAGCTGCAGCGCCTTGACCGTGACCAAATCCTTCTTGCCGAGCGACTTGGCGATCTCCGGCGTGGTGACGATGGCGCAGGCAGCACCATCCGACACGCCGCAGCAGTCGAACAGGCCGAGCGGTTCGGCGATCATCGGCGCGTTCATGACCTTGTCTTCGTCGATCTTGTTGCGCAGATGCGCCTTCGGGTTCTTCGAACCGTTGTCGTGGCTCTTGATCGAGATATGCGCCATGGCGCGCTTCATGTCCTCGCGCGACACGTCGTGCTTGGCGCCGTAGGCCGCGGCGAGCTGGGCGAAGCTGCCCGGCGCCGAGGCGTTGGCCCAGAACATGTCGTTGACCGCGCCGCGGGTGCGCTGCGGCAGGCCGCCATAACCGGTGTCCTTCAGCTTCTCGACGCCGAGCGCCAGCGCGATGTCGCAAGCGCCGGAGGCGACGGCGTAGACCGCGCCACGGAAGGCTTCGGAGCCGCTGGCGCAATAGTTCTCGACCCGGGTGACCGGGATGAACGGCAGGCGCAGGGCCATGGCCAGCGGGATACCGGACTTGCCGACATGCTGTTCCTCGATCGCGGTGGAGAACCATGCCGCCTGGATATCGTTCTTCTCGATACCGGAATCCTCCAGCGCCTCGATGAAGGCCTCGACCATCAGGTCTTCGGCGTTGTCGTTCCAGCGCTCGCCGAACTTGGCGCAGCCCATGCCGAGAATGGCTACCTTGTCCTTGATTCCTGTCGCCATATCCGTTTCCTCCTCGTTTAGCTTGGCGCCTCGATCGGCGCGGCCTTCCAGAAATAGCGCCGGAAGCCGCGCTTGCCGTCGTAATCCTTGACCCGGAACATCATTCGCATCGGCATGCCGACATCCAGTTTGGCGCCGGGCGTGATATCCGTGAAGTCGATCAGCATACGCCCCCCTTCGTCGAATTGCACCATGCCGTAGTAGGCCGGCGGATCGGCCGAATAGGTCAGGCTGTCGGCGGTGTAGGAGTTCATCTTGCCGGTCATCTCGGCGAAGGGATGATCTTCCTGTGTGTCGAACGCCTCGCAGTTCGGGTTCACGCAGACCCTCGATTTCGGGTACTGCAAGGTGCCGCACTTGGTGCATTTGCCGCCGATCAGGCCGAGGATCATGTCCTTGTTGCGGTACAGCGTCGTCATGCCGGTCGGCCGGTCGACTTCGGCGCGCAACCCGTGCTCCGCGGTTACCAGCTCGTTGAAGGACAGGAATTTGTTGTAGTTGGTTTCCTCGCGGCGCATCGCCAGATGCCCGCTGATGCCGCTGCGCTCGGGCAGCTTTGCCAACGCTTCCGTGGTTTCGACCAGGATCGCGTCCGCGCCTTGCCCGAACCCGACCACGAGGATTTTTTGGCCGGGTCCCGCCTCTTCCAGTGCGTTGACCAGCATGACCAGCGGGTGGGCCACGCCGGACTCGCCCATATTGGCCTGCAGATTGTCGCGCACGCAGTCCTCGCCGATGCCGAGGCGCTTGGCGATCATGCCCGAGACGCGGCGCGCGGCGGCCGGAAAGCAGAAATGATCGACCGCGTCGGCCGCGACTCCAGCCTTTTCCAGCATCGCCTGCGCGGCATCCGGCACGATCTTGAGATAGCCCTCGTCGCGGATCCAGCGCTCCTCCCAGACATAGTCGTAGGCCGCGTCCTGGCCGCGGTAATGGTCGACGAAATCGACCGTTTCGGTGTGATAGCCCAGCACCTTGGCCACCACATCGCCCTCGCCGACCAGCAGCGCTGCCGCGCCGTCGCCCGTCGTCATTTCCAGCGGATTGGCCGCCTTGGTGCGGCGTTTTTCCGAACTCGCCAGCAGGATTGGGCCGCCCGCGCCGCCCGAAGCCTGCAGCGCCGCAATCAGGCCCGACGTTCCGGCGCGCTGCGAGGCGGCGATGTCCATGGTCTGGATCGCGCTGTCGAGGCGCAGCGCCTCGGCGACAATGCCGCTGTTCTGGCGGTCCTGGAACGGATAGCTGGTCGACGCCATGTACAGCGCCGCGAGATTGCCGCGATCAAAACCCTTCAGGCAATCGCGCGCCGCCTCGACGGCCATCGTCACGCTGTCTTCGTCCCAATTGGCCATAGACCGCTCGCCCTTGGCCAATCCCTTGAGACCGGGATTGAACCAGGAGTTCGCATCCGCGATCGATTGCCGGTTGAGCCGGATGCGCGGCACGTAGCCGCCAAAGGACAAAATCCCCGATGCCATGACTATTTCTCCCTATGACCCGGTTTCGCCCGCAGCGCGGGCCGGACCTTTGACCTCAGGCGATACACCCTCGCGGCGCGTTTGTCTATTCGGTGGGTCCGAGTGCGGCCGTAACGACTGAACCCGTTTCGCGATTGCCCCGAAACTCCTATAAAGAACGGCAGCGAGGAGGACCGAATATGTTGACCGCCGCGTAAAACGGCCTGCTGGCCCGGACGCGCCGATGAGACCATATTCCAGGCGCTTCTGGCGGCCTGTCGCCCTGTCGGAAGAACTGAGCGAACCGGACGGCACGCCGGTGGATTTGCCGAACGTCCCGCCCCGGCAGTTGGTTCGCCGCAGAAGGCGTGCGCTTCGAGGATGTCATTGAAGAACGCTTCGGCGCCCCGCTGGGGCGAGTGTCCTCGAACTAGCCGACCAGCGGCATCACCTCCGTCGCGAAGGCCTCGATGGTGTCGAGGGAGCGCTGGACCT
Source organism: uncultured Rhodospirillaceae bacterium (assembly GCA_964386465.1). Lineage (GTDB taxonomy): Bacteria > Pseudomonadota > Alphaproteobacteria > UBA8366. The sequence continues at coordinate 4,389 of CAYLTU010000091.1, forward strand.
CCTTGTCCTCGAAACCGATCAGCAGGTGGTTGAGGCCGGCCTCGGCGAAGGCGCTTGCGTCCTCGGCGATCTGTTCGGCGGAGCCGGAGAAGGCCCAGCGGTCGGCGCTGTTGTTGGCGTCGCCGAGTTTGTAGGTGGGCGCGAATATCGCGGTGTCGATCTTGGCCGGGTCGCGGCCCGCTTCTTCGGTGAAACCGTGGATGTCTGCCAGCGCCGCCGCGAACTTATCCGGCGTGTCCATCATGTGGCGCGGATTGCGCATCACCGGATACCAGCCGTCGCCGATCCGCCCCGTCCGTTTGCGCGCCGCCATGCCCTCGCCGCCGATCCAGATCGGCGGGCCGCCCGCCTGCGGCGGTTTCGGTTCGAAGGAGACTTTGTCGAAATTCACGAACTCGCCGTCGTAGCGCGGCGCCTTCGCGGTCCACAGCTCGCGGAACGCCGATATATTCGTTCGAAGCCGCGCCGCGCCGCTCGAAAGGCGGTGCGCTCAGCAGGGCCAGTTCCTCGCGCATCCAGCCGACGCCGACACCGACCACGACGCGGCCGTTCGACAGCAAATCGGCGGTTGCGAGCTGCTTGGCGGTCTGGATCACCGGCCGATGCGGGATCACCATGACCGAGGTGAGCAGCCGGATCTTCTCGGTCACGGCAGCGGCGTAGGTCAGGCAGGTCAGCTGGTCCAGGCAATCGCCCGAATCCACGCCAGGCCAGTTGCCGTCGTCGCTATAGGGATATTTCGAGTCAATCGAATGGGCGATGATGATGTGGTCGCTGAGACCGAGATAGGCGAAGCCAAGCTCATCGGCCTTCCGCGCCAAGGCGCGAAGCCCGTCCGGTTGCGCCGCCGCGCCGCGCGTGCCCAGATGCAATCCGAAATCCATAGCTCAATCTCCCTATTGGTCGACGATCGTTACCAGGCGGCTTCCAGCAGCGACAGCATCCGCGCCGTGTAGTCGTCCGGTCGGTCGCCCGGGTTGGCGTTGAAGTTCTTCAGCGTGTCCTGCGCCAGCAAGGGCAGATCCACCTTCGGAATATCGACGTCGCGCAGCCGCGCCGGCATGCCGATACCGCGATAGATTTCGTCGAGCTTGTCCGCCGTGGCCCCGGCCGCATCGCTCGAATTCATGCCGTGTTGCCAGACCCCCAGCGCATCGGCGATCCGCGCTGCGGTCTCAATGTTTTCCGGCGGCGTCAGCCGGGTCACGGTGGGCATGACGGACGAGGTCGACTCGCCCTGCCAGACATGGTGGTAGCGGATGTGCAACGCCGTCGCGAGCGCATAGGCCTGTCTGCCGGTGTTGTCGCGGGCGGTGCGCCGTCCTTGGTCATCGTCCCCCGCACGATTTTGCAGGAATGCGGCGGCACAAAGGTCGATGCGCAAAGCCGCGTTGTCGGGCTCATCCATGATCCGCGGCAACGCCTCGTGCAGAAGCCGAAAGGCCTGGCGATGGTTGCCTTCGACCAGTGGGCTCATATCGGTCGCGCCCAGGGTGCGCAGCGTGCTGGAGAAGTTCGTCGTCGCGGTAGAGCGGATCAGTTCGGACGGCGCGGTCAGCAGCGCGTCGGCGTCCCAGAACAGCGCGGCCGGCCTGGTCTTGGGATCGTAGAACTCCATCCGATGGTCGAGATTCTCGTTCTTAAGCGCCGACCCGCCCCGGTTCATCGCCGTGTTCGGCGTCGTCGCGACATTGATGATCGGTGGTTTCGGCGCCATCAGGCGCGGGCTGTAGGCGGCTTTGCCTTCCGGATACTGGGTCATCAGATCGTAAGGATCGCCGTCTTCCGCCAGAAGGATCGCCACGACGCGGGTCCCGACAATGACACTGCCGCCGCCGACCGCGATCAGCAGATCGGCGTCCGAGGCCTTCGCCGCCGCGACGCCGCGCTCCACGGCGGGCCAAGTCGAATCCTTGTCCATGCCGTCGTAAGCGCCGCCGTACAAATCCCCGAGATTGCTCGAAATCCGGTCGAGCAAGTTGGTTTTATTCGCGACCGTTTGGCCGCAGATCACGAAGGCGCGCTTCGCCTTCCGCCGTTCCACCTCGGCGCGCAACTTTTCGAGCGCCCCGGCCCCGGCGTGGAGCCGAAGCGGGTAGCCGACCGCGCGGAAGGTCCGGGATTCGAGGCTCATGCGAGCGCACCGGCGAGATAATCGCCGACCTCGTCTATCGCCTCCCGCGCGCAGGGAATGATCCGGCCCATCTGGAGAAAGCCGTGAATCGTATTGTCGTACTGGCTGTAGCGAACGTCCACGTCCGCCGCTTCGAGCCGGTCGGCATAGGCGCGGCCCTCGCTGCACAACGGATCGAGCCCCGCGGTCAGCACGAGAGTTGGCGGCAGCCCGCTCAGCGCCTCGCGCCGCAGCGGCGAGGCATCCGGTTCAGCCATCCCATCCGAGTGCCCGAAATAGTGCTCGTGGAACCACTCCATGACCGGTGTCGGGATCGGGAAAATCTCACGCATCGTCTGCCGCGTCTCGTGATCGCCGCGGCTGTGGTCGGTCACAGGATAGATCAGGACCTGACAGCGCAGCGCCGGTCCGACCCCATCCAGCGTGCGGTGACTCGCCACGGCGGCGAGATTGCCGCCGGCGCTGTCGCCAGCGACCGCAAGACGCGTGGGATCACCGCCCAGTTCCGCGGCGGTCGCGGCCACCCAGGCCAGTGCCGCGCTGGAATCCTCGACCGCGGCGGGATAGCGGTGTTCCGGCGCCAACCGATAGTCCACCGAGACGACGATGGCGCCGGAGCGGTTCGCCAGGCTCCGGCATAACGGATCGTGGGTGTTGAGGTCGCCGATCACGAAACCGCCGCCATGCAAATAGACGCATACCGGCAGTCCCGCAATGCCGGACGGCCAGTAGATGCGGACGTCCATCGCGCCGCCCGGACCTTCGATCGACCGGTTTTCCATGCGATGAACCGGTTCCGGATCGGGGTTAATCTTATCCACGCCCGCAAGCTGAAAGGCGCGGGCCTCCTCGGGTGACATTTCGGTCATCGGCGGCCTTTCGACAGCCGCGACCCAATCCAGCATGTTTTGCGTGCCCGCATCGGGTTCGTACACGTCGCGACTTCCTATGATTGGGTGTCTTCGCGGGGCGCGGCGCCCGCGTTCTTCACCAGATCCTCGATCGCCTCGTAGGGCTGCGCCCCGACGACCCCATAACCGCCGGCGGCGAAGGTCGGCACACCGGTCACGCCGTACTGATGCGACTTCGCCCAATCGCCGTCGACCGCGTCCTTGAAGGTCCGCTTTTCGAGAACCTCGCGCGCGGCATCTTCGGGCAGGCCCACCGCGCGCACCACATCCATCAGCACGTCTACGTCACCGATATTGCGCGCCTCCACGAAGTAGGCCTTGTACAGCGCATCGTGGATCGCGTAACCGCGGTCCTGGGTATCGGCCCATTTACCGAGTTCCTGCGCCAGCCGGCTGTTATAGGTGTGGGTGCGTTTGCCGTAGGGCAGACTTTCTGCCTCCATCAGTCCCTTCATGCGGGCATACATGGCGTCCACATCATAGTCGCGACCGGCAAACAGCTCTTCGAGCGAGCGACCTTCCATCGGCGTATCGGGGTGCAATGGGAAATGCACCAACTGCACGTCGATGTCGTAGTTCTCCTGGAGCTTATCAATACGCCCGGTACTGAGATAACACCACGGTCACACGTAGTCGGTGAACACTTCGAAAACGACCTTTTCGGCCATGTCTAATCCTTTCAAAGGGTAGGTAGGATCTATCCTAAAAAATGATCGGTCTGACGCGGACAATGCCACGCCGGTTTCGGCGCGACAAGAAAGACCGGAATCGCCCGGTCGATAAAGCCGGCGCTCCGCGCGCGTCGCAACCGGCGTTTCAGCCAAACAGCGGGACACCACGTTTCAGACAAACTATCGCTTTGTGTTCTGAGCCGCCTATTTGAAGGCGGGCATCACGTCGTGGGTAATGATGCGTAGGCTGTTCTTGACCTGCACCTCGGTCAGCATGCCGCCGGCGTTGAATTCCGCAATCACCCCGCCGATCCCCAGCACTTCGTTCCATTCCTGGAGACGGTCGATAAGCTGCGGCGCCGTGCCGAACGCAACCCGGCTTTTCAGAATATCGTCATAGGTAAGCGCCTCAAGCGTCGCCACGGTTTTCACGGCCCCGCCGGTGCTACTCGCCGCACTTGCCGCATTTGCCTGGGAGGCGGCAACCATTTTCGCCTGGCGTTGGAAATAATAGGTAATGTTTTCGCGCGGCCCCTCCAGCGCTGCATGCTCCGTATCTGCAGCGAACAACGGAACCCGCAGGTAGACGCTGCCATCCCCCGCATGTCCCGCGCTTTTCCAGGCGGCGCGGTAGACGTCGAGATTTTCCCGCTACGCCCCGAGACCGTCGCCCCGCAAACCGACGAACAGGGGCAACCCCTCCGCCGAAACTTTCGAAAAGGTTCCAGGCGACGTCGCCGCCATCCGCATCGGCGGGTAGGGTTTTTGGACGGGTTGCGGCACGACCAGGGCTTCGGTCACTTTGTAGAATTTGCCGTCGAAGGAGAAAGGTTTACCCTTCCACGCCTCGCGCAACACCGTCAAGGCTTCGTCAAAACGCTCCAGGCTCTCATCATAATCGATATTGTAGCTGTTGTAGGCCCTCCGAAAACCGCTGCGGCCGATGCCGAATTCAAGGCGCCCTTCGCTGATCTGATCGAGTGTCGCCGCTTCCTCGGCAACGCGAAGCGGATTGGTCAAAGGCAGCACGTAAACCGCCATACCGATTCCCATGCGCTTCGTGCGCGCGGCGATTGCGCTCAACGTTACGATCGGCGACGACAGGACCGAGCGCTGCGGGCTGAAATGAAACTCTGAAAGCTAGGCGCTGTCCAACCCTCAGGATTCCGCGGCATCGACCAGATCGAAGCCTTCCCGGAACGCCTCAACGTCTGAACCGTTTTCGCGGAACCCGAATTCCATGAACATTCCGATATGCATCGTCAGCGCTTTCCCCGTTGGCGGCTACAAGCCGCTTTTTTCCCGAAACTCCGGGTAAAGATTTACATAACCCAGCTCGACGCGCTTCTTGGCGTTTTGTCGAGCCCTCTCCTGGCTCATCGGCGTGAAGCCGAACCCTTCGACCAGCCGGTTCATGAAGCTCATACGCGCGGTGACCGCGATAGCGTCATGCAGCGCCCGCTCGTCCCAACCGGCATCGAATACCGCGTCAGCGTCCGCCTGCGCCATCTCGCTCGGCGTCAGCGTTAGTTTGCGGATGAATTTAAACAACGGTTTGAATTTGTCTTCGACCGGCGCCGCGTCGATATCCTCCAGCAACTTGTCGACCAACCCTTCCTCGATTCCCCAGGCATAGGCAGCCTGGGAATGGGCGACATAGGCGTAGCGGCAGTTCGCCGTACCGACAACGAAGGATGCGATCAATTCCCGCTCGCCGGGCGGAAAAGGCGACGGCCCGTTCATCAGCGCCTGCCCCATTTGCGACCAGGGACCGTAAATATCCGTATACGCACCGAACACGTTCGCCGGCCCGGCATCGTCCGGCAGTGACTTGAAAAAGGGCATGCCGCCCAACCTTTCAATTGGTCAGAGTGGTCTCCGTCCCGAGAGGGAAAGTCTATTCAATTTCAACGCAAAGACAAATTCACCCTCGGCGCGCGCCGGACTTCCGCGCCGCATCGAGCAACGACAGGATATAAGGCGGCGTCATCGGCGTTTGCGTCACGCGCACACCGAACGGGGCGAGCGCGTCCTCGACCGCGCCGGCAATCGCGGCGAGCGCCGGAATCGTACCACCCTCGCCCGCGCCCTTGACGCCCAAGGGATTCAACGGTGTCGGCGACTCGATATGAACCTGTTCGACGCGCGGCACATCGGTCGCCATCGGGATCAGGTACTCGCCGAAATTGACGGTCTGCGGCTGCGCATCGTCGTCGTAATGCATCCATTCGTACAAGGCGTTGCCCACGCCATGTGCGACGCCGCCCATGACTTGCCCTTCCACCATTTTCGGATTGACCATGGTGCCGCAATCATGCGCCGTGCTGTAGCGCAGGATCGTCACGGCGCCGGTCTCGATATCGACCTCCACTTCCGCGACATGCGCGCCGTTCGCGTAGGTCGATCGCTCCGGCGTGAAATAGGCGGTCTCTTCCAAACCGGGAATGACACCGCCCGGCAACGCGAAGCCCGGCATGCCATTCGCGAAGGATGCGATCTCGGCGAAGCTCTTGCCGTGATCCGGCACGCCTTTGACGAAAACCCGACCGTCGGCGAGGTCGAGATCCTCCTCCGCCGCCTCCAAAAGATGCGACGCCGCCTTGACCAGCTTCTCGCGCACCGTGTTGGCCGCCATCTGCGCCGACGGTCCGGCATTCGCGGTGATCCGGCTGGCGAAGGTTCCGATACCGATGCCCACCCCGGCGGTATCGCCCGGCGTGACGGAGACGTCACCGGGCTTGACGCCAAGCCGGTCGGCGACGATCTGCGCCAGCATGGTTTGATGACCCTGACCTTGCGGCGCGGCGCCGGTCTGCACCGCCACCTCGCCGCTCATCTCGATTTTGACCTTTACGCCTTCGAACGGCCCCAACCCGGTGCCCTCGACATAGCTGCCGAGGCCGAGGCCGATATACCGGCCTTCCGCCCGCGCGACGGTCTGACGGGCGCGGAAGTTGTCGTAGTCCGCAAGCTCCAGCGACTTTTCCTGACACCGCGGATAGTCGCCGCTGTCGTATACGACCGGACTGCCGTCGCGAAACACCAACCCGACGGGATAAGGCATCTGTTCCGACTGGACGAAGTTGCGCCGCCGCACTTCGGCGGGGTCGAGCGCGAGATCGAGCGCGACCCGGTCCATAAGCCGCTCCATGACGAACGCCGCCTGCGGCCGTCCCGCGCCGCGCACCGGTGTCGTCGCCACCTTGTTGGTGAAAACCACCGATAAATTCATTTCATAGGCCGGCAGCACATACGGGCCTGGCACCGTCGTCGCCGAAATGAAAGGCGTGATAATGCCCCACGGCAGGTAGGCGCCGGAATCGTGGATTAGCGACCCTCGCACACCGCGCAGCTTGCCGTCTTCGTCGACCGCAATCTCCACATCCCAATACTGGTCCCGCTCCTGAAAAGTCGCGATGAAGTTTTCGCGGCGGTCTTCGATCCATTTTACCGGCCGGCCGAGCTGCCGCGCCGCTGCGGCGGCGCAGAACTGTTCCTGGTAGTACATGCCCTTGGGTCCGAACCCGCCACCGACATCCGGCGGTGCGATCACGCGAACCTGACCCTCGCTGACACCCATCATCCGGGCGTAGACATTGCGCAGCATGTGCGGCGCCTGGGTGTTGCTCCACAAGGTCATCGAATCCGCAACCGGATCGTGCGCCGCGACGATCCCTCTGCATTCCATCGCGTGCCCGCCGCCACGGTGAGTGAAGAATGATTCCTTGATGACATGCGCCGCCCCGGCGAAGGCGCCGTCTACGTCGCCATATGCCATCGGGAATTCAGCGGCGATATTGTCCGCGCGGCCGACATGCGCAGTGGCGGCATCCGGCGCCAGCGCGGCCCTGCAATCGGACGCCGACGGCAAAGGCTCGTAGTCGACCATCACCCGTTCCGCCGCATCTTCCGCGGCATAGCGGTCGTCGGCGACAACGAAGGCGACCGCCTCGCCGGCGAAGCAAACCTCGTCGCGCGCGAGCGCGTAATTGGTCACCGGATGACGGATGGCCGGGTTCGGCACCAACAAAAGCAATCGCTCGTCGCGAAAGGGTTGCGGCAGATCGGCATGGGTCAAAACAGCGTGGACACCGGGCAGTTTCAGCGCCTCGCAGCAGTCGATCTTTCCGACCCGGGCGTGCGCGAAGGGGCTGCGGACGACGGCCGCATGCAGCATGCCGGGAAGATGGAAATCGTCGATGAAACGTCCCCGCCCGGCAAGCAGGGCGGAATCTTCGACGCGGGAAACCGAACTCCCGACCCAGCTCATGCCGCGCCGGTTTTCCTGGCTTCGACATAGGCCAGCGCCGCATCGACGATGCCCTGATAACCCGTGCATCGGCACAAATTTCCCGAAAGCGCGATCCGGATTTCGGCTTCGCTGGGGTCCGGCTCCATCTCCAGGAACTCGGTCAAGGTGCACAGAACGCCAGGCGTGCAATAGCCGCATTGCAGACCGTGGTTGTCCGCAAAGGCCTGTTGCAACGGGTTCAAGCCTTCGGCGGGCGACAGACCTTCGATCGTCGTGATCTCGCACCCATCCGCCTGCACCGCCAAGGTCAGACAGGAGCGCGCCGAGCGGCCGTCGAGAAGTACGGTGCACGCGCCGCAGACGCCATGTTCGCAGCCGACATGGGTGCCCGTCAGTTCCAGCTCGTGGCGCAGGAAGTCGACCAGGGTCCAGCGCACCTCGACTTCGCGGACCACGGACCTGCCGTTGACGGTAAGTTGAATTTCACGTTTTTCACCCATGCCTACGCCTTTCCCCGCAGCGCCCTTTCATGGGCCAAGGCCAGCGCGCGCCGTGCGTAGACGACCGCCAATTTGCGCCGGTAGTCGCGCGGCGCATGCACGTCTTCGATACCGGCGACCGTTTCCGCGGAACGTGCCGCACCGGCAAACAGTGTATCGTCGGGCATTCGGCCGACCAGAGTAGCCTCCGCCTCGGTCAACCGCACCGGTTCGGTGTCGACCCCCGTCAGCGCAACCGCCACCCGCTCTATGCTCCCGTCCTTTTGCAGGGTCATCAGTGCTCCGGCGCCGGCGAGCGCGAAATCGCCGTGCCGCCGCGCCATCTCCAAAAATGCGTAACCGTGCCCAACTGGCCAGCAGGGCGCCGTAACCCCAACCAACAGCTCATCCGGTTCCAGGTTCGGCATCATGTAGCCGAGCGACCATTCGGCGATTGGAACGTCGCGGTCGCCGCGCGCGCTTGTTACATGCAAGACCGCGTCGAGCGCGCTGAACACGGCTGGCATCTCCGCCGACGGGTCGAGATGCGACAGACTGCCGCCGATCGTGCCCCGGTTCCGAGTCTGGATATGGCCGACAAGGTTCAACGCTTCGATCAGTAACGGGCACCGCGCCCGAACGACCGGCGAGTCCGCCGCGTCGCGCTGCCGGACCATGGCGCCGAAGCGGATATTGTCGCCGCTTTCCCGGATCTCGGAGAGCTCCGGAATGCGGTTGATATCGACGATATGATCGGGCGCCAGATAGCGGAAATTCATCATCGCCATGAGCGATTGGCCGCCGGCGAGAACCTTCGCGTCTTCAAGCCGCGCCAGCATCGCCACGGCGTCGGCGACACTCTCGGGCCGGTGATAGGAAAAGGGCGCAGGCTTCATATCCGATCGTCGCCTTCTGCTCTGTTCGGGAACGGTGCGATCATCAAAGTCCCGCCAGTTCGATGCAAGCCCGAAATTCTACTCGCCCTTCAAAAACAGGACCATGGTCTGCCGCGGCACTTTAGCCAGGCTGATATCGATCCTGTCGCTGTCATGCGTCCGCACGGGATACAGCGCCTTGGCCTTTTCGGCGAACTCCTCCACCGCACCGTAATATCCGTAATGCATCGGGATGATCAGTTTGGGCCGAATCTGCGCCAGCACGCGGAACAGCTCGCTATGGGTCATCGTCATGAAACCGTCGATCGGTGCGAACGCGATATCGATCCGGCCCAACTCTCCGAGCTGTTCCTTGGATAGCACGTGATGAAGGTGGCTGATGTGAACCACGCAGAGATCGGCGGATTCGAACACGAACATCGAATTGCCGTTCGCCATCCGGCCGGTGATGTCGGTCAGATTGGTCGGCACGTTGCGGATGCGAAGATCCTTGATGAACAGATTATGCCGCGCAATGCCGCCCTCGGGGTCCCAGCCGCGCAACACATGCTTGATCCCCTCCGCGATAAAGTCGGTGTAGTGGGAATCGTGCGAATTGTTCATCGTCACGAGATCCGGGATCGTATCGAGCGGCAAATAGCCATTGTAGTCCGTCAGTACCTTGATCCCTTCTGCCGACTCGATCGTGAAACTGGCATGGCCGACATAGGTGATGCGGATATGGTCCTTCGGCACCGCGGCCGCCTGCGCCAGGGATGCGCGCACGATGGGCAGCGGTTGCGAGGCGATGGGAAAACAGGTCGCGAAGGCCGGCCCCAGACCGGCCAACACCGTCAAACCTAAAACTGCCGCGAACAAGGCTTTCATTGGCCAACACCTCCCGGCACCGTACCCTCACGGGAGCTTATCACGGTTCCCATATTGTTGGAGACGTTACCGCGTCGAGGAGGTCGCGCTAGGCTCGCCATGAGCTAATGGACGCAGTAGGGAAATCCAGAGAATGAAATTCGGAATCTTTTACGAATTGTAGCTGCCCTGTCCCTGGAAACCGGACGATGAACGGCAGCTCTTCAACAACGCGCTCGACCAGATGGAACTGGCCGACAAGCCGGGCTTCGAATACGCCTGGGAGGTTGAGCATCATTTCCTGGACGAGTATTCGCACTGCCCGTCGCCGGAAGTGTTCCTTGGCGACGCCGCGACCGCCTGGGTGCACGCCTACTACAACGCCTTCACCAAGAAGCAGGAAAAACTGACCGAATACCAGACCAACCCGAACATGGCGCTGGTCAGCTATTTCATGTGCGCGGAAACCGACGAGGAAGCCCGCCGCCGCGCCGACGGCATCCCGTTCTTCCAGTTCGCCCTGCAGTTCTATAGCGCCGGCCGCATCGGCGCGCAGCGCGACCGCCCGCCGCCCGGTACCGTCGACCTTTGGGCCGAATACGAAAGGTGGAAATCGGAGAATCCGGAAGCGCATGCGCGCGCCATTTCGGGCGAACTGATCGGCTCCCCGGAGACGCTCCGCAAGCGGCTGCGCAAATACACCGCCTCGCATGTCGACCAGATCATCCTGCTGAACCAGGCGGGCAAGAACACGCACGAGCATATCTGCGAGAGCCTGGAACTGTTCGCCAAGGAGGTCATGCCCGAGTTCCAGGCGATGGAACCCGAACATCAGGAATGGAAACGACAAGTCCTGGCCGGCGAGATCGAACTCGAGGAGATAGACACCTCACCGTACGAGAGCCGCTTCAGCAAGAATTCGGTCCAGGCCGATACGATCCGGAAATCCGACGCCGCCGATTAGCGCCCATCAGTCCTGGATGACGGCGTCGACGTCGATCTCGACCAGTATCTTCGTGCTGGCGAACCCGTCGACGATCAGGCCGGTGCCGACCGGGAAGACGCCTTTAAGGTATTTACCGACGGCCTGATAGACCGCGTCCCGGTAGGCGCGGTCGGCGATGTAGATGGTGATCTTGCAGACATCGCCGAGACCCGATCCCGATTCCTTGAGCAGGATCTTGATGTTCTGCATCGCCTGGTCGGCCTGCGCGCCGGCGTCGCCATGCGCGAATGCGTCGCCTTCGAGCGGCGTGCCGGTCTGGCCGCGCAGATAGACCCGGTCACCGGCGACGACCGCCTTGCAGAAACGCGAACCGAGCTTCTGGCCGTCGCGGTACTCGTTATCCGTATCGAACTTGCGCAAACGTTTGTGCGGTTTGCCCTTGGCCAAAGCGATCGCCATATCTATCTCGAACAGGATTTCCGGCCGCGCGAAACCGCGCATGATAAGGCCGGTCGAACAAGGGTAGGTATCGCCGAGATGCCGGCCCAGTACCTGATAGACCGGCTCGCGATAGGCGCGGTCGCCGATATAGACCCGTAGTTTGCAGACATCGTCGAAGCCGGCGCCCACTTCGGCCAGCAATTCGCGCGCGTTACGCATCGCCAAATCGGCTTGCGCCGCGGCGTCCTCCGGCCGATGCCCCGCGCCGGCCATCCGTGAGCCGTCCAATTCGGCACCGGTCTGGCCTCGCAGATAGATCTCGTCTTCGGTGCGGATCACCATGCAGGAATTGCGCGTCACCCCGGTCTGGTTAAACCAGTTTTCGGTGTTGAACAGCCGGTACTTAAGGTGTTCTCCGCTGGCCGGGATCACCGCATCGATGTCCAATTCAACCTTCATTTCCGGTTTCGCCAACCCCTTCACGACGAGTCCGGTTCCAACGGTCGGCACGTCCTTTAGATACTTCGCTACCGTGCTGTAAACCGGTACGCGATAGGCGCGGTCGGTGATGTAGGTCGTGACCCTGCAAATATGTTCCAGGCTCGACCCCGCTTCCTCCAACAGGGTCTTCACATTGCGCATCGCCTGGTCCGCCTGGATCGCGGCGTCTTCGGCTCCGACCATGTTCTGATCCAGATCCAGCCCTGTCTGGCCGCGCATGAATATCCGGTTCCCCGCCTTCGCAACCATGCACATGTCGTTGTCCAAGGTCTGGCCGGCGTAGACGTCGCGGGTGTTGAATTTTCGGAACCGTTCGATCTTCATCTTGAACACTCCTGACAGCATCGGGTCGTTTGCGCTAAAAACCTTCCGGTCAGTCTAGTGGACACAATCTACCAGCGCCCGGGAGAACACGCGCCCATGATACGGTCCGTCGACCCGCAAGATGCCGCGCCATGCTGCGCCCTCTACAACCACTATATCGAACATTCCATCGTGACGTTCGAGGAGGAAGCGGTTTCCGTCGACGAATTCCGCCACCGGATCGAAACCATAACCGAGTCCTATCCCTGGCTGGTCCACGAAGAGGACGACGCGATCGGCGGCTACGTCTATGCCGGCCCCTGGAAGATGCGTAACGCGTACAGGTTTTCCGCGGAGTCAACGGTCTATATGGCGCCTGACAGTCAAGGCAAAGGCGTCGGCA
>CAYLTU010000091.1:17271-19850 GCA_964386465.1 uncultured Rhodospirillaceae bacterium
CGGCATCGCGCTGCCGAACGACGCCAGCATCGCGCTGCACGAAAAGGTCGGCTTCGAAAAGGCTGCTCATTTCAAGGAAGCCGGTTGGAAGTTCAACAAATGGATCGATGTGGCCTATTGGGAACTTCTGATCCGATAATCGTCACCATTCTTGAACCGCGCGCCGCCGCGGACGACAATATCCGACGGAAACAAGGGAGGTCGTCCGACGAATGGCCACAATCAATCTGAACGTCAACGGCGCAACGCACGAGGTCGATGCCGACCCGTCGACGCCGCTTCTCTTCATCCTGCGCAACCAGCTCGGCCTTACCGGTGCGAAGCTGGGCTGCGGTCTGGAGCAGTGCGGCACCTGCGCCATACTGGTCGACGGCGAACCGGTGCTGAGCTGCGTTCGGGCGGTCTCCGAGTTCGAGGGAAATCGGATACGCACCGTCGAAGGCCTCGTCGAGGACGGCGCGTCAAACACCGTGCAACAAGCCTTCATCGACGAGGGCGCAGCACAATGCGGCTATTGCACCGCCGGGCTGGTGGTCGCGACGACGGCCCTGCTCGATAACAATCCCAAGCCGGATCGGCGGGCGATCGATACGGCCCTTGCCGATCATCTATGCCGCTGCGGCTCCCACATCCGCGTGTTGAAGGCCATCGACAGGCTGATCGCGGCGGGAGCGCGCCGATGACCGCAAGCCTCGAGAAACAGCCGAATTTGGATCAGTGGATGTCGATCACGGCCGACGGCCGGGTGGTGGTGCGTAGCGGCAAGGTCGATATCGGCCAGCGCATCTCGACCGCCATGGCCGCGATCGCGGCGGATGAACTCGACGTGGCGCTCGAACGTATCGACATGGCGCAAGTCGAAACCGGGATATCGCCCGACGAAGGCGTTACGTCGGGCAGCAATTCGATGCAGGATTCGGGACAGGCCGTCCGGCTCGCCGCCGCGACCGCGCGCCGGCACCTGATCGCCCGCGCCGCGACGCAACTGGATGTCGATGCCGCATCGCTGGAATTGGCCGACGGGCTGATCCGGTCGCGCGACACCAACCGCTCGGTAACCTATTGGGACCTGCAGGGCGACCAGCCGTTCGAAATTCCCATCGATCCGGAGGCCGAAGTCAAAGCGCCGGGCGACTACAGCGAAGTGGGTAATCCGCAGGCCGCGCGTGGTCTGGCCGAACTGGTCACCGGCGACGCGAAATTCGTGCACGACATGACCTTGCCCGGCATGCTGCACGCCCGGGTCGTCCGGCCGCCGCACTATCACGCGCGCCTCCGGTCGCTCGACGCGGCGGCATGCGGCCGCATCGAAGACGCTGGCGTCAAGATCGTCCGCGACGGCAGCCACCTCGCCGTTGCCGGGAAGGACGAGTACGCCGTGATCAAGGCCACCGAACGCCTGGCCGCCGCCGCAAGCTGGAATATGGGCGATGGGCTGCCGACGGCCGATATCTACGAGAGCCTGACGGCGAACGAGCGGGTCAGCCTGCCCGTATCCGACGGCATGCCTCGTAAGGAACCGGTGCCGGACCTCGCCGGCCCGCCCGCGAACGCCGCCATGACCCTGAGCGCGCGTTACGAAAAGCCCTACCACATGCACGGCTCGCTCGCGCCGTCCGCCGCCCTGGCCCAGACGGAAGGCGAGAAGATCCACATCTGGACGCACAGCCAGGGCATCTACGTGCTGCGCGAAGCGCTGGCCGGCGGGCTCGGTATGGCGGAGGATGACCTCCACATCGTCCATGCGCCGGGCGCCGGCTGCTACGGCCACAATGGCGCCGACGACGTCGCGGTCGATGCCGCGCTGGTTGCCCGCGCGCTGCCCGGTACGCCGGTGCTGCTGAAATGGTCGCGCGAGGACGAACACGCCTGGGAGCCCTATTCCACCGCCATGGCGATGCAGGTCCGGGCGAGCCTTGACGCGGACGGCAACGTCGTGGCCTGGTCGCAGGAAAGTTATGGCGACACCTTCATGATGCGGCCGCGCAACAGCCCGCCGGGCGAAGGCGCGAAACGGCTGTTGCCGCTGCGCTATATCGAGAACGGCGCAGAGGACCCGGTGCCGCAGCCGACGATGCGCTACCATGTCGGCATCCACCGCAACCTCGACCCGCTCTACAACTTCCCGAACCCGCGCCTAGTCAAGAACCTGGTGCGCGGCCTGCCGCTGCGCACTTCGGCGCTGCGCACGCTGGGCGGTTTCGCCAACGTCTTCGCCATCGAATGCTTCCTCGACGAGCTGGCCGAAGCGGCGGGGATCGATCCCGTCGAATTCCGCTTGCGCCATCTCGACGACGAACGGGCAAAAGCCTGCCTACGAGCCGCGGCAGACGGGCTCCACAAGGCCGACAAGCCCGAGAACCGTGGGCGCGGCATCGGCTTCTCGCAATACACCAACTCCAAGGCCTATGCCGCGGTCGGCGTCGAGCTCGAAGTCGGCGACGACGCGGCGATCAAACTACACCGCGCGGTCGTCGCCATCGATGCCGGCCAGGTCGTCGACCCGGACGGACTCGCGATGCAGGGCGAAGGCGGCTTCATCCAGGCGGCGAGCTGGGCCCTGCACGAACGGGTCACCT
>CAYLTU010000092.1:0-19509 GCA_964386465.1 uncultured Rhodospirillaceae bacterium
GGCTCGGCGTCGAGGCCAAGTCGGAACTTTATAATTCGGTCTTGAAGCCGTTGGTCGACGGTTAAGCGATCGGTTTCCCGTCGGCGATGGTTTCGATGGTGCGGCGTTCCGCCAGGCAGCAAGATCCGGCGTCCGGATTTCGGTTCGAGATTGTACCCGATCCGATAATAGTGCCGGCCGATAGCGGACGGGTCTTGGCGGCGTGGGCGATCAGGGCCGGAAAGTCGAAATACATGTCCTGTCCCGCGTCCGGCTGACCGAACCGTTCGCCGTTGTGGTCGACGATCACCCGCCCGTGCAGTTTGGCGCCGTCCCAGGCATCCCCCAGCGCCGCAAGCGTCACCGCGACGGGCGAGAAGGCGGAGGGCGGTTTGCCATGTACGAAGCCGGAGTTTTTCTTCAATTCGCCCGGGATCAATAGGCCAGTCAGCTTGCCCTCTATGTCGAAGAAGCGCACTTCCCTGAAGTTGAACAGCCGCCCGTAATAGCCGGCCCATTCCGCCATGTTGCCCTGATAAACGTTGTGGGTAAGGTGATCGATATAGGCAAGGCCGTAGCCTGCGGGCCGCGCGTCGGCGCCGTCGATCGGACGGAAATCGATCTCGTAGATGTCGCCTTCGCCATAGCGATCGACGAGGTAGACTAGCGCCCCGCCGATGCCCTCGACGGCCGGGATGTTGAGCTCCATCGGCCCGGTCTGCGACGGCACGCCCCGCACCCCCTGCGCCAGCGCGTGCTCGTAGGCTTGGCCGGCATCCGCGACGCGAAGCGCCTTGGCGCAGGCGCACGGCCCGTGCACATCGGCGAATCGCGCCGCATGACTGTCCGGTTCGTCGTTCAGAATGAAATTGACATCGCCTTGCCGGAACAGGGTCACCGCCTTGGAGCGGTGTTTCGCCACCGGCCTGAAGCCGAGTTTCTCGAACAGCGCCGCCATCGCGGCGGGGTCCGGCGTGCTGTATTCAACGAATCAAACCCGTCGGTGCCGAGCGGATTATCCCAGTGGTCGCGCCGGGCCGCCGCGTCGGTCATATCTGTCTTTTCGCTCATTGTCCTCACTCCTGTTGCCTGAAAAGCCGCGGAAATCCGCGGATTGGAACAGAAGCGGCGCGGGGGAGCCGCGCGGCCTGCCGCGCAAACTCCTGGCAAGATACTCGCCGACGGTTAACCGGAATGCGTCAATCATTTATCAATGACCGATCGTTCGTTTCCGAAGCGCGGCCCCGCCCCGTAGCCCACGGGGATTGCCGGTCGCGCACGTGCCGCCCAGTCTAGCAGGGAACGGGCCCGCTGGTATCCTTGCGCGGTCCCCGCGAGGTGATATAACCGAATCCGAACGCAGGGCGCATTCGAGTGGCGGCGCGATAAGGAGATCACCGTTGGCGGACAACGCCCCTATCCTGATCCTCAACGGACCGAACCTGAATATGCTCGGCGTCCGGCAGCCGGAGATCTACGGCTCCGACACGCTGGCCGACATCGAGGAACGGTGCCGCGCGCACGCGAAAACCCTCGGCCTTGCTATCGACTTCAAGCAGTCGAACGTCGAGGGCGAGTTGGTCACCTGGATTCAGGACGCGCGGACGACGCATCAGGGCGTCGTCATCAACGCGGCCGCCTTCACCCACACCTCGGTCGCGCTGCTCGACGCGCTGTCGCTGCTCGACGCGCCGGTCATCGAAGTGCATCTCTCGAACGTCTTCGCGCGCGAGCCGTTCCGCCATCATTCGTACATTTCGCCCGTCGCGGCGGGCGTGATCTGCGGCTTCGGCTGGCGCAGCTACACCCTCGCGCTCGACGCGATCAAGGACATTTTGGATAACGGTTGATATGGCAAAACCAACGATCGACAACGACCAGATCCGCGCGCTCGCCAAACTGCTGGAGGAGACCGGCCTGGCCGAGGTCGAGGTGACGGAAGGCGACCGCAGCATTCGCGTCGTACGCAACGGCGCTGCCGCCGGCGCCGTGTATGCGCCGCCCCCGCCCGCCGCCGCGCCGCAGTCCGCCGCCGGCGCCGAGGAATCCCATCCCGACGCCGTCACCTCGCCCATGGTCGGCACGATCTATCTCGCCGCGAACCCCGATTCCGACCCCTTCGTCAAAGCCGGCAGCCAGGTGTTGGAGGGCGATACGCTGTTCATCGTCGAGGCGATGAAGGTCATGAATCCGATCCTCGCGCCGCGTGCCGGAACGGTAAAATCCATCCTCGTGGAAGATGCCCAGCCCGTCGAATTCGGCGAAGCGCTGCTCATTCTCGAGTAACCGGATTTGTTCGAGAAAGTCCTCATCGCGAACCGGGGCGAGATCGCGTTGCGCATTCACCGCGCCTGCCGCGAGATGGGCATCGAGACGGTCGCCGTCCACTCCACCGCCGATTCCGACGCCATGCATGTGCGCCTGGCCGGCGAAACCGTGTGCATCGGCCCGCCCGCGTCGCGCGACAGCTATCTGAACATGCAGGCCATCCTGTCGGCGGCGCGGATCTCGGGCGCCGACGCCATCCACCCCGGGGTCGGCTTCCTGTCGGAAAACGCGTCCTTCGCCGAGATGGTCGAGGAGCACGGCTACGTCTTCATCGGCCCGACGGCGGAACATATCCGCCTCATGGGCGACAAGATCGCGGCCAAGGATGCGGTCCGCGCGTTGGGCCTGTCCGTTGTTCCGGGTTCGGATGGACCGGTCACCGACGATGGCGCGGCGGCACGCATCGCGGACGAGATCGGCTATCCCGTCCTGGTCAAGGCCGCGTCAGGTGGGGGCGGCCGGGGCATGAAGGTCGCCGAAGCGCCCGACGAACTGTCCGCGGTGCTGACCCATTGCCGCAACGAGGCGGCCGCCAGCTTCGGCGACGACGCGGTGTATATCGAGAAATATCTCGGCAAGCCGCGGCATATCGAAATCCAGCTGCTCGGCGACGGCAAGGGCAAGGTCGTTCATTTTGGCGAGCGCGACTGCTCGATCCAGCGCCGGCATCAGAAGGTCATCGAGGAAGCGCCCTCCCCCGCCCTGAACCCGGCGCAACGCGCCGCGATCGGCCAGCGCGTCGTCGAGGCGGTCGGCAAGCTGAATTATCGCGGCGCCGGTACGATCGAGTTCCTGTACGAGGACGGCGATTTCCATTTCATCGAGATGAACACGCGACTGCAGGTCGAGCATCCGATCAGCGAGATGATCAGCGGCGTAGACCTGGTGCGCGAGCAGATCCGAATCGCCGCCGGCGAACCGCTCTCGCTGAGCCAGTCCGACATCGTGCTGAGCGGCCACGCGATGGAATGCCGCGTGGTCGCCGAGAACCCTGAAACCTTCGCCCCGTCGCCCGGCAAGGTGACCGACTACCACGCGCCCGGCGGGCTGGGCGTGCGTGTCGATTCGGCGCTGTATTCCGGCTACGCGGTGCCACCGCACTATGACAGTCTGGTTTCCAAGCTGATCGTGCACGCCGACAGCCGCGAAGATTGCATCATGCGGCTGCGCCGCGCACTGGACGAATATGTCATCGGCGGGATCGAAACCACGATCCCCTTGCATCAACGGCTGCTCTTGGAGCAGGATTTCCGGAACGGTGACTACGACATTCACTGGCTGGAGAGCTTTTTAGGGCTGTAGAAACTCCGAAAGAAACGATGCGAGACGCTGTGCCAAGCGAGCACCCCCACCCCAGCCCTCCCCCCTCAAGGGGGAGGGAGCGGTGCCGTTGCGCATCAATAATATCCCCTCCCCCTTTGCGGGGGAGGGTTAGGGTGGGGGGTAATCCGCGAAAATTCCGAGGGTAGCGTTAGGCTGAACCGCGATGGAAATGCTCGAACTGACGCCGGACATGCTGTTGCGCGCTTACGCGATCGGCGTGTTTCCGATGGCCGAAGACCGCGACGATCCGGAGCTGTTCTGGGTCGACCCGCGGATGCGCGGCATCATCCCGCTGGACGATTTTCACGTCCCGCGCCGCCTGCAGCGCACGGTGCGGAGCGGCCGCTTCCACGTCACGTTCGACCATGCCTTCGAGGAAGTCATCGAAGGGTGTGCGGAAGCCACCGACATGCGGCCGCGCACCTGGATCAACGACCGCATCGTCACGCTCTACACCTCGCTCTTTCACATGCGCCACGCGCACAGCGTCGAATGCTGGTGCGGCGGCGAACTGGTCGGCGGGCTGTACGGCGTCTCGCTCGGCGGCGCGTTCTTCGGCGAAAGCATGTTCAGCCGCGAGCGCGACGCCAGCAAGGTCGCCCTGGTACATCTGGTGGCGCGCCTGCAAAGCGGCGGGTTCCGGCTGCTGGACGCGCAGTTCACGACCGACCATCTGGGTCAGTTCGGCGCGCGGGAGATTCCCCGCAAGGAATACCGGATCATGCTGGCGGAAGCGCTAAACAGGGAAGCCCATTTCGATCCGGACGCGGAAGCGGAGGACATTTCCGCGCTGTTGCGGCGGCTGGAGGGGCCGGGGGATTGATTCCAATACCAGCGGCCCCCTTCTAAGGGCGCAATTGACCGCACAAAAGATTAAGGATTGGATGCAAATGAACCTGAACGCAGCACAAATCGAGCAGTATGAACGGACCGGGTATCTCTCCCCGCTGGACGCATTCTCAGCCGATGACGTCGCGGTCTGGCGTCAAGGTCTCGAGCGGTTGGAGGCCGAGACCGGCGGCCCCGGCACGCTGAGAGGCACGCCCCTGCAGTTCAGGCCCTATCTGCACCAGAACTGGGCGGCGGACATCGTGCGCCGGCCGGAAATTCTCGACTCGGTCGAAGCGCTGATAGGGCCGGATATCCTCGTCTATCACCTGACGATTTGGATCAAGGAGGCCAACAGCAGCGCCTACGTCAGCTGGCACCAGGACAGCACCTATTTCGGCTTGACGCCCTTCGAGCACGTCACGGCCTGGGTCGCGCTTTCGGACGCCACGGAAGAGATGGGCTGCGTGCGAATGATCCCCGGAAGCCACCTTCGGGGGGAAGAGATTTTGAGCGAGGTGCGCGACGATCCCGAATTGATGCTGCGGCAAGGGCAGGTCTTGGCGGTCGACGAAACCGCGGAAACCGTTGTACCGGTCCCGTTGAAGGCCGGTCAGTTTTCCTTGCACCACACCCTGACAATGCACACTTCCGGCGCGAACCGGAGCGATAAGCGCCGTATCGGCCTCGGCATAAGCTACATTCCGGCGCGTTGCAGATGCACCGCCGACCAGCGGGTGAGCGCGACCCTGGTGCGGGGCGAAGACCGTTTCGGACATTTCGAGCTGGAGCCCGCTTTCGATCCGAACGATCTTGAAAGCGCCCGATCAAGGCACACCCTGTCGATGCAGCAATGGAATGCCATGCGCGTGGAGACGGCGGCTCGTGTGAAACAGCGCATGGAAGCCCTGAGTAACGTATAAGCGGGAGATGGTCGCTTTCTTAGTATCGACAACGTCGAGGAATTTTCATGAGTACCCGCTTGTTTGCAACCAACTACAAACCGGAACCCTTTTGGTGGGAGCGAAGTCCCCTTTGCGCCGAGCCGGAATCCGCCCTTCCCGCCAGCGCCGACGTGGTGATTATCGGTTCCGGCTATACCGGCCTGTGCGCGGCGATCCAAACCGCACGCGGCGGGCGGCATACGGTGGTCCTCGAGGCGAACGCCATCGGCAGCGGTTGCAGCAGCCAAAACGGCGGACAGATCTCCACGGCGATCAAGCCGCAATATGACGACTTGCGCGGTAAAGTCGGCGATCAGTTGGCCTACGATATCGTCAAAGAAGGTCATAACTCACTGAAATGGATGGGCGAATTCGTCGAGGCCGAAGGCTTGGATTGTGTTTTCGAAATCGTCGGCCGCTTTTATGCGGCGCACGCGCCGGGCCAGCTCGAAATGCTCGCCAAATCCATCGAAAACCCGCCAAGAGGCCTGGAAACGGACGCCTATGTCGTACCGAAGGCGGAGCAGCATACGGAGATCGACAGCCCCGACTATCATGGCGGCATCGTGTATCCGCGCCACGCCGCAATCGATCCGGCCGCCTATCACAAGGGCTTGCTGGACCGGGCGCGGCAGGCTGGCGCCACCGTGATCGGTCATTGCGGCGCGGAAGGAATTTCCGGCGCCGCCGGCGACTTCACGATCGCCACCGCCAAAGGGTCGATCAAGGCCCGCAATATCATCGTTGCGACCAACGGCTACACGCGTGCGCTGACGCCCTGGCAGCAGCGCCGGATCATTCCCATCGGCAGCTACATAATCGCGACCGAACCGCTGGAGCCTGGTTTGATCCAGCGCTTGATCCCAAATCGGAGAATGATCAACGATAGCAGGAAGCTGGTGGTCTACTACCGCACCGATCCCGCGGGCGAGCGTATCCTGTTCGGCGGCCGAGTCTCGATAAGCGAGACAAACCCGACCGCCGCCGCACCGGCCATGCACGCGCAAATGGTCACACGTTTTCCCGAACTGGCGGACACCCCGATTACGCACGCCTGGATGGGTTTCGTCGGCTATACCTTTGATGCGATGCCCCATCTGGGGGCGCATGACGGCATTCACTATTCTATGGGTTATTGCGGCTCCGGTGTCGGGCTCTCGAGCTATTTCGGCACCAAGATCGGGCAACAGGTCTTGGGCCTGAAAGACGGCGATAGCCCCCTCTCCCAAATCGGCTTCCCGACGCGGCCCTACTATTGGGGCAAGCCGTGGTTTCTGGCGCCTGCTATTCGCTACTACCGCTGGAAGGATGCGCGCGCGGCCTAAAATTTACAGTGACGGTGCAGCTTGCGGGTAGCGCAGCGAGCGGCGGCCGACCTTGCCGGAGCGGAAAAACGTTTAAGTTGGCAAAAAATGCACGGTTTTGTAACGGTTGAGCGCAACGTCACCGTTTTCCCTATCAGCATCGATTAAACATGATCTTAGCGCGACGACGTAAAAGCATACTCGCGATTTGTTGCGGCACGCACGCCGTCCAGGACGGATTGAGCGCCGCGCTATACGTAATCCTGCCCGTTCTTGCCCAGACCTTTGGCCTCAGTTTCGCGCAGATCGGCGTTTTGCGATCCGTCAACAATGGCGGCATGGCGCTGTTTGAAATGTCATCGGGTATCCTTGCCGAGCGTGTCGGCGAGAGGAACCTTTTGGTCTTCGGTCTGACCTGCGCCGGGCTCGGTTATGTCGGGCTCGTGATTGCCGACACGATTTGGATTATTGGAATTTGCTTATTTGTGGTTGGCCTCGGCGGAGCGTTTCAACATGCGCTGTCGTCATCGGTCGTTAGCGCCGCCTTTGTTGACAGCGGCCGCCGGTCGGCTCTTGGGCTCTACAACTCGTCCGGCGACGCGGGCAAACTGACCTTCACGGCATTGTTCAGCTTGGCCGCCGGCGTCGGCATCTCTTGGCAAGGGGTTGCGGGTGCCTTTGGGGCGGCCGCCTTGATTGGGGCGGTGGCCGTATTCCTTACGCTGTTCACGCTTGCGGCGGGATCGCGAAAGCCCGCGGCCAGCAACGTCAAGGAAGGTGGCGGCGTGCTCGGCTGGGGCATCGAAGACAAGTCGGGATTTACGGGCCTCTGCATCGCCGTGTTTCTGGATACCGCCGTCCAGGCTGGTTTCCTAACCTTCCTCGCTTTCTTTATCGCCGCCAAGGACGTGCCCTTAAGCCTCGCGACGCTTGCGGTCACTCTGACCCTGGTGGGCGGCATGCTGGGGAAGGCGGCGTGCGGTTTCCTCGCCGAACGTATCGGAACCCGCTGGGCGTTTACGTTGGTCCAATGCCTCAGCGCAATCGGGATCGTCGCGGTTCTTGCGTCGGGGAAAATACTCGCCTTCGCGCTGTTGCCGGTCCTGGGTATCGTTCTTCAAGGATCGACATCGGTTACCTATGGCGTCGTGGGCGATCTGGTTCATGGCGACCGTGTCTCCCGGGGCTTCGCGCTGATATATACGGTTTCCGCAATGTCCGGTTTGCTGGGACCTATCTTCTTTGGCCTGCTCAGCGACATTTTCGGGATTGAGGTGACGATGTTTGCCATGGCGACGGTGTCGCTCCTGGCAATTCCACCCATCCTGCTTCTACGGCCGAAACGCGCAGCACGGAAGATCGCCTGATCCAACGTTATTTGGGGAATTAGCAGGTTCTGGAATTAAGAGGACGATGTAATTTAGTTGGCGGAGACGCCGCGCCTGGACGGCGCGGACGATTAACAGCGGGCGCCACGCGGCAATGTCGAATGGTCTGAATTTTGTTTAAGTGCACTGTCACCGAAATGCGCACCGAAATGGCGGAGGACTGAACCTGAGAGGAAATTACGGCGACAGAAATTACCTCCCTCCTGATTCCACAGGAACAATAAACTCGGGGTCCACGGGCACTTGCATCGCATTGGAGAGATGATTGGTTTTCGCTGCCAGCGAGACGATTTTTAGAACCTCGCCATGTTGCGTAGGGGTCATTCCCTTTGCGCGGGCCGCCGCCGAATGGGAATGTATGCAATACTCGCAGTTATTGATAATCGAAACAGCCAGATAAAGAAGCTCCTTGGTCAACGGATCAAGTTCCGAGGGCGTCGCCATGACCTCTTTGACCTCTTCCCAGGTTCGCTCGAGAAGGCTTTCGTCGAAGGCCAGATATTTCCAGATATTATTTATGAAATCTGATCCTCGAGTTTCACGAATGTCGTCAAATACGGCCTTTACGCGGGGGCTTTCTTCGGGTGATTTCGGGCGTTGAATGGATGGCATTTCGCTCCCTTTCTTCGAGTATGTAGGGCTTGTCGCCGTTAATGCACAGCGGCAAACATGATTTTTCCTCTGTGGCTGAGATGGTCCCAGTTTGTTGGACAGTTTGGCGATCTTTTTAAGGAAATTACGGTTGAGTGCACTGTCACCGTAATGCCGTAATACCGGCGGCAACACCAACGCACCGGTCATCATGATCGCTGATAAAGCGGTGGAGATGATAAGAGGATAGTAGCAGCTTGCCCGTGAAAGTTCAGCCAACGGCTTTGTTAAGCGTGCGGCGGACATAGTCTTTTTGCTGCAAGACTTCGCGGTGATAGACCGTGTTGAACAGACTGTAGGAGCCGCAGCGGAAGCAATCGGCTTCGTTGCCGTAGCAGCATTCGGGCCGTTCGAACGCGCCGTTCTCTCCCATGTAAAGGGGCAGGATATCGATATTCACGCACTGGCCACCCAAATCGCCCGTGTGTTTCTGGCAGACGTCCGCGAACATCATTTCCAGGACCGGGATTTGCGCCTTCACCAGGTCCGGGTAGGCCTGCTTAACCGCGATGACGTCGCGGATGGCTTCATCCCGATCCTCCAAGCTGTCCCAAGCCAAACCGGTCTGATCATCGACAATCGGGATATAGAAGGTGAAGGCGACGCCATCAATGGACCAATCCTTCACCGTCTCGACAAATTCCGCGACCGTGTGCGCGTTAATCTTGGTCACGGTCATTTGCAGCATCAACGTCGTGCCGTCATCACGGTCACGCTCGGCGATCGCCGCCTTTACCTTTTGGAAAACGCCCGCGCCGCGCATGGCGTCATTCGCTTCTTCCGGCCCGTCGAGTGAAACCGTGACAAGGCCGCCAGGCAAACTGGGGATGCCATAGGTGCCGTTGGTGACAATCAAAGGATTGTCGAATAGTTTCGCCGCATTCATGACCAGATCCTTTCGGATCATGGGTTCCCCGCCCATGAACAGCATGGAGCGGATATCATGCTTGTCGCGCAACACCTCCAGCTGATGCAGCATGGTGCGGTCATCCATTTTGTCACGGGCGTTGTTTGGATTATCGGCGCGGAAGACAAAGCAATGACTGCAATCCAGGTTGCAAACATTGGTCACGTTCACCAACGAAGAATGATAAACGCCATCACCAAAATCGGTAGGTTCGCGCAACGGTGTTTCGCCATTCTTCTCCACGCTCATGCTCTTCCGTCCCATCTTCTGTTTCGAAACGCCGTAACCTTTAACCGGCATTTCCCAGATAACGCATAAATCGAAACCAATCGTAGTCATATCCCGTCGCTGTTGGAAGGGTGAGATGACCCTGGATTGTTGGACAGTCTGGCTGCCTTTTTAAGGTGTATTCCGCAGCCTGATCATGCCGCCAAATTTCTATTCGTATTGATTGAAATTTGTAGCTGTTGTTGGGTCTGCCCGAAGTGGCGGGCGATCCCCTGTGGGGGAAGCGGTCAATCCGGCGCAGCCGGTTGTCCCCTTATCCACGGGGCAGGTGACGGCGAAAATTTCCGCAGGGGCTTTGCCGCCCAAGGATGAATGCGGGCGCACCTCGTTGCATAGGCGGATTCCGGTCACATTCACACCAAATGGTGCGGTTGTGACCTGAATCCGCCTTACGTAGTTACTGGCGCTGCGCGTCTTTTGCCGGCTCCTCGATGACGGGACCGTCGCTGTTGTACGGGTCACCATGCAACTTCACCGCATACCAAATGACGAACACGAGTGAACACGCGATAAATGCGGTGAACGCGAGCCATTTTATGGCCGGGGCCCGATATCCTTCACGCCGGCGTCTTCTACTTTTGTACGGCATGCGGTGAGTATAGCGCGTCCGCGCGTCGCGCGCTGTCGGAATGTATTACGGGGATTACGGCGATCGTTCCCGCACGATGCGTGACGAACCCGCCGAAAATCGCCGGATCGGTTGCGCCATCGCCGGTTTCGACGCATGATCGGCGAGCGGCTACAGATCCACACTCCGATGGTTCAGAACGATGCATAGCGCGGATACAATCGTCGTCGGCGGCGGCAGTTTCGGCGCGGCCGTCGCCTATGGCCTGGCGCGCCGGGGCGTCGATACGGTCGTGCTGGACGGTTCGGACGATTCCTTGCGGGCCGCGCGCGGCAATTTCGGGCTCGTCTGGGTGCAAAGCAAGGGCATGGGGCTGCAGCGCTACGCCGATTGGAGCCGCGAGTCGTCGCATCTCTGGGGTGATTTCGCCGATGACCTGAACGACAGCGCCGGGCTGGACGTCAATCACCAGAACGGCGGCGGGATCAATCTCCTGTTGAGCGAGGAGGAGCGGGAAACCTGCCGCCGCAACATCGATATCATGCGCCAGCAGGCGGGGGCCGAGGGCTACGACGCCGAAATCATCGAGCGCGACGAGATCCAGAAGATGGTGCCGGGCTTGAAGGTCGGCCCTGGCGTCGCCGGGGGGTCCTTCGGCCCGCATGACGGGCACGTCAATCCGCTCAAGCTGCTGCGCGCCCTGCATCGCGGGTTCGAGCACCGCGGCGGCCGGTATTTCGCGTGCAATCAGGTCACCAACATCACCCATGACGGCGCTGCGTTCATCGCCGAGACGGCGTCGAACCGGTTCACCGCGCCGAAGATCGTCATCGCCTGCGGGCACGGCATCACCGAATTGGCGCCGATGGTCGGGCTCAACGCCCCGATCCGGCCGCAACGCGGGCAGGTGCTGGTCACCGAGCGCATCGAGGCGACCGTGGAGATGGCGGTGGGTTCGATCCGTCAGACCGACGAAGGCGGCTTCATGTTCGGCAATTCGGAAGAGGAGGTCGGCTTCAACGACGGCACGACCCTGCCCGTGGCGGGCCATATCGCGGCGCGCGCGGTCAAGGCCTTTCCGCAGATGGCCAACGTACGGCTGGTGCGCAACTGGGGCTGCATCCGCGTCCTGACGCCGGACAAGTGCGCCATCTACGACGAGTCCGAGACCATGCCCGGCGCCTACGTCGCGACCTCGCACAGCGGCGTGACCCTCGCCGCCGTCAATGCCCATCACGTGTCCAAATGGATCGCGACGGGAGAAACGCCGCCGGACTTCGACCATTTCAGCGCCCGGAGGTTCGATGTTCCGGCGGCTGCATGACCCGGAGGCCGATTCCGTCACGATCGATTTCGAGGGCGAGATTCTGAAGGTCGGCGCGCACGAGTCGGTCGCGGCCGCCCTCCTTGCCGCCGACCCGGGCTATAGCCGGACGACCCCGGTCAGCGGGTCGCCGCGCCTGCCCTTCTGCATGATGGGCGCCTGCTTCGATTGCCTGGTGGAGATCGACGGCGTCCCCAACCGCCAAGCCTGCATGGAACCGGTCCGGAACGGCATGAAGATCCGCCGGCAAGACGGCAAACGGCGGCTCGACGCATGACCGACAGTTTCGATTTCCTGATCATCGGCGGCGGACCCGCCGGACTGGCCGCGGCGGTCGAGGCGGACGCGCTGGGTCTGTCCACGCTAGTTCTGGACGAACAGCAGGCGCCGGGCGGCCAGATCTACCGCGCCATCGAGACGGCACCTCCGGACACCGTGGCCCTGCTGGGCGACGATTACCGGCAGGGCGCCGGGCTGGCCGAAGCATTCCGCGATTCGAACGCCGAATACCGGCCGGGCGCTTCGGTGTGGCGGGTCGACGAGGACGGCTCGGTCGCCTACTCCCAGGACGGTAAAGGCGCGACGGCGGCGGGCACCCGGGTTCTGGTGGCGACCGGCGCGATGGAGCGCCCGGCGCCGATACCCGGCTGGACGCTGCCCGGCGTAATGACGGCCGGCGGCGCGCAGATCCTGCTCAAATCGGCCGCGATCATCCCGTCCGGCCCCATCGTCGTCGCCGGTTGCGGTCCGCTCGCCCTGCTCATCACGCAGCAGTTGATCCGGGCCGGCGCCGACGTCGCCGCGCTGCTGGAGACGACGCGTTTCGGCGACTATTTGTCGGCGGCGCCACACCTGATAACCGCGCTACAGGCACGGGACTATCTGCGCAAGGGCCGTCAGATGCGCCGCGACATCCGCGACGCCGGAGTCCCGATCCACTCAGGCGTCGAGGATCTGGCGGCGGTCGGCGAGGACAAGGTCAGCGCCGTTGCCTTCACGCGCAATGGCGCGCGATCGGAAATAGCCGTCGATACGCTGCTGCTGCATTTCGGCGTCGCACCCAATACCCAGATCACGCGGCAGGTCTTCTGCGATCACGAATGGTACCCGCCGCAGCGATACTGGCGCCCGGTGCGCGACGAATGGGGCGCGACCAGTCAGGCCGCGTTCGCCGTGGCCGGCGATGGCGGCGGAATCGACGGGGCCGTTGCCGCGGCATTGACCGGCAGGCTGGCGGCGCTCGATGCGGCGCACCGGCAAGGTAAAATCGACCAGGCGGACCGCGACCGCCGCGCCGTGCCGCTGCGCGACGAATTCGCAACGCACCAGGCGATCCGGCCGCTGCTCGACGCGCTGTTCCCGCCGCCGCCGCAAATCTGTGCGCCGCCGGACGATGCGACGATCGTTTGCCGCTGTGAGGAGATCAGCGCGGGCGACATTCGGGAAGCTGTGGCGCTGGGCGCCATGGGACCGAACCAGCTGAAGGCCTTCACCCGATGCGGCATGGGACCCTGCCAGGGCCGCATGTGCGGCCTGACCGTTTCGGAACTGGTCGCCGAGGCGCGGGGCGAAACCGTCGCGGAAACGGGCTATTATCGCATCCGGCCGCCCATCAAGCCGGTGACCCTGGGCGAGCTGGCGGCAATGGCGGACTGACGCCGCGCGCGCTATACCGACATGGCCGCGCGCGCTATACCGACATGAATGAGTGACAAAGGCTTGGAGTAGATGAGCGCACTGTACAATTTGGGCGACCTGCTGAACCGGAGCGAGGATCCGGACAAGATCGCCCTGATCGATCTAAGCCGGCCGGAAGGCGCGCGGGAATTCAGCCATGCCGAGATCGACGCCGCGTCGCGCGCGGTCGCGCGCGGACTGCTGGCGCGCGGGTTGAAGCGCGGCGACCGTGTCGCAATCGTGTCGGCCAACCGGGTCGAGTTTTTGACCGCCTATTTCGGCACCATGCGTGCCGGCCTGGTGTCCGTGCCGATCAACTACAAGTTCCCGGACGAGACCGTCGACTACATCCTGCGCGACGCCGACATCAAGCTGGTCTTCGCCGATGCCGAACGCGCCGACCGCGTACCGTCCGATTTTCCCGTTCTGGTGTTCGGCGACGATGGCGGGTTCGACGCGCTGTGCGATCCCGGCGAGTTCGAGTCGGTCCGGCCGGCGAAAGACGAGATCGCCATGTTCCTCTACACCTCCGGCTCGACCGGGCGGCCGAAGGGCGTTCCCCTGACCCATGCGGGTCATCTCTGGGTCGTCGAGACGCGCATCGACCCGCCGCCGGACGCCGACCACCGCGTGCTTGTCGCGGCGCCCCTCTATCACATGAACGGACTGGCCACGTGCAAGCTGGCTTTCGGCGCGCATCTGACGATCGTCCTGATGCCGCAGTTCACGGCGACCGGTTATATCGAGACAATCGGCCGATACGGCGTTACCTGGCTGACCTCGGTGCCGACCATGCTGGCGATGGTCGCGCGCGAAAAGGACACGCTGGCGCGCACCGACCTGTCCTCCGTCCGCATCGCCCGGATGGGCTCCGCCCCGGTCAGCCAGAAACTGTACGACGATCTGCGGGAGGTATTCCCCAACGCCCTTATCACCATCGGGTACGGGACGACGGAAGGCGGCCCCTCCTGCTACGGCGCGCACCCCGACGGGTTGCCGCAGCCGGGTATGTCGGTCGGTTATCCGCGTCCCGACTGCGACGCGCGGCTGGTCGACGGCGACGATATGGATGCCGACCAGGGCGTCCTGCACTGCCGCAACCCCTCGGTCATGCCGGGCTACCACAATCTGCCGGAGAAAACCGCCGAAGTGCTGAGCGCGGACGGCTGGTACGACAGCGGCGATATCATGCGCCGGGACGAGAACGGCTTTCACTATTTCGTCGGCCGCGTGGACGATATGTTCAACTGCGGCGGCGAGAACGTCTATCCGGGCGAGGTCGAGAAGATGCTGGAGAAGCACCCCGATATCGAACAGGCTTGCGTCGTACCGGTGCCCGATGAGATCAAGGGGTACAAACCGTCCGCCTTCGTCGTGCCGGTGGACGGAAAGCAGTTGGAAGAGCAGGCTGTCAAGGAATTCGCCCTGGCGAACGGGCCCGCCTATCAGCATCCGCGGCAGGTGGTATTCCTGCCCAGCCTGCCGCTCACGGGTACGAACAAGATCGACCGTAACGCTTTGACCGAGCAAGCGAAATCCACCGCAGCGCTCGAGGAGACAGCGTGATGACTGAACTTAACCTCGAACTCGACCATACCGGTGTCGCCGTCCGCGACCTCGACCTCGGACAGGCGGCCTACGAGAGGCTCGGCTTCACGCTGACGCCGCGCAGCTACCATTCCGGCTCCCGCACCGCCGGCGGACCGGTCGAGAAATGGGGGTCGGGCAATCATTGCGCGATGTTCGAGAACGGCTATCTGGAGATCATAGGCATCACCGACCCGAGCCTGTACAGCTCCACGAAAGATTATCTGGACCGGTACGAGGGACAGCACATCGTCGCCATCGGCAGCGGCGACGCGGATAAATCCTACCCCATTCTCAGCGGCCGTTTCGAAGGGGTGACGCCGGCGACGCAACTACAGCGGCAAGCGCCATTCGGTCCCAACAACGAGGAAACCCGGCTGGCGGCGTTCCGCAATATCCATGTCGATCGGGAGAACTTTCCCGAAGCGAAATTGATCTTCATCGATCACCTGACACGCGATGTACTGTGGCAGCCGCATTTGCTGGAACACCCAAACGGTGCGGTGGCGTTGTCGGAAGTCGCCCTGTGCGTCGAAGATCTCGACGAGACCTGCGGCCGGCTTTCCCGGCTGTTCGGCACACCGCCGGAGGAAGTCAGGCCCGGCGGCAGGGTCTTCCATCTGTCGCGCGGCAACGTCTATGCCATAACCGAAACCCGGCTCAAGGAATGGGTGAATATTACGCCGCCCGCCATGCCCTATGTCGCCGGGTTCGGCATCGCGGTCAAGGATCTCGACGCGACGCGGAAATATCTGGCGTCCAGAGATGTCCCGACGACCGATCATCCCTATCCCGCCCTGTGGGTCGCGCCGGAACATTCCTGCGGTCCGGTCATCACCTTCAGTCAGGCCTAGAACGAAGAAACGAAAGAGAGAAATCATGCGCGCAGCCGTAATCCACGAACATGGCGGTCCGGAAAACCTAGTCTATGAAGCGAATTTTCCCGACCCGGAATGCGGCCCGGAAGACGTCGTGGTGCGCGTCAAGGCGTCGTCGCTGAATTACCACGACATCTTCACCCGCCGCGGCATGCCGGGGATCAAGCTGAACCTGCCGGTGATCTGCGGCCTGGACGTCGCCGGCGAAATCGCCGAGGTCGGCGCCGAGGTCTCCGGATGGTCAGTCGGCGACCGGGTCCTGGTCGATCCGCGCAACCGGATCGAGGGCGGGCTGATGGGCGAAACCACGCATGGCGGTCTGGCCGAATTTTGCCGCGCGCCGGCGCATCAGCTGGTCCGCATGCCGGATGGCGTGACCTTCGAGGAAGCGGCCAGTCTGCCCGTCGCCTACGGCACCGCGCACCGGATGATGATCACGCAGGGCAAGATAAGCGAAGGCGAACGCTGCCTCGTGCTGGGCGCGAGCGGCGGCGTCGGCACGGGCTGCGTCCTGCTGGCAAAGATGTTCGGCGCCCAGGTCATTGTCTGCGCCAGCACGGAAGAGAAGATCGAGCGCCTGAAGAAATTCGGCGCAGACGACGGCATCAACTACGCCGAAGACCCGTTCGAAAAGGAAGTCTGGAAGCGCTTCACCAAACCGACCCGCTACAGCTTTGACGGCGGCGTCGACATGGTGGTCAATTTCACCGGCGGCGATACCTGGGTCCCGTCGCTGAAATGCCTGCGCAAGGGCGGCCGCATGATGACCTGCGGCGCAACCGCCGGCTTCGATCCGAAGACCGATATCCGCTACATCTGGACCTTTGAACTGCAGGTTCTCGGCTCCAACAGCTGGGAGCGGGAGGATCTGGAACTGCTGATGCAGTACATCCAGGAAGACCGGATGCACCCGGTCATCGACCGCAGCTTCCCGCTGACGGAAGCCCGCGAGGCGTTGCGCCTGCTGGAGGACCGCGAGGTCTTGGGCAAGGTCGTCGTCTGCCCGTAACTGTCGAACCGGAGAACAAGGCACCATGAGCGATAATCTTGGCAAGGCGGAAATCCAGGCACTGCTGGACATATCCCCTTTCATCTCCTTCATGAACCTGACCGTCGAGTCGGCCGATCCGGACACGGATACCATCGTCATGCGCATGCCGATGCGGCCCGAGTTCGAGCGGCGCGCCGGCACCGGCCAGTGGCACGGCGGACCGATCGCCTCGCTGATCGACACGGTCGGCGACTTTGCGGTGGTCATGAAGGTGGGCGCGGGGGTGCCAACGGTCAATTTTCGCACTGATTATTTGCGCCCGGGAATGAACACCGACCTGATCGCAACGGCCCAGGTCCGCCGCGCCGGCCGCTCTATCGCGGTCGTCGACATCGACGTGCATGACGAGAGCGGCAAGCTGCTCGCGGTCGGCCGCGGCACCTACGTCCCGCAAGCCGGTTAGAAGACGGCCCTATTGGGATTTCGGCGATTCCCGCGCCGTCCGTTTGCATTCGAGCACCCAGACATCATAGACGGGGTGCTCCAGCGCGGACAGCGCCGGGCTGGAGGAGAACATCCAGCCCGTGAAAAGTTCGGTCACCGGTTCGTCCGGCCGCTTTTCCATCACTTCCAGGAAAACGGCCGATTCCGGCGGCTCCTCCGGCGGCGTCCGGTCGCAGTTCCTGACCGTGATCTCAAGCGTCCCGAAACGCACCGTCGCACCGAGCGGCGCCTGAAAGGTCGATACACGGGCGGTCACCTTATCGAGCCCTTGCATAATGACCAGATCGCCCGGGAACGCGACCGCGTGACCCGCAGAGAGCATCGTGAATATCGCAAGCGCGGCGCCAAAAGCCTTGTTCATGACTTCATCGTTTAACAGGGATAGATGGCAAATTCGGGGCGGGTTTCAGCCGCCGTCGTCGGTAACCAGGAATATCACCTTGCCGAGCAATTCCTCGAGCGAGACGACATCCTTGGTCTTGGTCAATTCACCGCCCTCGGCGATACGCTTCTCGCTGCTGCCGGGTTCCAGGCGGACATATTTCCCGCCAAACAGCCCGTCGCTTGAAATTATCGCCTCGGTATCGTCCGGCAGCTTGATGCGGGACTCGATGGTGAGCGTGGTAACCGCCTGGTAGGTGTTCTGATCGATCGACATGTCGGTGACCGTGCCGACCTTGACCCCTCCGACCCGTACATCGCTGCCAACGGTAAGCCCGTCGATCGCGTTGAAACGCGCCTGGATCTCGTAGCCGATGGTTGGCCTGATATCGCTACTGCTGTAAGCGGAGTAAAAGAAGATGCCGGCGACCAGGAGGACGACCGCACCGAGAACGGTTTCGATGACGCTGCGCTTCATTGATTTTTCGGATTTTCCGCCCCCTTCCCGTCTTTACCGGCTTTCTTCTTCGCCTTAAGCCGTCTCGCTTCGGCCCAGAGCACGACTTTCTCCAGCATCGCCTCGACGATGATGGCGTCCTGTGCATATTCGAAACTATCACCGGCCTGCAGCATCTCTTCGGCACCGCCTGGGTCGAGCTTGATGAACTTGCCGCCGAGCAGGCCGTCGCTGACGATGAGCGCCGCGGTGTCTATCGGCACTTTGATCTCGTCGCGCAAGGTCATCGTCACCACCGCCTGCAGGACCTCCGGATCGAAGTCGAGCCGCGTGACCTTGCCGACCGGTGCGCCGGCGAGCAGTACGTTCGTCCCGATCGCGACCCCGTCGACGCGGTTGTAGCGCGCCTCCAGCTCGTAGCCGACGGTCGACCCTGTCCGCGCGTCACCGGTCAGGAAGATGAAAAAGAGCAGCGGCGCGGCCAGCAAGACGGCCGCACCGACGAGGATATGAACCGTTTCGCGATTCATCGGCGGACGCGGCCTATTTCGGCGTCCACGCTTCATAATCCCCGGTGGCGCTCGCACGCTTTCCGCCGCGCAGGGTGTGCCCAGCGGGGCGATAGGCCTCCGGCGTGCCCGTTAGATTCGGCGAATGCGGTTTCTGCCAGTCCCGGCGGTGTGTTCCGTCCGGCACGGCCGCTATCGTGTGGTGCAGCCAGGCGTTCCACTCTGCCGGTACCTTGCTCGCCTCGTCGTCACCGTCATAGATGACCCACCGCCGACGCTTTCCGCCCGGTACGGGTTTGCGGTCCTGATAGTACTGGTTGCCGAACTCGTCGGTACCGACAGCCTCGCCCCTTAGCCAGGTTATCATGCGGGTAATCGCGGTCGTCATGGCCGTAAGCCCTCCTAATACGCCGCCCGAAGCAGCGGGAATATGACATCTGCCGCAACCAGCGTCCAGCCTATCCGCGGGCGGGCGCAGGTGCGCGCCTATCCACGCACGCTACCGGTAAACGAACCCTTTCGGCGCCGAATTCCGCCAGCAAAATCACTGTAAATCGGGAAAATTAAGAAAATTCCACCCGGTGCGGTTTATTCGGCATTCATTATATGCGACAGAAAATTACAATATTTATCCCCTGAAGTACAAATAGCCACAAAATGTATTGCAATACTCAACAGATTGTGGCGAAATAG